>JAVBQR010000105.1:0-23325 GCA_031548865.1 Planctomycetota bacterium
CGAGATGGTCATGCCCGGCGACAACGTGCAGATGAATGTGGAACTCCTGACCCCCATCGCCATGGAAACGCAGCTCCGCTTCGCGATTCGCGAAGGCGGGCGCACGGTCGGTTCCGGGGTCGTCACCGAGATTATCGAGTAGGGGTGACTGACAATCAATAGTAGGCTCGGTTAAATGTTAGGAGGCTGCTATGGTGATTATTTCCGGAAAAGAGGGGTTTCGTTTTCCATCCGGGCATTTTGATGCGCTAATGGAACCTAATTGTCAAGAAGAAACCATAACGACGGAAGGTATTCTTGAGGGCGTTCGAGAGGTGGATAGGATTTTTACCGAAGAGGGTTTTTACGAAGATCTGAAAAAGTCGCCATATTTTGTCAAAGGCTGAATTCGGACGCGTGTTCCCATGAGCGATGCCTTTCAACAGCTTGAGATTGACTGGGAAGCAATAACCAGAGAAGTTTTGAATATGGCCGAGGCGCACTTTGGTTTTATTGGTGTGCTGGATCCGTATATTCTGGCGGAAGTTATTGAGTTTACCAGGCAAGGACTTAGACACAATTATCGCGGAAGTAAGCCTAATGTGGCAAAAATCGCCGGGATGTTTTCTTTTTGGTTCAGAAAATTCAAACCCATAAGTTTTGCAAAAGAATCCCAAAATAGATATCTGGCGATAAATGAGTTTGTTGCTTTGCAGGTGGGTTTGGGAGTATGTCAGCGCTACAAGGATGACCTAAGCAATCCGGACTTTTCGGTTAGGGATGTCAGCCGCCGGCTTAGGAAAGACTGGGTCCACAGTCTGCGAATTCACTCGCATTCACCAAACAGCACGATAATGTCGTTTGAATTATTGGCGGCAAATGTTTCAGGCAAAACAGGGGTGTAGCTCAATTGGCAGAGCACTGGTTTCCAAAACCAGCGGCTGGGGGTTCGACTCCCTCCGCCCCTGCCATTTTCGGGAATGCCCGCAAAAACTGTAAACTTTGCGGGCTTCACATAAACAAATTTTTTAGTGGCCTTCATATAAATTATGCGCATTCAACCGGCCCGGCATGGTTTTCTCCAATGCCGGGCTGGTGAGTGAAAACGGGGAGTTCGTACCATGTACAAAGCTGGTCAGGGAATGCCGTCCCGCATCGGGGCGCTGTTGGTGGGAGTCCTTATCGCGGCCTATGCGTCGTACAGCTGGTTCCGCTGGCACCCCTTCGGGGCGATTGGCCGCACCGGCGGGGTGATGTCGGTGGACTTCATCATTTCCCTGATTCTGCTGTTTGGCTTCCTGGGTCTGTTCGCCTGGCTGGTGTTCCGCAAGCCGGTCTCGTCCGATTACCTCATCGACATGGACGACGAACTCCGGAAAGTCATTTGGCCCACGGTTCTCCCCTTGTTCGACCCCAAGACGGAAGCTTGGGGTTCGACTTATGTGGTGATTGTCTGCGCGATAATTTTCACCCTCTTCATTGGGCTCGTCGACTTGATTCTCCAATACGTGATCACTTACGGCCTGTTCCAGCACTGGCTGTTTGCCTAGGAAGGGTCGCGATGGCCACTTGGTTTGCCCTGAAAGTTCAACCCGAACGGGAAGAACGCATCAAAAATTTAATCGCGGAAAAAATCCGCAACAAGGGGATGGGCGATGTCATTCGCACCATCCTCATTCCCACTGAGAGTGTCTCGGAAGTCAAGAAAGACGGCAAGAAACGCGTCGTGGATCAGAAAACCTACCCGGGCTACCTGTTCATCGAAATGGACATGGACAACGACGACGCCTGGTACATCATCACCGAAACGGCCGGGGTGAGCGGGTTTGTCTCGGCCGACCCCCGGAAGCCGCAGCCGCTCCCAGACGACGAGATGAACCGCATCCTCAAGGTCATCGACGACGGCAAGGAAAAGCCCAAGCCCAAGGTCGAGTTCGAGGCCGGGGAACAGGTGCGCATCAAGGAAGGACCGTTCGGCAGCTACGAAGGCGTGGTCGAGGAGGTTTATCCGGAACGGGGTCAGCTTAAAGTCAACGTATTCATCTTCGGGCGTTCGACGCCCGTGGAATTGGGTTACCACCAGGTGGAGCGCGTCTAGAGGCGTCAAACCGCTTATAAAGCCCCATGGTAGTGGGGCGACTGGACGTGGCCGCTTCTCGCCTGGAGTAACGATGGGGATCGGGTTTGGGTGCCGTAGGCGCCTTTGAGCGCCGTGGGCGCTCGCAGCCCCGGATTCCCGTTCTATAGATCAGGGCAGCGAGGGAACAAGTCATGGCAAAGCAAGGCAAGGAAGTCGTCAACAAAATTAAGTTGCAGTGCCCTGCCGGCGCGGCCACTCCGGCGCCGCCGGTCGGTCCCGCGCTGGGTCAGGCGCAAGTGCCGGTCGGGGAATTCGTCAAGCGTTTCAACGACGCGACCCAGGCGCAAAAGGGTATCGTGGTTCCGGTGGAAATCTATGTCTATTCCGACCGCAGCTTCGACTTTGTCGTCAAGAGTCCGCCCGCGGCGGCGCTCCTGAAGAAAGCGGCAGGTATCGACGCCGGATCCGGAATCCCCAACAAGAACAAGGTCGGCAAGGTCAATCAGAAAGCCCTCATGGACATCGCGGTCATGAAGAAGGCGGACTTGAACGCCCGTTCCACCGAACAGGCGGCGAAGATCATCGCCGGCACCGCCCGGTCGATGGGCATTGACGTTATCGATTGAAGCAAAAAGGCAAGAGGTTTTCGGCGGCGGCAGGCCGAGGGGTTTTTGGGTAACTTTTCGACCGAATGACCGCTGTAAGGCCTAGGCTGGCACTATCGATCAGCTTGGGCGCGAAACCGGGAGACAAGAAAACCATGGCACGGAAACATTCGAAGCGGTTCAAGAAACTCCTGGAAAACCACGACCGGATGAAGGCTTTTTCGATTCCGGACGCGGTGGCCCAGGTCAAGGCCAAGGCCACGGCCAAATTCGATGAGACAATCGATTTGGCCATCAAGCTGAAAATCGACTCGAAGCAGGCCGACCAGTTGGTGCGCGGCAGTTTGAGCCTGCCGCACGGCATCGGCAAATCCATGCGGGTCGTGGCGTTCGCGGAAGGCGAAGTCGCCCAGGCGGCGAAAGCCGCCGGCGCCATCGAAGTCGGCGGGCAGGACCTGGTCGACAAGATCAACGCCGGCTGGATGGACTTCGACGTCGCGGTGGCCCACCCCGGGATGATGCGTTTTGTCGGCAAGCTCGGCAAGGTTCTCGGTCCCAAGGGCTTGATGCCCAGCCCCAAATCCGGCACGGTCACCGACAAGGTCGTGGACGCGGTGCGGGAATTCGCGGCCGGGAAAATCGAGTTCCGCAACGACAAGGAAGGCAATGTCCACATGGTGGTGGGGAAAGCTTCCTTCGACCCGCAGAAGCTGGCCGACAATGTCCAGGCCGCCATTCAACACATCAAGTCGATTCGTCCGCAGGCGGTCCGTGGCGATTACATCACCGGCATATTCCTGGCGTCGACGATGAGCCCGGGTTTCCGGATTCTTTTCCAGACTGAACCCACGGCGGCAAACTGACCGGTAGGCGACACCCGGGTTTCACCCGGCCCGGCGGTTGGCCGTTTTGCTAGGGGCTAGCGGTTTTTATTGGGAGTGGTTACATGCCTAACAGGATTAACGTACTGCAGGTTGAGGAGTACAAGAAGGCGTTCAAAGACGCGCCTTTCGTGATTGCGGTAGGTTATCCCAAGCTGAATGTGGCGGGTATCGACGGATTGCGGGGAAAACTTGACGCCTTTGGCGGCAAGATGTTGTTTGTCCGCAACCGTCTCGCCAACATCGCCATGAAAGAGCTTGGGCACGGCGAGGTGAAGGGGATCTGCAAAGAGCAGACCGCCTTCATCTGGGGCGAGGATCCGGTTTCGACGGCGCGTTTCGTCGTTGATTTCAAGAAAGAGCACCCGGAAATCCTCTTGCACGGCGCGTTGTTGGAAAAGGCTCTCCTTAACGAGAAACAGGTCGTCGACCTCTCGAAGAGCCCGACCAAGGAAGAACTCAAGTCCATCATTTCCGGCCAGATTCTGGCGATGGGCGGCAAGCTGTCGGCGCAACTTCTGTCCGGCGGCGGCCTGGTGGCGAGCCAGATCGAAAAGCTGGCGAAAAAGGACGAAAAGGACGGGGAAGCGGCGGCATGAAGTCGGCGGCGAAAACCTGTCCCGAGTTTTTCCGAGGGATTTTATTTATTTTAACCAAATAATATAAGCTTAGGAGAAGTAGCAATGTCAGCGGAAAATCGTGAATGGAACCCGGACCTCAAGGCTATCGGCGACAAGATCGTCTCCCTCACCCTCCTTCAGGCCAAGGAATTGTCGGATTACCTCAAGGAAGTGCACGGCATTGAGCCCGCCTCGGGCGGCGCGGTGATGATGGCCGCGGCTCCGGCCGCCGGCGGCGGCGAAGCGGCGGCTGCCGCTCCGTCCGTGTTCGACGTCATCCTGAAGGCGGTACCGGACACCACCAAAAAGATTTCCGTCATCAAGGCGGTCCGCGAAATCACCGGCCTCGGGCTGAAGGAAGCCAAGGACCTGGTCGAAAAAGCGCCGAGCCCGGTGAAGGAAAAGGCGGCGAAGGACGAGGCCGAAAAGCTGAAAACCCAGCTTACCGAGGCCGGGGCCGAAGTCGAGTTGAAGTAAGTTTAGTCCAACAATCCGCATCGGCGTCCGTTTGCCATACTCCGGCAGGCGGACGCCGTCTGCGGTTTCCGGCGGGCGACGGGAGTTTAGACAACTTGCAGCCGGAAACCGGGGATTTTTTTAACACAGGGGACACAGAGAGCACAGAGGACACAGAGAACCACTTTTTTCTAGCTAGGCAATAATCATTGTGGTTCTCTGTGTTCCCTGTGGCCTCCTTGTTCTCCGTGTTGAAATTGTTGTAATTACGCCATTACAAAATCGCTCTTTACCCGATGAGGACTCACATGGCCAGGGAACTTCGTTACTACGGCAAAGCCTACCGCACTCTGACGCTGCCGGATCTCATGGAGACGCAGCGTCGTTTTTATGCCGACTTCCTGCAGATGGACACCCCGCCCCTGGAAAGAAAGAATGACGGCCTCGAGGCGGTCTTCCGTGAAGTCTTCCCCATCGAGTCCTACGACGGTTCGGTCAGCCTCGAGTATCTCGAGTACCAAATCGGCGAACCGCGGCACAGCCCAGACGAATGCCGCGCCCTCAGGCTCACCTACGCCGGGCCCCTGAAAATCAAGGTCAGGCTCACCGGCAAGGTCGCGGTCGAGGAATGGGTTTACCTGGGGGAAATCCCCCTGATGATCGGCGGCGGCGAGTTTGTGGTGAACGGGGCCGAAAGGGTCATCGTCACCCAGTTGCAGCGTTCGCCCGGCTGCGATTTTTCGCAGGAAGTGCACTCGTCTGGCAAGCGTCTCCACTCCTGCCGGATTATCCCCGAACGGGGGTCCTGGATTCAGGTCGAGGTGACTTCGAAGGATCAGCTGCACATCCGCATCGACCGCTCCGGCAAGATCGCCGCGACCACATTTCTCCGCGCCCTGGCGGTGGAAATGGACCCGGCTACCCGCCAGCCCCGGGTCTACGACATCGGCAAATCCACTTCCGGCGGCGAAGGCCGCCGCATCGAGCAGTGGTCGCCGATTCTCGATTCGGACGACGACATTCTCCGCGCCTTCCACCCGGTGGTGAACTACCCCATCACGGAAGAGACGCTGGACGTTCTCGACAAGATGGAACGCGAAAACAAACCCCTCCCCCTGGCCATCAACAAGGTGGTCGATTACGTCCATTGCCAGGTGATTATCCCCTCCTGCATCCGCCTGACCCGGGCGGCGCTGGAACGCCGGGTCGAGGACGGCACGGCGAAGGGGCAGGACAAGCCGATGGTGATTTCGAAACTCCGCGAAGCCGGGGTCGAGAGCCTGGAGGTAATCGGCAGCGTCAATGAAAACGGCGTTTTCGAGGGGCTGGAGGACGAGCTTATCGCCAACACCCTCCTGGACGACCGCGAACGCATCGAGGAATGGGGCAACACGGTTATCCGGGACATTCTCCGCGCCTCGGACGCGTACAAAAAACTCAAGTCGCTCCTGGGCGGCGGCGACGTGACGCCGGAAATCGTCGCCCGGGCGGTCCGCGAAGCCATGGTCTCGGCCCGCGACGGCCGCGACACCAAGCCGCGTTCGGTGGGGGCGTTTTTCATCGAAGAAGTCGAAGGCGACCGCGAAACCCTGGAACAGATCGAATTCAACGTGGCGTCCGGCCTGGCGGCGGATCTGTCGATTCGGGACGAGCTTTCCGAAGGCGGCGACGCGAAGAAGCTGGAAGAGAACGTGTTTAACCGGATGGCCTGGCGGGTGGCCTGGTCCGGGGGGCTCGACCGCGCCGAGTACATCTGGTCGCTACTGGAAATCTACAAGCGCCTGCGGCCCGGCACGCCGGCCAGCCGCGACAAGGCGCAGGAACTGTTCTTCGAACGTTTCTTTGACGAGAAGCGCTATTCCTTCGGCGAAATCGGCCGTTTCCGCCTGAACCGCAAGTTCAACATCCAAGACGACGAAAACATGACCATGTCCGGGATGGACTTCCTGAACATCTGTCATTATCTCCTCAAGCTCCGCGCCGACGAAGGCAACATCGACGACATCGACCACCTGGAAAACCGCCGCATCCGCACCATCAAGGATCTGGTCATGTCGGAGCTGCGTTCCGCCATGGTGAAGTTGCGCCGTTCGACCCGCGAGCAAATGGTCATCAAGGCGGCGGGGAACGAACAGGCCAACCTCGGCGACGTCTTCGGCTACGAAGTGTCGAACCCCGGTTCCACCGACATTCCCCGGAACGCGGTCCTCTCCGAAGTCGATTACAAGGCGGCGGTGAAGAAGTACGGCACTTCGGCTTTCGAGTCGAAGAAGCGCCCGCTGAAGCTGATGTACGCGGTCAAACCCGACCCGCAGTTCCGTATCGCCATCGGCAAAATCGTCACCGAGGCCGAAGCGCAGTCGCTAAAGCAGGACGACTCCAAGGCCGAGTTTTTGGAAATGCCCTCGAAGGACTGGCTGATCATCGACCCGATGGACACCGATTTGATCGAAGGCGACATCATCTCGGACGACGATTACCAATCGGCCCAGCGCAAGCACGGCATCGGCTCGTTTGTCGCGTTGACCCTCGGTTTGAAAAAGGGTGACGGCGTCGACGGCGGGCTGTACCGCTCGTACCAGGAAAAGTACGGGCCGATTCCCGGCATGGCTTTACAAAACCTCATCCGTCCGCACCAGCTCCTGAACGCGGTCACCATTTCGGCGGCAATCGAATACTTCTTCGCCCGCGGGGAACTTTCCCAGGTCGTCGACCAGTCGAACCCGCTGTCGCAATTGGTGCACGAGCGGCGTCTGTCCGCGCTCGGTCCCGGCGGCTTGAACCGTAAGCGCGCCGGCTTCGAAGTCCGCGACGTGCACACTTCCCACTACGGCCGCATTTGCCCAGTGGAGACGCCGGAAGGCACGAACATCGGCCTTATCGTATCGCTCGCGAACTACGCGGCGGTGAACGATCTCGGCTTCCTGATTACCCCTTATTACGAAGTCAGGGACGGACACATCCTCGACAATATCGTGTGGCTCCGTGCCGACGAAGAGGACAACCATTACATCGCCCAGGCCGACATCGAGGTCGACGAAAAGGGAAAAATCCTGGTCGAGCGGCCGATTTGCCGCCACAACGAAGACTTCATGCACTGCGGGACGGATCAGTTGACCCTGGTCGACGTGAGCCCGAAACAGCTGGTGGGGATTTCCGCCTCCCTGATTCCCTTCCTCGAACACGACGACGCGAACCGCGCCCTCATGGGCTCGAACATGCAGCGGCAAGCGGTGCCGCTGGTCCGGCCGGACATCCCCCTCATCGGCACCGGCATGGAAAAGGACGTGGTGCGCCACTCCGGCATGGTGGCCCGCGCCCGCGAGGATGGCGAGGTCCTTTACGCCGATTCCTTGCGGATTGTCGTGAGTTCGAAGGAATTGACTTCGGGGAAACGCGTTTACCGTCTCCACAAGTATAAAGGCTTGAACGACGGCACCACCTTGAACCAAACCCCGCTGGTCCGCAGCGGCCAACAGGTGAAGAAGGGCGATCCGCTGACCGAAGGCGCGGCCACCAAAGGCGGCGAACTGGCCTTGGGGAAAAACATCTTCGTCGCCTTCCTTTCTTTCGAAGGCTGCAACTTCGAGGACGCGATTCTAGTCTCCGAAAAGCTGATTCGCGAAGACGCCTATACTTCCGTGCACATCGAGGAATTCTCCTGCGAAATCCGCGAAACGAAAGTCGGCGCGGAAGAAATCACCCGGGATATCCCCGGTGTTTCGGAAGCCGCTCTCGCGAACCTCGACGACACCGGCCTCATCCGCATCGGCACGAAAGTGGAACCGGGGGATATCCTGGTCGGTAAAATCGCCCCCAAGGCCAAGTCGGAATTTTCCTCGGAAGAGAAGCTTCTGCGCGCCATCTTCGGCCGGGCCGGCGAAGACGTCAAAAACGATTCCCTGACCGTTCCGCCCGGCACTGAAGGCTATGTCATCAATGTGAAGCGCTTCTCCCGCCGGGGCGTCGGGGCGATGTCCTCGGACGTGGATCCGGAAGCCGGCCTCGCCCGCGCTTTGGAGGCTCTCGGCGAAATGGGCGGCGACGTCGAAACGACCGTGCCGGCGGCGGCCTTGGGCGAAGAGTCGATCGGCATGTACGCGCGCCGGGGCGCCACCCAGGCAAACCAGGAGGCGGCGGTCAAGAACGCGATTAAGAAGTTGGAAACGGTCACCCGCGAGAAAATCGTCGACGAAATCAACCTGAAGTTCAAGCGGCTTACGGACGCCCTCGGCACCTCGCCCGTAAACAAGAAAACCGGTAAAGTCCTGAAGATTCCCCGCCAGGCCGATTACGAACGGATGATGGAACTGCAGGAGCAGTGCCACTTCGGCGACCTCGACTGCCCGGCTTCGAAAAGGGATCGCATCAAGTCGATTTGTTTGGAACACGACCGGCGTATCCGCTTCCTGGAAACACGCTGCGAAGTGGAAGTGGGGCGGCTCCGCCGTGGCGACGAGCTCCGGCCGGGCGTTCTCGAATTGGTCAAGGTTTACGTCGCGGTGAAGAGGAAACTCTCCCTCGGCGACAAAATGGCCGGCCGGCACGGTAACAAGGGGGTCGTCGCGAGGATTCTCCCCGAAGAGGACATGCCCTTCCTCGAAGACGGATCGCCAGTCGAAATGGTCCTGAATCCGCTGGGCGTGCCTTCGCGCATGAACGTCGGGCAGATTCTCGAAACGCACCTCGGCTGGGCCGGGCAGACCAATAATTTCCGTGCCGTGACCCCGGTCTTCGACGGCGCCACGGAAGAGGAAATCCACGACGCCCTGCGTGAAGCCGGTCTCCCAGAGGACGGCAAGGCGATTCTCTACGACGGCCGCACCGGGGAACCGTTCCACGAAAAGGTCACCGTCGGCAACATGTACATGATTAAACTGCACCACCTGGTCGCGGAGAAGATTCACGCCCGCGCCACCGGGCCGTACAGCCTCATCACCCAGCAGCCCTTGGGCGGCAAGGCCAGGAACGGCGGCCAGCGTTTCGGGGAACTGGAAGTCTGGGCGCTCGAGGCCTACGGCGCCGCGAACATTCTCCAGGAACTCCTGACGGTGAAGTCGGACGACGTCGACGGCCGCACCAAGATTTACGAAGCGATGGTGAAGGGGGAGAGCACGGTCGAACCGGGCATGCCGGTTTCCTTCGACGTGCTCTGCAACGAAATCCGCGGCATCGGCCTCAACATCAAACTCGAACGCAGCGGCACCGGCATGGGCGGCGAGGAGGAATAGCGAGGTTTTCAGCCAATGTAAAAAAAGGAGAACGCCATGACAGCCCCGGAACAACCCAGTCCCGACCAAGCGAACGATCCGAAGCAGGACAGTGGTTTGCGGGATACGGCGGAACAGATGCGGTCGGAAACGTCGAAAGCGGTCGAAGACCTAAAGAGCGGGGGTTTGCCGGCGCTGTTTTCCTTTGAAAAAATGTACTTTCCCCGGCTGGCGACCGTGTTGTTCATGGCCTATGTCATCATCGTCGCCTTTATCGGGATTATCGGTTTCATTGCCGCCCTGTCGACCTGGCCGGAAGAAATGGGCTTTTGGGGCTGGTTGTACGGAGTCGGCATGTCGATTTGCACCCCGATATTCCTGATTGTCATGGGGCGGATTTGGGTGGAAATCGTCATGGTGGCGTTCAAAATCAACGAGGGGGTGCAGGACATCAAGACGTTGTTGCAGGACAGGAAGTAGCGGCGCCGCGACATCCATTTGCGTTTGTTGAATTATCCGCGCAGCCCTTTAACTGCGCCGGCGGTATATATTCGAGTGCACTTTCCAAGGAAGGCGAACGGCGGCTGGTTCGCATTCCTTGGAAAGTCGAGAGGATTCCCCTATGCCTGAAATGAGCTATGAGCGGATCAACGACTACGGCTCCATCACTATCTCCCTCGCCAGTCCCAATGACATCCGTTCCTGGTCCTACGGGGAGGTGAAAACCCCGGAGACCATCAACTACCGCACCTACCGTCCGGAAAAGGACGGCCTCTTTTGCGAACGTATTTTCGGGCCGGAGCGGGATTGGGAATGCTCCTGCGGAAAATTCAAAGGGATTAAATACAAGGACATCATCTGCGACCGCTGCGGCGTGAAAATCACCCACTCGAAAGTGCGCCGCACCCGCATGGGCCACATCAACCTGGCGGTGCCGGTGGTGCACATCTGGTTCTTCCGCGCCATGCCCTCCCGGCTGGGAACGCTCCTGGGGATCAAGTCGACGGCTCTCCAGCAGATCATTTACTTCCAGCGTTACGTCGTCACCGACCCCGGCGACACCCCGCTGAAACACGCGGAGGTCCTCTCCGAAGACGGTTATCGCGAAGCGCGGGACAAGTACGGCTCCGCCTTTAAGGCGATGATGGGCGCCGAGTCGGTCCGGGAACTCCTGAAGGACCTGGACCTGATCACCCTTGAACAGGAATTGAAGAAGGAACTCTCGACCTGCACGCAAAAGCTGAAGACGGAAACGCTGGTGAAGCGTTTGCGTCTGGTGCAGGCGCTGATCGCCGGCAAGAACGATCCGTCCTGGATGGTCATGGATGTGGTGCCGGTGATCCCGCCGGATCTGCGGCCGCTGGTTCCCCTGGACAGCGGCAACTTCGCGACCTCCGACTTGAACGACTTGTACCGCCGGGTCATTTACCGCAACAACCGTTTGGCGAAACTGCTGGACCTGAACGCGCCGTCGGTGATTGTCCGCAATGAAAAACGCATGCTGCAGCAGGCCGTGGACGCCCTTTTCGACAACAGCCGCTGCAAGCGGCCGGTGCAGGGGGCGGGGAACCGTCCGCTGAAATCCCTGACCGATATGATCAAGGGTAAGCAGGGGCGCTTCCGCGCGAACCTCTTGGGTAAGCGCGTCGACTATTCGGCGCGTTCGGTGATTATCGTCGGCCCGGAATTGAAGCTGGACCAGGTCGGCCTCCCCAAGAAAATCGCCCTGGAACTGTTCCAGCCCTTCATCATCCGGAAGCTGAAGGAAAAGGGCCTCGCCGACACCATCAAGTCGGCGAAGACCATGCTGGAGCGGAAAGACGAGGAAATCTGGGACGTCCTGGAAGAGGTTATCGAAGGCCACCCGGTGATGTTGAACCGCGCCCCCACCCTCCACCGCATGGGTATCCAGGCCTTCTACCCGGTGCTGGTCGAAGGCGAGGCGATTCGTATTCACCCGCTGGTGTGTTCCGGTTTCAACGCCGACTTCGACGGCGACCAGATGGCGGTGCATCTGCCGCTCACGGTCGAATCGCAGGTCGAGGCGTCACTCCTGATGATTTCGACCGCGAACATCTTCTCGCCGGCGCACGGCAACCCGATTATCACCGCCGACCTGGATATCGTCCTCGGCTGCTATTACGTCACCCTGATCCGCCCCGGCCTGAAGGGCGAGGGGATGGTCTTCAAGGACATCATGGACGCTATCGAAGCCTACGAGGAAAACCTCATTCACCTGCAGGCGCGGATTTATGTGCGCATGCCGGCGGACGCCGAAGCGATCATGGAGACGCCGGAAGACGAATGGGTGCGGGTCGAGTATGTCGACGGCCCGAACGGCCCGGAGAAGAAAATTCTCACCAAGGCCGAAGAAAAGAAGCGCGCCCGGCGCTGCTTCCTGCCGACTTCGATCGGCCGCATCCTCTTCCACGACATGATGCCGGCCGGCATGCCCTTCTACAACAAGCTGATGAACAAGAAGGCGCTCAATTCCTGCGTGTCGGACTGCCACTTGCGTCTCGGCCGCGGCGCGACGGTCGAATTCCTCGACAGCACCAAGGAAACAGGCTTCCACTACGCGACCTTGTCCGGGCTCTCCTTCTCGACTTACGATCTCCGGACGCCCCCCAGCAAGGCGGAAATCATCCGGGTCGCCGAAGAGAAGGTGGCGATCATCGAAGAAGCGCACCAGATGGGCGACATCACCGACGGCGAACGCTACAACCAGATCGTCGACGCCTGGACCCACGTCACCGAAGCGATTACCATGGATCTCCTGAAAGAGCTGAAAGGCCACACCCATCGGGACGGGATTCCCTACCTCAACCCGATTTGGGCCATGTTCGACTCGGGGGCGAGAGGTTCGACCACCCAGATTCGCCAGCTGGCCGGCTTCCGCGGTTTGATGACGAAACCGAACGGGCGGATTATCGAGACGCCGATCCGGGCGAACTTCCGCGAAGGCCTCCGGGGTCTCGAATACTTCTCCTCGACCCACGGCGCGCGGAAGGGTCTCGCCGATACCGCCTTGAAGACGGCGGACTCCGGGTACCTCACCCGCAAGCTGGTGGAAGTCGCCCAGGACGCGACCATCACCCAGCTCGACTGCGGCACGGTGAACGGCGTCGCCAAAGGCGCGGTGATTTCCGGCGAGCACGAGGAAGTGAGTCTGGCCGACAACATTTTCGGCCGGGTGGCCTGCGACAACATTGTCGACATCCTCACCGGCGAATTGGTGGTGGGGAAGGGCCAACTTATCGACCGTCCGGCGGCGCGGCGGATCCAGGAATTGGATCTCGGAAAAATCCGCGTCCGGAGTCCCTTGGCCTGCGAATGCACACACGGCATTTGCGCGAAATGCTACGGCATGGACCTGTCGACCGGAAAACTGGTCGAACCGGGGACAGCGGTCGGAGTCATAGCCGCCCAGTCCATCGGCGAACCTGGCACCCAGCTCACCATGCGTACTTTCCATATCGGCGGCATCGCCAAGCACGCGGTGCGCGAATCCGAGATTCGTGCCGACGTCGGCGGCCACGTCAAGTTCAACAATTTGAAAGTGGTCGATTCGGTGCGTAAGGACGACAAGGGCAAGGACGTTCGCGTGCCGGTGGTCCTGAACCGCAACGGCGCCTTGGTAATCTGCGATGATCGCGGCCGCGAAATCGGCGAACCATTGGACATTCCGGCCGGTGCGATTTTGCGGGTGAAAGAGGGCGAAGTGGTGAAACCGCGTCAGGCTTTGGCGCACTGGGACGCGTACAACACGCCGCTTCTGTCCGAGAAATCCGGCTATGTCCGATTCGAGGACATCGTGGAAGGCGCAACCATGCGCATGGAAGCGGACGCCTCCGGCTTCGAGCGTAAGGTCATTCTCGAACACAAGGGCGATTTGCAGCCGCAGATTCTCATCCTCGGCGAAGACCGCGAGAGTATCCTCGCCTACTATTCGGTGCCGGAAAAGGCGCACTTGCGCGTCGACGAAGGCGATATGGTCGAGGCCGGCGAAGAACTGGCGAGAACGCCCCGCGAAATGGGCACCACCCAGGATATCACCGGCGGTCTGCCGCGCGTTACCGAATTGTTTGAAGCCCGGAAGCCGAAGGACCCGGCGGTAATGTCGGAGATTGACGGCATTGTCGAACTGGGCGAACGCCGGCGCGGCAAGCGGCAGATTTTGGTGAAATCCGATTCCGGCCAGGTTTTCGAGCACTTGGTGCCGCAAGGCAAGCACGTCCGGGTGCACTCCGGCGACCGGGTGAAATCGGGTGAGCCGCTGGTCGAAGGCCCGCTGGTCCCGCACGACATTCTGGCGATTTCCGGCGAAGAAGCTTTGCAGAATTATCTTCTCGGCGAAATCCAGAAGGTGTACCGGGCGCAGAACGTGCGCATCAACGACAAGCACATCGAAATCATCATCCGCCAGATGATGAACAAGGTGAAGATTGAAGATCCGGGCGACACGCAGCTCCTCCTGACCGATGCGGTGTCGAAGTCGCTAATCACCAAGGTCAATCGCGATGTCGTCGCGAAAGGTGGCCGTCCGGCGCAGTTTGTGGGGGTTTTGCAAGGCGTGGCGCGGGCGAGTTTGTCTTCCGAATCGGTGGTGGCGGCGGCGTCCTTCCAAGAGACTACCAGGGTTTTGACCGACGCGGCGATTGCGGGCCGGCGGGACAATTTGCGCGGCCTTAAGGAAAACGTGTTGATTGGCCGGATGATTCCGGCCGGGACGGGTTTCCCGCAGCTCAGGAAGTCGAACATCCGCACCCAGCCGGTGCCGCGTCCGGAAGCGGGGGCCGAGTTGCCGCCCGAGGATCGGATTGGAGTGGAGCTGGAGGATACGCTGGCGTAGGGGGCCGGTTCAAAGCTTCCGATGAAATTGGTTCGTAGCCTATGTTAACTCCACTGGGTCCCGGCACGCCAATGTTTGCACCCCGGTTCAGGGTACAGACGCCGGGATGACGGTGGGGGGAGGTCTGTGGCGTAATAGGGCGCGGAGATACGCCGTTCACAAGTTACGGATATCTGGCCGCTATTCGGAGTGGGGACTTGGGGGGCGGCAGCCCTCCCAGAGCGGTCGAGAAGAGCAAAGGCGGCTTGGTTCACCCCCAGCCGTAATTCAAGAAGCGTCGGCGGAATTTATTTGCGCCAAGCCGCGGCGCCGCTATAATGGTTGGCTTCAAATCGTCCACTCTCTTTTCCCTGCGGCCGTGGCTGACCGTACGGAAGAGGTTTTATATAAAAACGTTGCGTAGGGAATATCAAGCCGGAAACGGCGCGGGGAAATCCAGCATAAAAAAAGTTAGAGAGACTATGCCTACAATCAACCAATTGGTGCGTAAGGGCCGCAGACAGCCCAAGTACAAATCGAAATCGCCCGTTCTCGAATCGTGCCCGCAGCGTAAGGGTGTTTGTGTCCAGGTCAAGACCACCACCCCCAAGAAGCCGAACTCGGCTCTCCGGAAAATCGCCCGCGTACGCCTCACGAACGGCAAGGAAGTCACCGTCTACATCCCGGGCGAAGGCCACAACCTGCAGGAACACTCGATCGTCCTGATCCGCGGCGGCCGCGTGCGCGATTTGCCCGGTGTGCGTTACCACATCATCCGCGGCGTCTTCGACTGCGCCGGCGTGGAAAACCGCCGCCAGCAGCGCTCGAAGTATGGCGCCAAAACGCCGAAGAAAAAATAAACAACAAAAAATCAAGTAATAGTTAATAAGTAATAAGTAATAAGTAATAAGTAATAAGTAATAGGTAATAGGTAAGGTATTACTTATTAACTATTACTTATTACTTGATCGGTAAACGAGTATCCCTGGTGTCGTGGGCGTTCGATGCCTGCGAAGGGTTTTGTGAATTCCAGGTGTGCGGCATAAGCCGGCGCCTCTTGAATTGGGGAAAAAAATGTCTGTCAGAAGTACGAATGTCACCGGTCCCGGCGTCAAGCCGGATCCGAAATACGGTTCCATGCTGGTTTCCAAGTTCATCAACTGCCTGATGTACGACGGCAAGAAGGCGACTTCGGAGGCTATTTTCTATGGCGCGATGGAAATCATCGCCAAGAAGCTTCCCGACGAACAGCCGGCCAAGGTCTTCGAAACGGCAATCAACAACGTGAAGCCGATGGTGGAAGTGAAGAGCCGCCGCGTCGGCGGCGCGAACTACCAGGTCCCGGTGCAGGTCAAGCCGAACCGCCAACAGAGCTTGGCGATCCGCTGGATCCTGGAAGCGAGCCGGAAGAAAAAGGGCCGGCCGATGCAGGAACGCCTGGCTAACGAGCTCCTGGACGCCTTCAAGCGCGAAGGTGCCGCCATGACCGTCCGGGAAAACACCCACCGCATGGCCGAGGCGAACAAGGCGTTTGCGCACTTCGCCTGGTAAGGCCCTTTGAATGGGGATTTTGAAAATTTTCGGCTGATGCAAAATAAGCGCGGTTCATAGGAGAGAGTCCTTTGGACCGCGCTTTTGTTTGTCTGTACTTACTTCAGTTATTTTGTGACCAGCTATCAGCATTTCTTTTTGGTCGTTGTCTTGCGCTTTGTTCGCATTTTGTCCCGTCGGGCAATTTTTTTGTCTATTTGCTTAATTAGCTCTGCCGCTGACGGTATGGTGTCAAGGTGGGCGAAATAGGCATCCAAAGTTTTGTATTTTCGCAGTATTTTCCGACGGGTTTTGTGGATTTCATTGATGATAGGATCCGGATCATATATTGTTTCTTTCATATTTCTTTCTCCAAAAGCCGCTCGGGAGTCAATACAAATGGCGGTAGAAATCCCATCTCCATAATAACCGCAGATATTTTTTGCCTGCAAGAAGGGTTGTCCAGATGCCGTTGGTTCCATGTCAATAAAAGTGGAATCCCATGGGTAGACGCAATAGCAAGATGGGTAGCGTCGGCTGCGGCAATGGTAGGGACGGCATTACTACGAATAAGTTCATCAGCCAACATTGTGGCGCTCGGCAGTTTTTGGATTTTTGTAATTGTATCAGCTATTGCCAAACGCCTGCGTGCGGCATCCGGATCGCCATCCGCCAATTCCTCAAGAACCGCACTGGATAAACACAAATCCCACTCGTCGCGTTGTTCCCACCACTTGGCGGTGAATTGTTGCCTTGCCAATAGAATCACATCCCGAGCTGGCCGTGACGTCAAGTAGCTGATTACCGATGTTTCGACATACACCTGTTTCTTCGTCACGCCGTCACTTTGCTTTCTTGACAATCTCGCGTGTTCTCGGCGTTTTTCTTGCAACGCCAATTTTGCCTTGAGCTGCTCGTGCAGTTCGGCAGCGGAAGGCAAATTCCGTAAATGCTCGAAATAGGCTTCCATGGTCGGGTACTTACGCCCTATCTTCGCGCGCACTGCCCGAATTTCATTGATTATGGGATCTGGATCGTAAACAATCTTCTTCATACCGGTATTATACCCTACTACCTGCCAATATCAAACCTTCGCCTCCGGTAAACTCAGCCGTACCTCTCCTCCCTCAACTTCCTGTACAAGGTGGCAATGCCAATCCCCAACGCCTCGGCCGCGCGTTTTTTCCCTTCGGTGTCGCTCCCGAAATGCTGGAGAGCCGACCTAATCGCCTGCATTTCCAATTCGGCCAAGGGAACAATCGGCACCGTCGCAACCAGGCCGGGCGGTTTGTCAGGCCGCCGGCGGCCGGGTGGGCCGGGCAGGGGCGGGGCGACAGGGGAGGCGGGGAAAGAACCGGCAAAAGCTGCCAGTTTGGCGGGGAGCAGCGCTTCGCTGAGGACTTCCCCGCCTTCCTGCATACTCACCATATATTCGATGCAGTTTTCGAGTTCGCGGATGTTCCCGCTCCAGGGATAGGCGTCGAAAACGGCGAGCACGCCGGGGGAAAAACGCAAGGAGGCGGTCTTCGCGAACAGGCGCCGGTAACGGTCGAGGAAATGCGCGGCGAGTTCGGGAATGTCGCGGCGGCGTTCCCGAAGGGGAGGGATTTCCAGGGGAATCACGTTCAGGCGGTAATAGAGGTCCTCGCGGAACAACCTCTCAGCGATGAGATTCGGCAGCTTCTCGTTGGTGGCGGCGATGACCCGGATGTCGACCCGGACGAGGTGGTTCGAGCCCAGCCGGCAAAAGGCGCGTTCCTGCAGGACCCGGAGCAGCTTGACCTGCAAGTGGAGCGGCATCGAGCCGATTTCGTCGAGGAACAGGACGCCCTGATCGGCGAGCTCGAACTTGCCCATCCGTCCGGAGGGATCGGCGTTGGTGAAGGCGCCCCGGGCATAGCCGAACAGTTCGCTTTCCAGCAGGGCGTCGGGGATGGCGCCGCAATTAATGGCCACAAAAGGCCGATCCCGGCGGGGACTGGCGGCGTGGATGGCGCGGGCGAAGAGTTCCTTCCCGGTGCCGCTTTCGCCGGTGATGAGGACGGTGGAGAGGGTGCCGGCGATTTGCCTGACCCGTTTTTTCAGGTTGAGGATGGCGGGGCCGCCGCCGATCAGCTCCTGGAAGGCGTCGCCGGCGGGGGAGGCGCCGCCGATTTTCGAAACCATTTCGGCAAGCCGGGCTTTCGAGTCGAAAACCAGGGCGCGGTCGAAGGCGGGGTCGTCCTGTTCCAGCCGGACCAGGCGGCCGAGGACTTCGCGCTCGCTGCGGCCCAGGGTAACGCTGTCCAGACCGAGGATGAATTCTTCCAGGCCCGAGTAGCTGTCGCCGGTCGGCTGGATGCTAACGGACAGCCCTTCGCCGTCCCCCGCGGGCAGGCCGAGTTCCTGCCGGGCATGGTCGTTCAGGAAGGTGATGCGTCCGTATTGGTCGAGGACCAGTACGCCCCGGCTGTTCGCGTCGGTGATTTCCAGAAGCATGGCCAGGCGGCGGCGGGTTTGCCGGGCGGCGTCTTCGGATTTGGCGACCCGGCCGATGGTGTCGGCGATTTGCCCGACGAAACGGATGTAAAGGTCGCGGTGGGCGAGGACTTTGTCCCGGTCGGTTTCGTTGAAGCAAACCAGGCCGATGATACCGAGGATTTCGCCGTCCGAGAGAATGGGGGCGCAGAGGGTGAGTTTTTCGCGGCAGTCGCTGAGGTTCGGGCAACCGGCGCAGAGGGGATTCCGGGCCGGGTCGTCGATGAACAGGGCTTCGGCGTTGGCGAGGGAATGGGTGTAGAGGTTGCCGGCTTCGACAATGCTTTGCCCGACGCCGGCGGCGTATATTCCCGTTCCGGCGACGCGGACCAGGTTGCGATCGACAACCTCGATATCGACGCCGGTGACGGTGGCGATGACATCGGCGAGGCTGGCGACATATTGGCGAATAGCGTCGAGCATGGGGTCTCCCGGGTGGTTGGTTTTATGGTTCTAGTCACCAATGATAGCTTAAAACGGCGATAATGCAATTTCATGTATAGCCGAGGTCGTCAATTATACCCGGGTTATCCACTGTTTGCCGGAAACATCCCGGGGAATACCTTGCCAGATATGTAGACATGACATATAATAAATTAAACCAAAACCAAGGCTTATCGAATACACCTCCTTTGGCCCGAAAGTAACGGCTATTTTCGTGATTCCCGAAATGGAGAGGAAATGTCACTTCGCGCGCAAATCGCGTTGCTGGTGGCGATACCGATACTTATCGCCTACCTCCTGCTGGCCGTCCACAGCGTCACTTCGAACCGGGCCTATACCCTGGAAAAAGCCGACAACGGCGTCACCCTCTTATCCCTCTATCTGGCGCGACAATTGTCGGCCCGGTTCGATCAAGTTTCCCTCATCACCAAACAGCTGGCGGAGCGGGTCACGGAAAAGAAACCCCAATCGCGAGAGGAAATTTACGATCTTCTGGAGCGCTATTACGGCCCCAATCCGGACGTCTTCGGCGGTTCGATTATCTTCGACCGGGACAAATTCGAACCCGGCCTCAAGCTTTTCGCCCCCTACATTAATCGCGATCCGGCCCGCCGCCAGCACTTCCAGCATGGTGACATCGACTACGACTACCAGAATCAGTCCGACCCCAAAAACGACTGGTTCACCGTCCCGAAACGCGATAGCCGTTCCGCCTGGACCCGCCCCTATAACGACGAAGGCGCCGGCAACATCTGGATGGTCACGCATTCCACTCCATTCTATGACACCGGCAAATTCGCCGGCGCGGTCGGCATCGACGTCCCCATTGAAGAACCGGTACGCTGGTTGAACGCGATGATCGAAAAAACGCCCAGCGAACTCAAGGGCACCGGCTATTCCTTCGTCACCGATGCGCAGGGCATCCTGGTCAGCCATCCCGACGCCAAACTGGTGCAGGAACGGGTGAATGTCGCGGACCTCATCGAATTCGACGACGACAGCCAAGTCGGCTGGCGGCAGTTTTATGAAGCCCACCACACCGGCGGCGCCAATGCCATGCCGGCGGTGTTCCGGACCGGATTCGCCGCCGATCGCCGCCAGGAGCGGCTGCGGCTGTCGTATACCCCGGTGGGGGAGATTGGCTGGTTCCTGTTTGCGGTGGCGGAGCAGTCGAAGGTTTTAGCGCCGGTTTACCGGGGTTTGTTGCTGCAACTATTGAGCATTGCCGGCGTGGGTCTCCTATCGGCCCTGGCGCTGATTTATTTCGTCCGCCGGGTAACCAATCCTTTGGCGCAGGCGGCCCGCTTCGCCAACCGGGTGCGGGAAGGCCACTTCGACGAACGCATGGCGGTGCCAAATCAGACCGAGTGCGGGCTGATGGTTTTTGCCTTGAACGACATGGCGGCGACTTTGGAACAGCGGCAACGGGAAAACGGCGAATTCGCCGAAGCCCGCGAGGAAATTCTCCGCCAAGGCACCAATGTGGCGGCGCAAATCACCGCCATCGCCAGGAATATTCAGGGCGAAAGCGCCCAGACCGCCCGCGAGGCGGAAACGCAGCGGCGGACCTTCGACGAATTCGCCGAGATGTTCAGCCGTTTCCTGGAACATACCCAGGAAAACGCCCGGGCCTGTACCCAGTCGGACGAATTGGCCGCCGAAGCGCGGCGGCGCGCCGAGCATGGCCGCAAGGAGATGGACAACCTGTCCCGCTCGATGGTAAACATGGGTTCGGCGACGGTGGAGGTTTCGGCGATATTGAAGATGATCGAGGACATCGCTTTCCAGACCAAGGTATTGTCCCTTAACGCCTCTATCGAGGCGGCGCGGGCGGGCCGGCAGGGGAAGGGCTTCGGGGTGGTGGCGGAGGAGGTGCGGCGTCTCGCCGGCCGGAGCGTGCAGGCGGCGACGGAAACCGGGGAGGCCTTGGGAGCGACGGAAGGGTATTTGCGCTCGGGCGTGGAGGGGAGCAAGCGCACGACCGAGGCCTTGGCGGAAATTGAGGAGTCGATGGGGCGTTTGGCGGATCTGATCATGACCGCGACGGAGAGTTTACAGAAACAGTCGGAAATGTTGGAATCGGTGACCCCGAACCTGGAGACGGTGCACGGGGTGGCCAAGGGCAATCAAGCCCGGGCGCAAAGCAATGCGGCCTTGGCGAGCGATTTGCGCTTGGCGGCGGAGGAGCTCCTGGTTTTGTTGGAACGCTCGACCGAGATGACGCCGATGGAAATGATGGCGTTGGACAACAACGACGGGGAAGAGGTGCGCAGGCTGGCGTGAAGGGTAATTTCGGGGACAGTATACTTAATTATTGGACTGCACCTCCGTCCAATAATTAAGTATACTGTCCCCGAAATTACCCCGAAATTACCCGATATCCCCAGTTTCCCGGGTTTATGCCTCAGCCCTAACCCGCTTCTTGTATTTCTCACCCCAATCCCAAAGAACATCGATTACCGGCCTGAGAGTCAGTCCCAATTCACTCAAGTGATACTCGACTCGCGGCGGCACTTCCGCATAAATCTGCCGAATGACAATTCCGTCCTCCTCCATGGCACGCAAGTTTTGCGTCAGCATTTTTTGGCTGATATTGGTGACGGAACGCTGGAGTTCGCTGAAACGTTTGGTTCCGGAAAGCAGCTCGCGGAGGATGAAAATTTTCCACTTGTTACCTATCAACTGCATGGTTGTTTCCACAGGGCACGCAGGCAATGTTAAAGTTTCATTTTTCATAACTGCTTCCATTTCAACAATAGTCACCTTTCGGTGCCTGCCTAACTTTAATGTGCCTACTTCACATTTGCATGCTGCGGCGTATTATGTATGGCATCGCGGTAAAAGGCAAGTCGCGATTTGAAAAAATGGACGATTTCAAACCGTACCGGGCTTCTCAACTATATTGATTGAAGAAAGGTTACAGACATGAAGATTGCAATCATAGGCGCGTCGGGAAAAGCAGGTCGTTTGCTGGTTAAGGAAGCGATTTCCAGAGGGCATCAGGTTACCGCCATCGTTCGGAATAAAAGCAAAATCGCCGAACCGAAAGCTACGGTACTTGAAAAAGATTTGTTCGCTCTCACCTATGACGACTTAAAAAACAACGACGTCATCATCGATGCGTTCGGAGCCTGGACTCCAGAGGACCTTGACAAGCATTACTCTTCGCTCATGCACCTGACCGGCCTGTTGCGCGGCAAACCGATTCGCCTCCTGGTGGTTGGCGGAGCGGGGAGCCTGTACGTCAATCCGGAGCATACCATGCGGGTCATGGATACGCCGGACTTTCCCGAAATGTTCAAGCCGTTGGCAACTGCCATGGGGAAAGCCTTCGACGCCCTTCGCAGTAAAACCGACGTCAAATGGACGTATCTTAGCCCCTCGGCCATGTTTGATGCGGACGGCAAGCGCACCGGCAAGTACACGGCCGGCGGCGATGAGCTTCTATTCAACAGCAATGGTGAAAGCCGCATCAGCTACGCCGACTATGCCATTGCCATGATTGACGAAGCCGAAAATGGCAAACACGTCAACGCCCGCTTTACCGTCGTGGGCGTGTGAAATGGCGATGAAATAAGGACAACCCATTACGATTATCAATCAAGGGGCATTAACGAATGGCTAAGGCAAAAGTCTACCTCGAAACCTCCGTCATCAGCTATCTGACCGCCCGGCCAAACCGGGACATTGTCAAGATGGCGAAACAGGAGTTGACGCGGGAGTGGTGGGCGACAAGCCGGCATCATTTCGACCTGTATGTTTCTCAACCGGTCGTTGATGAAATAGTGAAAGGCGACCCCGAAGCGGCTAGGCTCCGAATGGAAGCCGCCGCCAATTTGCCCAAACTCCCTGAAACCGACGATGTCGACGTGCTTATCTACAGGTTGCTTTCCACCAATATCGTGCCGAAGAAGGCTGCCTTGGATGCGTTTCATATTGCAATGGCTGCGGTACATGGCATGGCTTATTTATTGACCTGGAATTGTACCCACATCAACAACGCCACGAATAGACAGAGAATTATGGGAATGATTACGGAAGCCGGGTATAATGCAGTTACCATTGCAACTCCGGAAGAGCTGGGGAGGCGACCAAATGTATGATGATATCATTGAGGAATTGCACGATATTCGCAGACGCTTGATTAAAGAAGCGGGCGGTACCCTTAAAGC
>JAVBQR010000188.1:0-5278 GCA_031548865.1 Planctomycetota bacterium
TCCGAGCGGTAGCGAGGAATCCGGGAGTCGCGCGGCGCCGAGTATGAACCGCCCCCATTTGGCTCGTTGATACTACCCCCAACCAGCCGAATTCAGAGCGTTTGGAGAAAGGCCAACGAGCCGAATGCAAGAGTACGTTCCTCAGCGCACCGAGACCCCTGGATTCCTCGCTACCGCTCGGAATGACAATCGCGGCGTTCTTCACGAATAATGCAGCCCGCTCCTTATCGCTCTGATTTGTAACGAGTTGTCCTTATTTCAGCGCCATTACATCATGTCCCCATAATCCTGAACCCTGGCGAGAGGCGTGTAGCAAGGAGCCGAATACCGGGGACACGAAATTTAATTGCCCAAACCGCCGGGCAATTAAACATCATGTCCCCGTTATTCTCACCTTTTCCCCGGGTCGTCCTTATTTTAGCGCTAATCGCTCGTGCCCTCGATAATCCGGCTACACAGCCTTGATGCTTGGAATTGCCTTACCGCTCGGCGGGCTTCGGATTTTCAAATAGGGCGCGGTACACGATGCCGGCCACGATGGCGCCGCCGATGGGCGCTATCCAGAACAGCCAAAGTTGGGACATGTATTCCGGACCGGCGAAGAAGGCTTGGCTGAGGCTGCGGGCCGGGTTTACCGAAGTATTGGTGACCGGGATGCTGATCAAGTGAATGAGGGTGAGGCAGAGGCCGATGGCGATGGGGGCGAAACCGGCCGGCGCGCGGGAGTCGGTGGAGCCGATGATGATCAGGAGGAACATGAAGGTCATCACCGCTTCGGTGATGAAGGCGGAGGTCATGGAGAACTTGTCGGGGGAGAGATCGCCGAAGCCGTTGGCGGCGAAGCCGCCGATGGGGAAGCCGGACTGGGTCATAATCTGGAACATGACCCACGCCGCCAAACCGGCGCCGAAACACTGGGCTATGATATAGGGAACGACTTTGGCCCAGGAGAAACGTCCGGCAGAGGCAAGGCCGATCGTGACCGCCGGGTTAAGATGGCAACCGGAAATGTGGCCGATGGCGAAGGCCATGGTTAAGACGGTGAGGCCGAAAGCCAAGGCAACGCCGGCGAAGCCGATGTGTTTGGCGGCGAACACGGCTGCGCCGCAGCCGCCCATTACCAGCCAGAAGGTACCGAATATTTCAGCAACAAATGCCCGCATTTTCTCTCTCCATTACTCCCATAAGGTAAAAAACGTGACGTGAACGTAGACCCGCACGGGTCAACAAAAGTGCTAGGCGATGCACAGGGAATCGACCTGCCTACCGCCAAAAAACAGTTCTCCCGCCGCCGTCAACACCGCTTCCCGCGTTTCAGCCATCGGTCTATGCACCGTGCAGCCGGCGGCACGTTCGTGTCCGCCGCCCCCGAAGAGGGTCGCCACGTCCAGGGCGCAGACGGGGGAGCGGGTGCGAAGGCTGACCTTCACTTGGGGCGTGCCATCCTTCGGCGGCATCTCATAGAAGAACACCGCCGCCTCCACCCCTTCGATGTCCCGCAGCAGATTGATCAGGTTCGCCCGTTCTTCCGGCCCGGTCTCGGCCTGTTCAAAGTCTTCGCGGCTCAGCCAGGAGGTGGCCAGGCGGCCCTGGTGCAGCATTTCCAATCGGTTCAGGACCATGCCTTGCAAACGCCGTTCCGCCAAGGTGGTCGACTGGTACAATTCGGTCGCCGCCGCCGCCGGGTTAGCGCCAGCCCTGACGCATTGCCACGCCGCTTCCAAGGCCTCGGCCGAGGTGTTTTCGTAGCTGAAGCGGCCGGTGTCGGTGACCAGGGCGGTCCAGACCGCCTGGGCTGACGCGGGCGACATGGGCAGGTTCAGGTGACGGTGCAGGAAGGCGATCATCTCCCCGGTGGAGCTGGCTCTGGGGTTTTGCCAAATCGCTTCGCCGAGGCCGGCACCGGTGGTGTGGTGATCGATAGTGAAGGTGGCGAGCTTCCCCAGAGCGCCTTTCGCCGCGTCCTCCAGCCGCGATTCTTCACCGCAGTCCAGGACACCGAGGCAATCGTAATCCTGCCACCAGTTTCCCGAGGGATTTAATTCGACCGGCGCGTTTTTAAGGAGAAAGGCCAGGTGCCTGGGAATGGGGGAGGCGAGGACGGCTTTCGTCGGGGAACCGGCGTCGTTCAGGAGATGGGCGAGTCCGATGCAGGAACCGAGGGCGTCGCCGTCGGGGCGTTCGTGGCAGACCAGGGCGAAACGCTGGCCGCGGTGATCATGTAGGAAATTTGCGAGATCGGCGATGGACATCATGGGCCTTTGGTGACTTTTCGAAAAAATCGAGCCAACCGCCGCTCGATTCATTCGAAAGTTATGAGGTAACCAATAGTTGACTTTTCGAAGAAACCGAGCGGCGGTTGGCTCGATTTTTGCGGAAATTCCCCTTACGGCATTTCCAGCCTGCCGCCGCGGGGAATCACAATCCCGCCCTGACGTTCCCGCTCGTATTCCCGCGCCTGCTGGAGAAGTTCCTCGACACCGGCCTTGATCGCTTCCGGAAACGCTTCGCAAGCCTGGCGCAATGTTTTGGCCTTGATCTCGCACTGCACCGGAATCGGCCCGTGCGGGGTCATAATCTGTGCCGAACCCATGAACAGGGGTGTCCGCGCCGAATCGTCCGCGCCGTCCGCCGTCACCGGCCACAAACATTGAATCGACCCCAAACCCATATCGGTATAAGTTTCGGAACGGTACAGGTTGTTCAGATTGACCTTATCGTTCCCAGAAATCAGATCATTGTCAGCCATGACATTCCTCGGTCTATAAAAAAACCGGCAAGCCCATACCTGCCGGTTAATGACAAAACGACACCCTGAAAGCAACGAAACTTTCCGGGAGGCGTTGTATGGTTTTGCAAAACTTCAAGTGATTATGGAAAAATTCCCGATCACCCCAAATCCGGCAGCACCGCGTCCTCCACCAGCTCCAAATCGTCCGCCGCCTCGCCCTCCTTCGGCGACAGCGCAAACACTCCCGCCAAACCCAGGGAACGCAAACGCTCGTAAGTGGCGGATTTAAGCCGGATTTTAAGCTTCTTGCCGGCTTTGTCGGTGACGCTTTTCGCTTCGCACAACATCCCCACCATCATGCTGGGCATCGACACGGCGTCCGAAATATCCAATACCACTTCGTTGTCCGGGACATCCGCCGCCAGGCTGGAAACGATGTTCATCAGTTCCATGCCGGCCCGCGACTGGTAGCGCGGATCGAAACGGGGTGTAAGCTTGAGGACATTGCCGCTCACCTTGAACCTCACCATGGAGGAATTGTCCATACTCTCCCCTTAACCAATGCGCCGACCCGGCTGATCGCGGGATGGCGCGGTCAGTCTTTTTTCACTTCTGCCACCTCCGCCGCCTTCGTCTGTTTTACCCAACGCTTGCGTCCGCGGACCTTGACGCGCTTGAAGCCGGCTTCTTCCCGATTTTTCACCTTCTGGGCTTTTTTCTTTTTGATGTAGCGGATCTTGTACTCCATTTCCCTCTCCTGTCCTATCTCATACTGTCATAGACCATTGGCTTGCCACAGAACAAAGTTTCACTTTACCGCACTCTCAGGTATTTTTCAAACGATTCCTGAAATATTCGCCGATTCCGGCCAGAGGCACCCGCGCCTGGGCCATCGAATCCCGCTCCCGCACCGTCACCGATCCGTTTTGCAGGGTCTCCGTGTCCACCGTGACGCACCAGGGCGTGCCGACCTCGTCCATCCGCCGGTAACGCCGGCCGATAGCGCCGGATTCGTCGTAAAAGGCATTAACCCCTTCCTTGAGGAGGTCCTGCATGATGCCTTCCGCTTTCTCCGGCATGCCGTCCTTTTTCACCAGCGGGAAGACGGCGACCTTGATCGGCGCCAGGCGCGGGTGGAAACGGAGCACGGTACGGACATCGTTTTTCTCGGCGTCGATTACCTCTTCCGCGAAAGCATCGCAAAGGAAGGCAAGGGTGGCGCGGTCGGCGCCGGCCGCCGGTTCGATGACGTAGGGGGTGAAGCGGCGTTTCGATTCCGTCTCGAAGTACGACAGATCCTTCCCCGAATGTTCGCTGTGCTTTTTCAGATCGTAATCGGTACGGTTGGCAATGCCTTCCAGTTCGCCCCATTCGCCTTCGCCTTGCGGATTTTCGAAGGGGTAATAGTATTCGACGTCGACGCAGGCCTTGGCGTAATGGGCGAGTTCGGCCTTTTCGTGGTGACGGAGACGCAGTTTGTCCCCTTTCATGCCGAGGGACTTGTACCAGTCCAGGCGCGTTTTCATCCAGTAGTCGTACCAGTGGTCGTCGCTGCCGGGCTCGACGAAGAATTCCAGTTCCATCTGCTCGAACTCGCAAGTGCGGAAGGTGAGGTTCGAGGTGGTGATTTCGTTGCGGTACGATTTGCCGCATTGGGCGATGCCGAAGGGGGGCTTCATGCGGCTGGAATTGAGGACATTGAGGAAATTCACGAACATCCCCTGGGCGGTTTCCGGGCGGAGATACACCGCGGAGGAGCCGATGATCCCGGCCAGTTTTTCCTTCCGCGCCGCCGGGTCCATTTTCGCCATATCGTCGACGGCGTTCAGGATTTCCTGCATCGGGTCGACCGGACCCAGCGAGGTCCGGAACATCAGGTTGAACTGGCGTTCGTCGGAGAGGTCGCCGGAGCCGCAAACCGGGCAGACATAGCCCTTCGCCGGGACTGTGCCTTCCAGCTTTTTGCCGTCTTTCCTGCCGCCTTCGCGGTAGGTGATTTTGTCGCCCGGGTTCGCGCGGGGGGCTTTGTCGGCGCGGAAGCGTTCCTTGCAGTTCTTGCAGTCGACCAGCGGGTCGGCAAAGCCGGCCAGGTGGCCGGAGGCGCGCCAGACGTCCGGGTGCATGATGATGGAGCAGTCGAGGCCGACGACGTCCTGGCGTTTGGTCACGACGTCTTCCCACCAGGCGTTTTTGACGTTCCTCTTCAATTCCACGCCCAAGGGACCGTAATCGTAGCAGGCCTTGAGGCCGCCGTAGATTTCCGAGGACTGGAAGACGAAGCCCCGGCGTTTGGCGAGGCTGACGATTTTCTGCATGGTGCTTTCGGCCATTGTATTCCCCAATAAATGTATAGTGATACGTGGTTGGAATTTTAACACAGAGGACACAGGGATCACAGAGGAAACAGAGAACCGCAAACCACAGAAATTATTATTTTCCTGGAAGTTTAGTGTGAAAAATTTGTTTTGCAGTTCTCTGTGCCCTCTGTGTTCTCTGTGTTAAATTGGTTTTGGTTTAGTGTTCCCGCATTTTCTTGAGAATCTCGAT
>JAVBQR010000030.1:0-4094 GCA_031548865.1 Planctomycetota bacterium
GGATTCCGGCGAGTTACGCTTCACCCCGGTTCAATGTTTTTTAGCGCCGGAATGACGTGTGGGGTGGTGTCCGGCGTAACAGGATGCGGAGCTGCCGTTCCCCTGCCACGACGTTACCGCCGACGTGTGGGGAGGAGTCCGGCGTAACGGGGTTCGGAGCTGCCGTTCCCTTGCCTCGACGTTACCTTGCCTCGCCGTTCCCTTGCCACTGTAGCGGTCGTCTATCGGTCTGGATTCCGGCGAGTTACGCTTCACCCCGGTTCAATGTTTTTTAGCGCCGGAATGACGTGTGGAGAGGGGTTCGGTGTAACAGGGTGCGGATTGATGGTAACGAAGGTGAGATGCGCCTCACCCAACCTTCTGCACCGCGAAGGACTTCGCCACCGCTTTCCTGGCTTCGTGCACATCGGCGAACACACCGTCCGCCAGCATCTGGGAGAGGATATTGCCGATGGCGGTCGCTTCGACCGGTCCTGCGTAAACATCCTTGCCGGTCGCTTCGGCGGTGAGCCGGTTCAGGTAATCGTCCTTGCTGCCGCCGCCCATGATGTTGACGCGGTCGATATTCCGGCCGGTCAGCTTTTCGATGCCTTTCACGGTCTTGTCGTAGGAGTGGGCGAGGCTGTGGTAGGCGCAGGCCATGACCTCGGCGTCGGAGGCGGGAGCCTGGCCGAGATCCCGGCGGCAGACCTCGCACATCGCGGCGCGCATGCTTTCCGGCATGAGGAATTCCGGCCCGGTCAAATCGATGCGGCCGGTGAAACCGCGGCCCTGTTTCGCCAAATCGATAATGCCGGCGAAATCCAACTGCGGCGCCATTTCCTTGGAAAGCCGCTGGATGACCCACATGCCCATGATGTTCTTGAGGAAGCGGTAGCGCCGGCCGTAGCCGCCTTCGTTGGTGAAGCCGGCCTGGCGGCATTCCCAGCGGCAATCGGGGCGGGATATTTCCACCCCCATCAATGACCAGGTGCCGGAACTGAGGTAGCAGGAGTCGTCGCTGGCGGTGGGCATGGCCAGGACCGCCGCCGCGGTGTCGTGCGCGGGGGGAAGGACGACCTTCAGGTCGTAGCCGACCGCCTGCCTGACTTCGGGCAGGAGCGTTCCGACCGTGGGTCCCGGGAGTTCCGGCCGGGGGAAGATGTCAATCGGGAAGCCGAGGGCGCGGAACAGCTCCGCGTCCCAGTCGCCCGATTCGGCGTTCAGGAGCTGGGAAGTGGAGGAGATGGTGTACTCGTTCTTCTTGACGCCGGTCAGCAGGTAATTCAAATAATTGGGCAGCATCAGGCAGGTTTTGGCCTGGGCCAAAAGTTCGGGCTGCAGCTTCTTGACCGCTTCGAGCTGGAAGATGGTGTTGAATTCGAGCGGCTGAATGCCGGTCCGCGCGTACAGATCCTTTTCGGGAATTTTTTCGTAGACCGAAGCCAACATCGGCTTGGTGCGCGGGTCGCGGTAACACACCACGTCCCCCAGGAGGCGGTCGTCGGCGTCCAGGAGCGCGTAATCGACCCCCCAGGTGTCCAGCCCCAGACTCACCGGTTTGCGGCCCATTTCTCCGACTTTCCCGAGGCCGGCGAGAATTTCCCCGAACAGGCGGTTGGCGTCCCACACCAACAAGCCGCCCTTCAGCTCCGCACCGTTTTTGAAGCGGTGCACTTCCTCGAGTTTGATTACGCCATTCTCCAGCCAGCCGAGAATGAGCCGGCCGCTGGAAGCGCCAAGATCGACGGCGAGATAATGGTTTACCATGAAGACTCCCGATTGAAGGGTGAACGATGGGCAAGGGCGAAGCGCGCGTTTTACCTGCAACAACGGTTCGGAAAGTGGCGCAGAGGCGTAAAGACGATATGCGTTCGCAAAAAGGCCAAGCCTCGGCAAGGTGGCGGCGTTTAGGAAATCCCTTTCCGTTTAAAACCGGCCTGGCCGATTTTAAACACGAAAGCACCTTTGTAAACACGGCCCGGGGGCGTCGGGGGCGGGTCTCGGTGAGCAACTGGAATCTTTGTTTCCCTTTGTTTTTTTACTTTACCAGATCCTTCGCGTTTGTCAACCATTTTCCTTCCCCTCGCGGCATTTTTTGTCGCCCAATTCGGGAATTTGACAAAATAGGGCTTTTGTGCGGCTACGTATCGTCTTTTCCCCCGCTTCCGGGCCATAAACCAACCGCTTCGCGGACAATATGGTGAAAACCTGTTTTTATGTGGTTTAATGTGTTATTATGCTTGCTTATAAAAAATTATGCGTTATAATGAAAAACGTGAAGATCGCAAACCCACCCAAACCAAACACCTCAGGAGCGCCCATGAAGGAGCACGCCATGCAGGATCAGGAACTTCTCGAAGAAATCGCCGGCCTGTCCCGTGAATTCGGTTCCGACGCCTATGTCCGCGGCGGGGGCGGAAACACCTCGGTAAAAACCGCAAGCGTCCTCTACATCAAGCCCAGCGGCATAGCCCTCGCCGACATGATGCCGAACAAATTTCTTCCCCTGAGCCGCAGCAAGCTGGCCGCCCTGCCTGGCGCCACCTTCCCCAGCGAAACCAATGCCCGCGAACGCGCCGTCGCCGCCTTCATGGCCGAGGCGGTCCTGCCCGGTTTCAGCGGACGCGCTTCGGTGGAGGCGCCACTCCACGACAGCTTCCCCCAGCGTTTCGTCGTCCACACCCATCCTTCCGTCGTCAACGCCATTTGCTGCGGCAAGAACGGCCCGGCGGCGGCGGAGCGTTTCGTCCCCGAAGCTCTGTGGGTGAACCCCATCGAGCCGGGTTATCTCCTGAGCGTCAAGGTACGCGAAACCTTGGCCGACTATCGGCGGAAATTCTCCCGGGACGCGCAGATCGTCTTTCTGGCCAACCATGGCATTTTCATCGCCGACGATCATCCGGAAGGAATCCGCCGGATCTACGGCGAACTGATGGACAAGGTCGCCGGGGCGGTCGACATGGCCGGCTTCGGCGGCGAGCCGGAACGCTCCCCCGCGCCGACGCCGGAAAAGGCCGCCGCGGTGGCTGCGGTTTTCCAGCGCACCGCCGGCGACGACTGCAAATACCACGCCGTGTCCGGGAAATTCGCCGTCCCCGGCGGCCCCCTGAGCCCCGACCACATCGTCTACTGTAAAGCGCGCCTCTACCAGGGACCGGCCGAACCCGAAGCGATCAGGGCTTTCCACGCCAAGCAGGGTTACTGGCCGAAAGTCGCCGCCACTCCGGAAGGCGTGTTCGGCTTCGGGGTCAGCCAGAAATCCGCCGACCTGGCTTTGGAATTCGCCTGGGACGGAGCTTTGGTGGAGCGGTTTGCCGGCGCTTTCGGCGGAGTGGTTTACCTTGACGATCGCTTGACCGATTTCATCGAAAACTGGGAAGTGGAAAGTTACCGCAGAAAAGTGGCGACTTGATTATACCGGAGCGGAAATGCTGGGCATTGAACGGCGGCGAATCATTCTCGAGCAATTGCAGCGCAACCGCAAGGTCCATGTGGCGGATCTTTCCGAATCGCTGCAGGTGACCCAGGAGACGGTGCGCCGCGATTTGGAAAAGCTGGAGAACTCGGGGCTATTGCAGCGTAGCCACGGCGGCGCCGTGCCGGTGATGCCGGGAAACGAGGACCTTTCCTTCGCCAAGCGCACTACCGCGAATTATGAACAGAAGCGGGCCATTGCGCAAAAAGCCGCCGCCCTGGTCACCGACGGCTCGTCCCTGATGGCCGACTCCAGCACCACCGTCCTGGCCCTGTTCCAGCTGCTGCAGAACCGCAAGGACCTCACCGTCGTCACCAATTCCATCCGCATCCTGAACGACTTCGGGGCCGGTGAAATGAACATCATCTCCACCGGCGGCAATTGGCGGCCGCACTCGCAATGCCTGGTCGGGCCCGGCGCGATCCGGGCCCTGGCCGCCTATCACGTCGACTTGGCGGTATTCAGTTGCAAGGGTCTCGACCGCGAACACGGCATAACCGAATCGAACGAGCCGGAGGCGATTGTCAAGGAAACGATGGCGGCGCACGCCAAGAACCGGGTGTTGTTGGCCGATTCCAGCAAATTCGATCAGGTGGTGTTCGCGAAGACTTTGGAGTTCACGGACATAGATTATGTT
>JAVBQR010000154.1:0-21806 GCA_031548865.1 Planctomycetota bacterium
CTAAAAATGCTCTTTTGCCCGGATACTTCGTCAGGGCTTCGCTCTCGCGTTTTGTAACACAAACCACCACCGCGTGTTACAAAACGCTGCCACTACGCCCTTCCTCGTCTGCGGGCAAAATAGCAATTTTTAGAGGTGCCCCTTTGTCACTCCACTTCCACATCGGCCAATTGTTCATCCATCCACTTTTTCAGCGCGTCAAGCCCCTGTTGCGCCGAGGCGTATTTGCCGTCGACGATATCCCGGAGCGTCGAGGCCCAGCGCTCGCTGATGGCGAAGAAATGCGGGTTGGGGGTGAAGTAGATGCTCATGTTATCGACCAGAGTGTTGAAAGTTTCCACATAGCCGTGCATGCTGTGGGCGACCTCCTGGAAATCGGGGTCTTCGAACACGGATTTGCGGGGAGGATTGACCGATTTCCATTCCACCACCGAATACAATTGGAATTCGCGGTTGGTGAAATATTGGATAAATAGCCAGGAAGCGTCGATATTAGCGGAAGCGGGGTTTATGGCCAAACCCCAGACCCGAAGGTTGCTTTTGGCTTCGGCCGGGTTGGCGCCGTGGGGTACGGGCGGTAGGGCGGTGGCCAACCTTCCGGCTTGGGGAGTGGCTCCGGGATTGTTCGCGAAAAACCCCAGGACATCCGCGTCGTACAGTATGGCGGATTTGCGGTCGCCAATGTCGTCCAGGCAGCGGCTCCAATCGTATTCCTCCCAATTCGCGGGTGCGCAATCGCGAACGAGATCGACCCAAAGCTGGGTGGCAAGCACTCCTTCGGGAGAATTAACCTTGGACACCAGACGCTTGTTTTCGACCGCCACGTCGCGGGCTCCGTAATTAATGAAAGCGGAGACATAGCCGGCGGGAAGGGAATTCCACCAGGCGCCGGCGCCGCGAATGCCGATGGCGTAGGTATCGGGGCCGTCGAATTTGCCGAGGGTCACGCCGGCCTCGTGCATTTCCTCGAGGCTTTGCGGAGGGGGAATGCGGAAGCGGGACAGGACTTCGCGGTTATAGGTGAGAGCGCAGGTTTCGAAACCCATCGGCACGGCCCAAAGCGGTCCGTCGCCGGGGTAGGCACCGGGTTTCCCGGTCCAGCGCAGGGTGCCGATGACGTTGGGGAAGAAATCGCCGGGATTGTAACTTTGTTGGGTTTTGGATGGATTGTTGAGGTGACTGTCGAGGTCGAGCATGCGCCCCTGGGGGGCGTAGGCCCAGACTTGGTAGGCGCCGGTCATGTAAACGTCGGGTTTGCCGAATTCGGATTGGAAAGCCTGGTTCAGCCGGTCGTAATATTGCCGGTCGGGGAACATGGCGAAGACCACGTCGATGCCGGTCAGTTCCTCGAAAACATGGATTCTCCGAATCAGTCCTTCGGAATAGGGGTGACTGTTGAGAATGACCCGAAGGGATTGGCCGGCGCATTGGCGCCAGCTGAAAGGATCCTCGCCGGCACAGGCGGCGAAGCAGACGCAAGCAGACAAAAGTAGGGCGATTAGAAAAGGGCGCCGCATGGTAATAAAGGCTCCGAACCCTACCGCCCCGCCCCGCTGTTAATCGGCGTACGTTTCGGGGTGGCGAAATTATGTTTGGGGAAGAGTTCGGCGGTATATTTCGCGAACGAGGCGATGGTCGGGCCATACCCCCGGGAGTACATCTGGTACTCGAGGTCGTAGACCATGTCGGTGGCGGACTGGTAGCGCTGCATGGGGTCTTTCTGGAGCGATTTGTTGACGATTTTCACGATTTCCGGGGGGATTTCCGGGCGGTCGGCAGTGATGTTGGGAAGATCGCCCTTCTTCACCCGTTCAAGCGTATCATTGGTGTCGGTGCCGACGAAACCGTTGTTGCCGGTCAGGAGTTCCGAATAGACAATGCCCAGCGAGAACAAATCCGACCTGGCATCGGTGATACGGTAGTCGGCTTGTTCGGGGGACATGTATTCGACCTTGCCCATCAGGACGCGTTCCTCGTCCTGCTCCATGTAGTTTCTGGCCTTGGCGATGCCGAAGTCGGTGAGTTTGCATTCGCCTTCGGTGTTGATGAGGATATTCTTGGGGGAGACGTCACGGTGGACAATGTTCAGGGGGCGGCCGAGGGCGTCGGTTTTGGTGTGGGCGTATTCAAGCCCGCGGCAGATGCGGGAGACGATGAAGGTGGCCAGATCCAGCGGAATCTTCCGCTTAAGATCGAAATGGCGCAGCAGGAACTGTTCAAGATTAATGCCGTCGATATATTCCATGGCGATGAAAAAGCCTTCGGAGGTCCGGCCCAGTTGATATATCTGCACGATGTTCGGGTGCACGAGGTTTCCCACCAGCTTGGCCTCGCCGATGAACATGTCGACGAATTCCTTGTTATTGGTGTAGCGGGGGATGATGGTTTTTAGGGCCATGCGCTTCACAAAACCTTCAGCCCCGTGTTGCTCGACCTCATAGACGCTGCCCATGCCGCCGTCGGCTATCTTGCGGATAACTTTGTAGTAATAGGAGCCTTCGATAACCCCACCTACGGTTGTGGCCATGAGAATCCCCTTCTGTTGTGGCTGGACGAGCGGCTAAGCGGGTCATGTTTAACTGATTTAATGGTATGAAACGCGTAATTCCTTCTTATTTGTTTACCACTTTCCCTTTCGAAAAGCAACTCGCAAACGGGGCATTCGGCTGTTTCATATTTTAGTCCGGGGTTCAATCGGGAATAACTTGCCTGCTAAATTAATTCGGGGAATCCCCAGGATGATTGACGAACAGCCGGCAGGTTTCTACAATAAATAACGGCTACCATAATTTCCCCTTTCACTTTCGGCATTCCCGCGAGGGTGTAGCCGCGGTGTGTCCGTTATTTAACCGAGGACCAGTTCATGACACCCAAACAATTGCGCCAAAACCTGCTTACCCTTCGCGAACGCCTCGCTTCGTCGCAAAAATCCGCCCAGCGGGAAAGCCTGAAGTCGGAAAGCCAGCGTCTCACCGCCCGCGCTCCCATCAATATGGCGGAACAAGCTTCGGAGGAGCAGGAACTCGACATGATCGTCTCCCGCCTGAACGCCTCGACGGAAACGCTGGCACAAATCGACGACGCTCTCGGCAGGCTGGAAGAGGGCAAGTTCAACGTCTGCGAGGAATGCGGCAAGGAGATTGGCGAGAGGCGACTCCGCATTCAGCCTTGGGCGGCCATGTGCGTGGACTGCCAAAAATTGCACGAGGAGGGGAAGCTCTGAACGCCATCCGCCTGTTTTGGTTCGCCGCCGTCATTGCCCTGGCCCTCGACTTGGCCACCAAGTATTGGGCTTTCGCGTCTTTGGGGGCGCCGGTCGCGAACGTTTATACCCAAGACAACATCATTTGGATCCTACCCCGCGCTTTTCGGCTGATATGCCATTATAACACCGGCGGCGCCTTCGGCCTGGCTTCGGGGAGGCTCTTGTTGTTTCTCGGCGCGACCGCCATTCTGGTGCCGGCGCTGGTGCTGACCGCCTATCACAACCGCGAGCCGGATGCGCCGCTGTGGTCCTTGGGGCTAATCGTCGGCGGAGCGGTCGGCAACCTTTACGACCGCATACTCCACATCGGCGTCCGCGATTTCCTGGAGGTGGTCAATCCCGCAACCGGCCGGGGCCTGTGGCCGGTGTTCAATGTCGCCGACATCGCGATTGTCGTGGGGGTGGTCATCTACGTGATTTGGAGCGTGCTGGACTATTTCCACAAGCGGGAAGAGGCGGAAGCGGCGCGAGAATAACGGCTCTATCGGAGACACTTTTATAATTAAAGGACCCCAACCCCATGCCCAGTGAACAACGCATCAGCATCTCGAACGGGAAGCTCGCCGTCCCCGACCAACCCGTCATCCCCTTCATCGAAGGCGACGGCACCGGCCCCGATATCTGGCGCGCCGCGGTGCGCGCCCTCGACGCGGCGGTGGCCAAGGCCTACGGCGGCAATCGGAAAATCGCCTGGAAGGAAGTCCTGGCCGGCGAGAAGGCCTTCAAGGAAACGGGCAATTGGCTCCCCGACGCAACTATCGAGGCTTTCCGCAACTATCTGGTCGGCATCAAGGGCCCCCTCACCACCCCGATTGGCGGCGGCATCCGTTCCCTCAACGTCGCCCTCCGGCACATCCGCGACCTCTACGTCTGCCTCCGCCCCGTCACCTATTTCCAGGGCGTGCCCAGTCCGGTCAAACACCCCGAGCGGGTCGACATGGTCATCTTCCGGGAAAACACCGAGGACATCTACGCCGGCATCGAATTCGCCGCCGGATCCCCGGAAGCGGAAAAGTTCATGAAACTGTTCGAGAGCGCCTTCCCCCAGCCCTACAAGAAAATCCGTTTCCCCGCCTCCTCCGGCATCGGCATCAAGCCGATATCCCTCGAGGGAACCGCCCGCCTGGTCCGGGCCGCCATCCAGTACGCCATCGACAACAAGCGTAAATCCGTGACCCTGGTCCACAAGGGCAACATCATGAAATTCACCGAAGGCGCCTTCCGCGACTGGGGCTACGAAGTCGCCCAGAAGGAATTCGGCGGCGAGGTCGTCGACGGCGGCCCATGGCAGGAAATCGTCACTCCGGCCGGCGACAGAATCCTCGTCAAGGACGTCATCGCCGACGCCTTTCTCCAGCAAATCCTCACCCGGCCGGGCGAATACGACGTCGTCGCCACCCCCAACCTGAACGGCGACTACATTTCCGACGCCTTGGCTGCACAAGTAGGCGGCATCGGGATTGCGCCCGGGGGCAACATCAATTACACCAGCGGCCACGGCATCTTCGAAGCCACCCACGGCACCGCCCCCAAGTACGCGGGGAAGGACATGGTCAACCCCTCCTCGGTCATCCTATCCGGCGAGATGATGTTCCGCTATCTCGGCTGGAACGAGGCCGCCGAGCTGATTCTCGCCGCGATGCGCAAAACCATCGCCCAAAAACGCGTCACCTACGACTTCCACCGTCTGATGGACGGAGCGACCAAGCTCTCCTGCTCCGAATTCGGCACTGCCCTGGCGGAAAACCTGTAATGAGCAAAAAACGCAAACTGGTCGAGGCCGTCGGCGCCACTATCGCCAATCCGGACGCCGAGGAAAACGCTAAAATCGAGCTGGACCGGGACCTCGTCACCTTTTACGCCCGCCTGACCCACAGTCTCGAAAAAGTCTACGGCCGGGACATCCTCGCCCAGCGCCTCGAAAGGCTCCGCAAAAATCCGCCGGACCGCATCCTCGGTCCGGCGGAGGTCAATGCCCTCTCCCGTCTTTTCCGCCGCCTCGGCGGCTCCCGGACCAGCCTGCAGGAATTTCCGCTCTTCGTCGAACAGTTCTCCCGCTCCGTAGCCCTCGCGGTGACTCGACCCGAATACCAGGTCGCTTATATGCTTGCCCTCTTCACCAGCGGCGACGATTCGCTGGAAGTTAAGCCAATCTGCGGCGCAACCCCCGTTTGCAATGCCTGCCAACTCACCCGTGAATGCGACACCTTCAACCAGCCCCGCCGGCCCGCCGCCGCCGTTTATCCGCCTGCCGAACGGCTCCTGACCAACAACGAGGTCGCGCTCTCCGACGCCGAGCTGCTGGGGGTTTTCCTTTTCGGCGAACGCGGGACCGGCCGCGAGGAGGTGGTGGAAATCCTCCTCGCCCGTTACGGGACGCTGCGCGCCATCTTCCGCGCCGAAGCGCACGAATTCACCGCCATCCGCGAGATGACCCGGACCCTGGTCATCCGCCTCGCCGCCTGCGCCGCCATTCACCGCAGACTCCTGATGGAGCGCCGCAACGAACTCCTCCGCATCACCTGCGCCAAGGACATCCACGACCGCTACGAACCGGAACTCCGCGATTACCGTAACGAAGCGGCGGTCCTGTTGATGCTCGATCACCAGAACCAGGTCATCCGCGACGCCTGGTTCTGCGAACATTCGCCGAAAATCGTCAACCTGCCGCTGGCGGATTTGCTCCGCCCCGCCATCCGCGAAGCCGCCGCCAAGCTGGCGCTGGTCCACAACCATCCGAGCAACAACCCGGAACCTTCCGCGGCGGACGTGGAGTACACCCGGCGCCTCGCCAACGCCTGCCGTAACCTCGACCTGGTTCTGGTGGACCACGTGATAATCTCCGAGGCGAAGTATTTCAGCTTTTCGGAGGAGGGAATGTTGAACATACCCTGCCCTTGAAGCGGAATGCTTGACTTCGCGGAAAGATGTGCTATGATAATTTGGTTTGGGTTGAGAATCGCCAGCAAAGGATGAACTCCCATGGCTTCCAAAATCTTCGACTCCGCCTGGCTCCACGAATGCCTGGTCCGCCTCGCCGACTCCATTGTGTCCCGCCGCGGCAAAGGTGCCGGGAAGGCGCTTATCGGCCTCCGGACCCGCGGCGCCATCATCGCCGATCGCCTCCGCGCCCTCGTCAAGGAGCGGCATAACCTCGAACTTCCCATCGGCTACCTCGACGCCACCCTGTACCGGGACGACCTCAATCGCGGCGCCGGCCTGAAAGCGGTCCTGCCGTCGGAACTCGATTTCGACTTGAACGACAAGGACCTCATTCTCTGCGACGACGTCATTTCCACCGGCCGTTCCATCCGCGCCGCCATGGGGGCGATATTCGATTACGGGCGTCCCGCCAGCATCACCCTGGTGGCGATGATCGACCGCGGCGGGCGGGAACTCCCCATCCACCCGGATTACCTAGGCGTCAAAATCGAGGTCTCGAAAGGCGGTTTCGTCCGTCTCAAACTTTCCGAGATTGACCCCCAGGGGGACGCCGTATTTGTCGTCGGACCGGGAGAACCGGAACCCTAGTCAAGCCTATACGCCGCAGTAGCGGCGTTTTTTTATGGAAATTCGCGTTATGGGGCGCCCCGGAGAAACCGCTTCGCCGAGGCGCCCAAAAACAAGTTGGACATTCACTAATAGAACCGCAAAACGCGGTACACCGGTATCACGCAATCGGAGGATTCGCCCCATGCAATGGACACGCAAACACCTTCTGGGTTTGGAGGAGCTCACCGCCGAGGAAATCATCTTCATCCTCGACCGCGCCGATTCCTTCAAGGAAATCTGCACCCGACCCAACAAGAAGGTGCCGGCCCTGGTCGGACGCACCATCGTCAACATGTTTTTCGAAAATTCAACCCGCACCAACCTGTCGTTTCAACTTGCCGCGCGGCGCCTGTCCGCCGACGTCCTGGCCTTCTCGAAAGCCGGCACCTCGGTGGCCAAGGGGGAGACGATGGTCGATACCGCCCTGAATATCGAGGCGATGGGGGTGGATGTGATGGTGGTGCGGCATGGGGCTTCGGGGGCGCCGTGGAAGCTGGCGAAAGCCGTGGGCTGTTCGGTCGTCAACGCCGGCGACGGCCAGCACGAACACCCCACCCAGGGACTATTGGACATCTACACCATCAGGGAAGTGCGGGGGCGAATCGAGGGGCTGACGGTGGGAATCGTCGGGGACATCGCCCACAGCCGGGTGGCGAGGTCGAACATTTGGGGGTTGAGGAAATTGGGCGCCAGGGTGATGGCGGTCGGGCCCACGACCCTGATTCCCCGCGAAATCGAAAAGATGGGGGTCGAGGTCTGTCACGACATGGACCACGCCATCCGCGAATGCGACGTCCTGAATATGCTCCGCATCCAGTTCGAACGCCAGAAGGGGGAAGGAAACCCCTTCCCTTCGGTCCGCGAGTATGTGCAGATGTTCGGGCTCACCAAGGAGCGCCTCCGGAAAGGCAAGCCGGACCTGGTGGTGATGCACCCGGGACCGGTGAACCGCGGGGTCGAGCTTTCCCCGGAAGTGGCGGACGGCCCGCAGAGCGTGATTCTCCGGCAGGTCTCCAACGGCCTGGCGGTGCGGATGGCGGTATTGCAGTTGGTGTCGGGAGTGGAATGAGTGGACACAAGTCGAGTTGTTGAAATTTCCTGGTTTATGTCAGCTACCTAAAAACTGCCGAAAGAATCGAGCGGCGGCTGCTCGATTTTTTCAGAAGTCTTTATCTTGGAGCGAATCATGTCGTCAATCATCATCAAGAACGCGCACATCCTGGACCCGTCCGAGGGCCTCGACATTCCGTCGGGGGCTGTAACCATCCGCGACGGGCTGATTGAATATATCGGCGACAGCCTGAAAGACGCGGCGGCGGCGGCGGCCAAGGATTCGCCCCTGTACGACGCGGGCGGGCTACTGGTAACCCCGGGGTTAATCGACATGCATGTCCACCTCCGCGAGCCGGGGAACGAGGCCGAGGAGACGATAGCGTCGGGCGCCATGGCGGCGGTGGCCGGCGGGTTCACTTCGGTCGTCTGCATGCCGAACACCGAACCGGCCATCGACACCGAGTCGGCGATTATCTTCACCAAGCGCGAAGCCCGGCGGGCGGCTTTGGCCAACGTTTTCCCGGTGGGGAGCGCCACTGCCGGCAGGAAGGGCGAGGAACTGGCCGAGATGGCGCAGATGTCCCGGGGCGGCGCGGTGGCGTATTCGGACGACGGCAAGGCGGTGCCGACGGCGGGGCTCCTGCGGCGGGCCTTGTCCTACGCCAAGATGCTGGGGAAGCCGATTCTCGAACACTGCGAGGACGCGAGCCTCCTGAACGGCGGGGTGATGGACGAGGGGTATATGTCGACGGCGCTGGGGCTGAAGGGGATTCCGGACGAGTGCGAGGAAATCATCGTCGCCCGGGACGTGGCGATGGCGCGCCTGACCGGCGGGCACATCCACATCCAGCATGTGTCGACCGCGAATTCGGTGGAGATAATCCGCCGGGCCAAGCAGTCGGGGGTGCCGGTGACGGCGGAGGTGACGCCGCACCACCTGAGCCTGACCTCGGATTACCTGAAGGATTACGACCCGGTTTACAAGGTGGCGCCGCCACTCAGGACCATGGTGGACGTGGAGGCCTGCCGCCAGGGTTTACGGGACGGCACGATTGACGCGATTGCCTCGGACCACGCGCCGCAGCTGGACGAGGAGAAGGAACTGGAGTTCGCCGACGCCCCCTGCGGCATGATTGGCTTGGAGACGACGGTGGGGGTGATTTCGACGGCGCTGGTCAAGAAGGCGGGCTTCACCTGGACCAGCCTCCTGCCGGCCATGACCAGCAGGCCTTCGGACATCCTGAAGTTGGGCCGGGGCCGCCTCAAGAACGGTTTACCCGGGGACGTCACGGTGATTGACCCGGAACGCGAGTGGCTGGTCGAGGTCGACAAGTTTTACTCCCGGTCCCGGAATTGCCCCTTCCGCGACTGGCGGCTGACGGGTCGGGCGGTGGGGACGATAGTCGGCGGCCGGGTGGTGTACGACATGGACGCGCGGCTGGGGTGACGCTACGATTCCGCCGGCGGCCGCAGGAGCTTGAGTCCGCCGGTCAGGCTGGGGAGCGTTTCCAGGGCGCGGGAGCGTTCCTTTTCCAGCCGGTCCTCCCAGGATTCGAGTTCCTCCACCAGGAGGGCGGTGAGGGCGGGACGCGGGGGTTTGCCGAGGGCGTCCTCGGACGCTTTGGCGGATGAGGAAGTTGCAGTCAAGCAGGCAAAGCAGCCAAACAGGATGAGGATTTTTCCGCGCATATTGGTCGATACCTCGCAGAAGAATGTTGGCGAATATACGGCGGACCGCCGTCGGACATCCCTATATCGACCGTGCGCCACGGGGAAATACAGGCCTTTCGAGGCAATCAACGCCGCATTCCGGTAGGAGTTGCGGCGTTGTCGTTTGCTATCGGGAGCTGCCCTGCCTCAGCCTTTCTTGAGCGGCGGTTCGATGAGGCCGTATTCGATGAAGGACGGGCCTTCGGGGGAGAGGTCCATCGCCACTTTGTTGCCGGAATAGCCTTGGCGGCTTTTCAGAATCGACAGGGTCAGGCGGTGCTGGACGCTCTCGGCGGCGCCGATCATGAGGTTGGATTCGCGAGCGGGGTCGTCCCGGCGCAGCAGCATGGCGATGTGCGCCAGGCGCCCGAGCATCGCCGAGCCTTGGATGCAATCCAGCGGGTTCGCCCCGGGGGCCGTGCCCTTGGTGGTGTGGGCGACGAGGAGAATGTGGGTGCCGCGCGCCGCTATGCCGGTAAGGCGCCGCATGAATTCGGCTTCGCCCCGGTAGTCGCGGCCGTCGTCGGAGAAGTGGATTTGCGAGAGGGGGTCGATGCAGACCAGGTCGCAATGTTCCTGCTGTTCTTCCAGGTAGCTGAGAACGTCCTGGTAATACACGGGATGAACCTGCATGACGCCGGAGCTGTCCTCGACCGGAAGCCAGGGGTTTTGGTGGATGTTGGCGAAGAGGTAGTCGACGAGGGGGGCATTTTCCTCGACCAGCCGGCGTTTACGGTCGGCGAGGTTGCCCCGTTCCTCGGCCGAATCGCCTTTCGGGTTTTCCACCACCCACCACTGTTCGGTCACGACCGCCAGGGCGCGTTGCACCCATTGGTCGGCGGAGTCCTCCAGGGGAAGGAGCCGCCACCTGAGACCTTGTTTCCCGGCGTGGATAAGGATGTTGAGGGCCAGCCAGCTTTTCGCTACGCCGCCGGCACCGACCAGAATGGAGATTTTTCCGTGGCCGAGACCGTTGCCGAGCGAACGGTTCAGCTGTTTCCAGGGGACCTGGATATTCTTGATGCGGCCGGAGCCTTCGTCTTCGAGGCGCTTTTTCAGGGTCTCTATGCCGCCCCGGTCGCGACGGCCGATGTGGCTGGCGTTCAGGGCGGCGACGATTTGTTCGTAGGTGCAGAGGGGCGGCGGAACGGCGGGGGGGTTGGGGCTGTTGAGCGCCGCTTCGACCTGGCGGACATAATTTTCATGCTCCACCTGCTGACGGTATTCTTGGCTGACGGCGGCTTCGTATCCAGGGTTAAAATTGGGCATTGGCTATTCCTTTTCTTTCCAGGTAGGCGGTGAATTCTTCTTCGGTGTCGAAGGCGGCCCGGGCGATGGAGACCAGTTCTTGTTCACTGACCGCCGCTTCTTCGGGAGGCGGCGAACCAGGCCCGAAAGCGTCCCGACGGGTGTGCTGGGGGACACCCTTTTGGGTGTGCTGGGGGATACCCTTTTGGGTGTGCTGGAGGACACCCTCGGATTCATCGTCGGTGAAGAGGCGGTAGCTTTTGGCCCGGGCGTGCGGGGTGTCGAGTTCTTGCAGATAACCTTTGGCGACCAGCTTTTGCCGGGCTTTGATGATGGTGCGCGGTGCTAAGCCGGTGTCTTCGGCGACGACGCGTTTGGGGAGTTGGATGATGTCGCCGGGGTTGAATTCGTTAAGCCAGCTGCAGATAAGCAGTTTGATTTCGGCGAGGGTGGCTTCCCGGTCTTCTACGGCGCGGCGCATTTGTCTGCGGTCGGTGCGGTGATAACCGTGCATGTCTTTGGGGTCGGTCTTCAAGGTTTTTCCCTTTCTCCTGAACGCCTGGGGTTTTGGGGACAGTGTTACGCTATCCACCTAACCCTGTACCATACCCGCGTTCACGCAAGGGGAAGTGTTTTTATTAATTTTTTGTTGGTTTTGTTGGCGGGGGAAAAGAGGGATGGTGGAGGGGTAATCCCACAACGCTGCTTTTACGGGAACCACTTCCGTAAAAGTAGCATGAGTATAGGGTTAGACAATAATTCCGGCGCTGGCGATAAAGAACGAAGGTCACCGCAACTGGTTATTCATGACCTGAGCACTAAAAGCCTGTCTTTTTCTTAAAAACTGGACTTTTGCAAAATCAAAAACCCTTGAAATTCGGGCAAAAACGATTTTTACAAAGTGGCGATTGGCGGTTAAATCGCCACTTTGCAAAAGTTCAGTAAAAACAAAGTACTTGTTATCCAAGTTTCCCTTCTCTTGTTTCTTGTTTCTCCTGTTTCAGACGCTTATATCTCATTGAAATTATGGATGTTATAATGAGAAAGGGTGATCCGCACGTCACCCATTGGGTGATCCGCACGTCACCCCTCGGGTGAGCTGTGCGTCACCAGTTGGGTGAGCTGCGCCTCACCCATTGGGTGAGCTGGAAGTTACCTCCCCCTCCCCTTCACCGCACAGCCGGAACGACGGCGGGCGCCGGCGCCGGTGACGTTGGCGCTGTCAGCCCCGCCGCCTGCATCCTCTCCGCCTGGGTCGGCATGTAGGGGGAGAGGAGGACTATCCCCGCCCAAGCCACCAGGCATGACACCGCCCCCACCATCGCCCCCACCTTCAGCCAACTGAAGAAATTCACCCCAATCCGGTAGCGCTTCTCCATCATCCCCAGCGCCACGATGTTCGCGGTCGAGCCAATCATGGTGATGTTCCCGCCCAAGCAGGCGCCGTGCAAAAGCGCCCAAACCAGCGGCGTCTGCTCCATTTTCGTCACCACCGGCATGAAGGCGGCCACGAAGACGATGTTGTCGACAAAAGCGCTGCCAATCGCCGACAAAGCCAGAATCACCGGCACCAGAACCACCGGACTATCCCCGAAGGTCGAGGCGAACCCGCTCGCCATCGCCACCGTCACCCCGGTGTGTTCCAGGGTCCCCGCCACCGCGAAAAGCATCATGAAGAACATCAGCGTCCACCACTCCACGTCGTGCTCGATGTAACGCCTAGCCTCCTTGTGCCGCCAAATCATCAAGACCCCCGACAACAGCAGGGGAATCATAATCAGCATGGTGTTGGCGGACAAACCGAGCCAGCGCTCGATATTGGTGTGCATCGACAAGGCCAGCACCAGGATAATCATGATGGTCAAACTCTGTCCGAAGGGAATCTTCACCATCGGTCCCAGGGCCAAATTCCGGCTGCGCCTATCCTGCAGCCGCACGTCCATCAGGGCGATTTCCTTCCGGAAAATCCACAGCATGAAAAAAAACGACACCGTGAACACCACAATCATCAGGGGAAACGACCACTTCATGAAGTCGATGAAGGATAACGGCGGCACCGCCTTCTGCCCGATTAAAATGCCGACCGGGTTGCCCAGCATCGTCCCGGCCGACCCGATGTTCGTGGCCATCACCGCCATCATGATGAACGGCACCGGCCGCAGCTTCAAGGTGTCGCAGACCTGGAAAATCATCGCCGCCACAAAGACTATCGCCGTCACCTCGTCGACGATGCAGGCCATCACCGCCCCGAGAACGCAGGATACCGCCACGAATATCTGCGCCGTCATCTTCTTCGCCGAGATGATGGAGAGGATTATCCAGGTGAAAAGGCCGAGGTCCTTCAGCACCCCGACGATAATCATCATCCCGATGAGGAAGAGGATGACGTCCAGCTTCGATTCGTGGATGAGGGAGGGAATGTCCATCACCGCGAACATGTTCAGGACGCCGATGCCGATAAAGGCGATGGCGAGGCGGTAGTTCCAAAACAGCAGGGTGGCCATGATGATTAATGTGAAAACCGTTGCCGACACCACCTGGTGGAAGCTTAAGGCCGACAAATGGGTGAGCAGCGCCACCAGAGCCGCCATCCCCAACATCCCCAGCGTGCGGACCAGGCCCCGCGCCAGCGGCGACATGGCCTTCTCCTGTTTCACCGCCTCCATCCCCAAGGCGCTGCCGACAAAGCGGGCAGACTCGCCCGTTTTCGGTTCTTGAGTACTCATTAAGACTCCTCTTCCTTACCGCAGGACCAGCCGCAAGAACTCATGCAAACGTATAATCCCTACCAGTTTCCGCCCCCTCAGGACATAGGCGTAATTGCTCTTGTGGGTGCCGATTTCCTTGATGGCGGTAATTGCCGGCGAATCCTCGGCCACTTTGGCGAAGTCGTCGGTCATGATGTCGTTGAGCCAGGTCGAGGCTTCATTTCTGATAATCTCCGCGAACGGCTCGAAATTGAGGAGGGGCGTCATGTCGTCCAGCCACATCAGGTATTCCGGCATACATACCCGGACCAGATGGTTGGTCGTCACCACTCCGACCAAATCCCCGTCCTCGTCGAGGACCGGGAGTTCGCTGGAATTATGTTCCAGGAACAGGTCGATGGCGCGGGCGAGGTTGTCCGTTTCCTTGAGGGCGACCTTGACGTCGGTCATGACGTGCCGGGCCAGGAGGTGGTCGGGGAGTTTGGTGCTGCCGCTGTCGAGAAATTCCCAGACTTCCTGGCCGGTGTTGGATTTGGTAATTTTGTCGGTGGCGTTTTCCTTAAGGCAGAATTTGGCTATGCCCTGGAGAGTCTGCATGTAGGCGCCGGGCATGTCCACCGGGACGATAATCAGGAAAATGACGTGGGCGAGATTATCGCCAAAGGGGATGCCCTTGCGGGAAGTCGCCACCGCCACCCGCAAGTTCAGGGGGAAATTCAGGCGCGCGTGCGGCACCACCACCCCGGGCGCCACCGACACCCCGCCCTTGTCGATGCGCTCCATGACTTCCCGGTAGGCGTCGTCGACATTGCCGATGCCGTAGCGGATGGCCAGGCGTTCGAGAAGCAGGCGGATAATCTGTTCCTGGCTTTCGGCCTGTGAGTCGACGATGACGTCAGCAGGGGTGAACAGTGCGGCCAGCCTGATGTTCCGGAGCGATTTGGTAACACCCCGGGTGGTTGGTTCGACAGCCATGCGCGGCTCCTGAATTTAGACAATTGACACGGAGAAACACTTGTTAAATCTGAACTTTTGCAAAGTGGCGATTTAACCGCCAATCGCCACTTTGTAAAAATCGTTTTTGCTCGAATTTCAAGGGTTTTTGATTTTACAAAATCGCCATTCGGCGGTTTGAATGGTGATTTTGCAAAAGTCCAGTTGGTAAGTTAAGTGGTTCTCTGTGTACTCTGTGTAAAGACTTCATACCGAAACGCGCTTCCGCGCCTACTTCGCCATGGGCGCGTGCCAGGCTTCCATGTCCAGGCTCTTTTCCGATTTCGCCACGACTACCGTTCCCACCATGTCGCCGGTGATGTTCAGGGCGGTGCGGCCCATGTCGAGGAGGGCGTCGATGCCGAGAATCATGCTGTAGGCGGCGGCGAGATTGGTGCCGGGGGTGATGGGGAGGTTGATGGAGTCCATCACCATCAGCAGCATGATGGCCCCGGCGCCGGGTACTCCGGCGGTGCCGATTGAAGCCAGAGTGGCGGTGATGATCACGGTGGTCTGTTGGGCGAAGGTGAGGGGCACATCGCAGGCGAAGCCGATGAACATGGCGCAGACCCCGAGGTAAATGGCCGTGCCGTCCATGTTGATGGTGGCGCCGAGCGGGAGGGAGAAGGAGGCGATGGAGCGTGAAGCGCCGAGGTTTTCCTCCGTCACCCTGAGGGTGATGGGGAGGGTTCCGGAGGAGGTGCGGGTCACGAAGCCGGTCACCATGGCTTCATTGGCCTTTTTGAGGAAATTGGGAAGGCCCAGGCCGAAGACGGCAAGTATGCCGCCGTAACAGAAAGCCAGATGCAAGAGCATCCCAAGGTAGGCGGTGATGGTGACCAGCAGCAGTTCGCCGATGGCTTTGGGCCCCTGTTCCGCGAAGACGATGGCGATGAGGAAAAACACCCCGAAGGGGGCGTATTGCATGACCCCGGCGACGATTTTGTACATGACGGCGGTGGCGGCGGAAATCATTTCGTCGAGATTGCGGGCGGCGGCGGCGAGGGCGGGGTTGGTCGAATTCTTGACCATGGAAATGCCGATGCCGAAGAGGATGGCGAAGAAGATGATGGGGAGGATATCCCCTTTGGCCAGGGATTCGATGGGATTGGTGGGTACGATGTTCAGGATTACCGTGGCGAGGCTAGGGGCGACGCTGGCGGCGACCTTGGCGTTGGCGTCCCCGGCGACGTGAAAGCCGAAGCCGGGTTTAATCATGTTCGCTAGAAACAGGCCGACGGCTACGGCGACGGCGCTGGTGAGGAGATAATAGACGATAATTTTCGCTCCGACCCGCCCCAGATTGGCGGGCGAGATGCTGGCGGCGCCGCCGATTAGCGAAAACAGGACCACCGGGACGACGATCATTTTGAGGAGGCGGATGAAGAGGTCGCCGAAGAAGCGGGTGTACTGCACAAAGGTGGTGGCGGCGTTGGGGGCGGGGGTACCGGCGGAGATGACGCCGAGGACGATGCCGACAATCGCCCCGGCAATCAGGCCTACGAGAATGCGGGTAAGCAAATTGGTGCCCAAATACCAAGCGAAGATTCCCTGGGGTTTTTCCGGCGTGGCGTCCATGAACGTTCTCCTTATTCCCCGCCCTGTCTGGGCAGTCTCCCGCTTATTATACGCAAAAGCCAATCTTTTCGCCAGCTTATGGTGACAAGAATGCTTCCGGATGTAAATATTTTGCCAGCGGGACGAGCGTTTCCGGTTTGACAAAATGGCGATATTACCTTAGAATGATTGGATAAATGTTATGCTAACATCAATCCCCATCCCAGCGTCTTAGCGACGCCGAAGGTTTTTTCCCCGGCTTATTCTAGTTTTTATCCCGGACTTCATATAGTCATTTCGGCATATTGGGGCATTTCATTTCTTTGCGGAGGATTGTCATGGCTGAGCAAAAGCGGGAAGGGTCACTGATTATCAAGTTGCTAGTTTGTATCGTAATCGGTGCTATCATTGGACTTAGCGTCGCCGGAAAGTCGTATGGACCGGGAGTTATGCAGGTGATGGGCTCGATTCAGTATTTCTGCGGGCAAATCATCTTCTTTGTCGTACCCTTCGTGGTTCTCGCTTTTATCGGCCCCGCCATCATCCGTTTGGGCGCAAACGCCAGCAAGATGCTGTTCACCGGCGTTGCCCTCGCCTATGTTTCCTCGGTCGGCGCGGCATTCTTCGCCTATCTGGGCGGCCTGGCCATTTTCGATTGGCTTAACGTTCCGGAAAAATCCGTCGCCGCCGGCCGCGAAATGCCGAATATCCTTTTCAAATTCGCCATCCCCCAGTTGATGGGCGTCATGACCGCGCTGACGATTGCCCTCCTCTTTGGCCTCGCCATCCTCTGGTCGAAGTCGAAAAACCTCGAAACCATCTGGAACGAATTTGAACAGTGTGTGCTCCTGATTGTCCAAAAGGTCGTCATTCCCATTCTCCCCTTCTTCATCGCCTCCACCTTCTGCATTTTGGCCTATGAAGGCCTTCTCACCGAGCAGCTGCCGATCTTCGCGAAAATCATCATCGTCGCCATCATCGGCCACTTCATCTGGATGGCGGTCCTTTACACTATCGGCGGGATCATTTCCGGTTCGAACCCCTTCGAAGTCATTCGCCACTACGTCCCCGCCTACCTCACGGCGGTCGGCACCATGTCCTCGGCCGCGACCCTGCCGGTGTCCCTGTCCTGCGCCCGCAAGTCGAAGGTTTTGTCCCGCGAGACCGTGGACTTCATGATTCCCCTCGGGGCCACCGTGCACCTCTGCGGTTCGGTTCTCACGGAAACGCTCTTCATCCTGGTCATTTCCCAGATTCTCTACGGCCACGTTCCGGAACCGGGGACGATGATTCTCTTCATCCTTCTGTTCGGCTTCTTTGCCGTTGGCGCTCCCGGGGTTCCCGGCGGCACGGTCATGGCGTCCCTGGCCATCGTCATCAGCGTCTTGGGCTTCAATGAAGAAGGGACCGCGCTCCTCATCGCCATTTTCGCCCTGCAGGACAGCTTCGGCACCGCCTGCAACGTTACCTCCGACGGCGCGCTGGCGCTTATGATCGAAGGCATCTTTGGAAAGGGTAAACCCAAGCAAACCGGCGAAGGGAATTAGCGCGACACGCCCATAGGTTGTCTTTGGATGTAAAATGAAGCGCGGCGCCTCAGGCGTCGCGCTTCTTTGGTCAAAAAGAACTCGGCAAAGCTTTTTCAGGCCTTCTCCGCCGGGTGTTTCTGCATGTAATCCTCTATCGCCGCCCGGAGCCCGTCCGTGGCCAGGTTCGAGCAGTGCATTTTGGCGGGAGGCAAACCGTCCAGCGATTCCGCCACTGTGTCCCGGGTCAATGCCAGGGCTTCTTCTAGGGTTTTCCCTTTGGCGAGGTCGGTCATCACCGAACTGGTGGCGATGGCGGCGCCGCAGCCGAGGGTTTTCCATTTGATGTCGTCGAGTTTGCCGTCCTTCACCTTGATGGTGATACGCATCATGTCGCCGCACTGGGGGTTACCGACTTCGCCGACGCCGTCCGCGTCCTCGATTTCCCCGGTGTTGTGCGGATTGCGAAAATGTTCGAGAACTTTCTGGCTGTACATGTTTTATACCTTTCCTCTGCCGTACCGCCGTAATACTTCATACTGTCGCCGCTGCGTTAAAATCCATTGCGATAAAACCACACCACGTAAATAAATTGTTTCCGGAATGAACTTTTGCCAAATGGCAATCAAGGCCATAATTCAAGTCAACCTCAGAGCCTAATGCCTTTTCATTTCTTTTCAAGGTTTTTCGTCCCCGGGGGATTTCCCTGGGTCACCTTCCATTGCCTGGCCGTGAGGACGGCTTTCACTTTCTCGCGGTGGTCGCCTTGCACTTCGATAGCGGCTTCGGAATCAGCCCCGCCGGCGCCGCAGGCTTTACGAAGTTCCGCCGCCAGAGCTTTCCGGTCGGCCGGGGAAAGGACGAAACCGTTCACCACGGTGACTTCCTTCCCTTTGGCGCGTTTCTCCAGTTTCACCGCCGCCTTCTGCTTCGCGTCTGGTAACGAGACCGTTTCCGGCTGCGGCCCGGAGCCGGCCGGTTCAAAGGACCAGCCGTTACCTGAAGTGAGTTTTTTCGCCATCGTCAAACCCCCACCAGCACCAAATTGTCGCGGTGGAGCGCCGTCTCGGCGCAGTCGTGGCCGAGAATCCCGGACAATTCGTTCGACTTCCTGCCAATCACTTGGCGAAGATCCTCCGCGTCGAAATTGGAAAGCCCGCGGGCGAATTCCCTCCCCTCCAAATCGACCACCGCCACCGTATCCCCTTCGGAAAACCCGCCCCGCACCTCGCGAATGCCGATGGGGAGAAGGCTGGTCTTCTTTTCCACAAGCGCCCGCTTGGCGCCATCATCTACCACCACCACCCCGTCCGGACTCCGGCCGTAGGCAATCCACTGCCGGTATGATGACTCGCGCCTGCCGGCCGGCAGGAAGATTGTCCCGATGTCTTTCCCGGCCAGGATGTCGTGAAGGACGTTATCCCTTTTGCCATATGCCACCAACAAGGGAATGTTCGCGAGACCTGCCGCCCGGGCCGCGTTCACCTTCGAACTCATGCCGCCGGAGCCGACGCCTGACACTGAACCGCCGGCCATGCCGGCGACTTCGGAGGATACTTCCCGGACTTCGCTGATTAATTGCGCCCCGGTTTGGGAAGGCGGCCGGTCGTAGAGCCCTTCAACATCGGAAAGGATGATGACTGCGTCGGCGTCGACCAATTGCGCCGTCGAGACGGCCAGGGAATCGTTGTCGCCCATTTTGAGGCGGAGCTCCTCGACGGCGACGACGTCGTTTTCATTCACGATGGGAATGGCGCCCTGGTCCATGATGGCCAGGAAGGCGTTTCGGGCGTGCAGGAAGCGGCGGCGGTCATGGAGGCCGTCGCGGGTCAGGAGGACCTGGGCGGCGTTCAGGCGATAACATGCGAAGAGTTGGCGGTAGATTTGCATGAGCGCCCCCTGCCCCACGGCGGCGGCGGCCTGGATGAGGGATAGCTCCCGGGGGCGGGTCGGGAGCCCGAGTTCGGCCGTACCGGCGGCGACCGCGCCGGAACTGACCAGCACCACGCGCCGTCCCTTGTCGGCGATATCGGCGATTTGTCCGACTAAACGGGCGATGAAGGCGGTGTCGAGCCCCCCGGAAATGGAGGCGAGGAGGCTGGAGCCGACTTTCACCACCAGGGTTTGGGCCTGGGTCATGACCAGTCTTGACATACGTTGTTCCTTCGCGGATGGTTATTCAGAAAAGCGGTTGTAAACTTGCCCTATCGGTAGTAACTTCGACGAAAGGCCAAAGCGTAGACATAGCCGGAAGCGGTTTATGGGCAAAATGGTTGCCGAGCGCTTGGTTATATCCGAGGCCCTGGAGCGGCGCCATTGAAACGTATTTAGACATGCGCAAATGTCAAGTCCCGTATCCGGTTTTTTAACAAGCGGCGGATAAATTATTTGAATGAAAAAGCCGGATTGGTATGATTGTTGGACAGATTAAAGGGTTGAAATAATCCAAACTTTTTTGACCGGGAGAGCAAATGTCCACAGTGGAAGCGGTACCCCAATCCCCGGCCGAGGCTGTAGGCCCCGCCACCGGGACCGTGCTTATTGTCGAAGACTCGCCGATTATCCGGCGTCTAATCCGGGATCAGGTCAAGAAACTGGGCTATGATGCGGTCGAAGCCGAGAACGGCGCCGAAGCGTTGGCTATAATGGAGAAGCAGCTCCCCGACTGCCTCATCCTCGACCTGATGATGCCGGTGATGTCCGGACCGGAACTCCTTGAAAAAATGCAGGAATCGCCCCGGATGCGCAATGTCCCGGTGATCGTCGTCACCGCCTTGTCGGATATGGACAAGATTGTCTATTGCATCGAAAAAGGCGCCGCCGATTATATGCAGAAACCGTTCCGGGCGCAAATTCTCCGGGCCCGCCTCGCCTCTTGCATCGAGCGGAAAAAGTTCCATGACCGGGAAATGGAATTGCAACGCCAACTGGCGGAGCATAACGCCAAATTGGAGGAGAGGGTAAATATTCAGGTCAAGCAGATTACTGCCGCGCAACTGTCCACCATTTTCGCAATGTGCAAATTGGCCGAATCCCGCGACGAAGATACCGGCGAACACATCGAACGAACCCGGGAAATCTGTTACATCCTCGCCAAAAGATATCTCGAAAAACCAAACCCCGAGGAACCGTCGCCGCCGGACCCGGATCTTGCCGAAAACATCCGCACCGCCGCCCCCCTCCACGACATCGGCAAGGTGACGGTGTCGGATTTGATTTTACAGAAGCCGGGAAAATTGACTCCCGAGGAATTCGAGAAGATGAAAACCCACACTTCGGCCGGCTACTCTCTCCTGGCCGATGTGGACAAGTCGCATCCCGGAAACACTTTCATCCACATGGGCAAAGAAATCGCCCTCTACCACCACGAAAAATGGAATGGAAGAGGTTACCCCAAAGGCAAAGGCCTCTTCGACATACCCTTGGCGGCGCGGATTATGGCCCTGGTGGATGTATACGACGCCCTTACCCACCAACGTTGCTATAAGCCGGCCATGAGTCATCAGGACGCCATGAATATCATTTTGGAAGGTAGAGGCGAGCATTTCGACCCTTACCTAACCGACCTTTTCGTGGAGCTGGAAAACGAGATTGTCAGGGTAAGCCGGGAGTTGGACGAGGCGGCGACGAAGAAGAAAATGCCGGTGTGACGGAGTGGTCGCCGGTGCAAGTAAGCACTAGTGGGCGAAAAATATTCCGTTAATACTGAACTTTTGCAAAGTGGTGCTTTAACCGCCAATCGCCACTTTGCAAAAATCGTTTTTGCCTGGATTTCAAGGGTTTTTGATTTTACAAAATCGCCATTCGGCGGTTTGAATGGTGATTTTGCAAAAGTCCAGTTAATACTATAAACCCCGTGGAAGCAGTTCCACGGGGTTTATCGTTTATAATTCCATGCTGAACAGACCGGGTTTTATTCTGTTTTCAATCCCCGGCAAAGCCACCCGGAGGTGCCAGCGAAGGCTGGTTGGCCTCGCCTTCCGATTGATCCCAGCTTCCGGTTCCGCGCGACGCCTCGATACCCTGTTCGCGCGTCAATTTTTGTATACCGCCCGGAGGCGCCAGGGAAGGCTGGTTGGCCTCACCTTCGGATTGATCCCAGCTTCCGGTTCCAACCGATTCCTTAATATATTCTTCACGGCTCATTTTTTGCACGCCTTCGGACGGAGCCAAGGAAGACTGATTGGCTTCTCC
>JAVBQR010000002.1:0-13323 GCA_031548865.1 Planctomycetota bacterium
ACTCCTGCGGGTTCATCCCCGCCGCCGGTTCGTCGAGGAGAAGGAAGGACGGTTGCGTCGCCAGGGCGCGGGCGATTTCCAGCCGGCGCTGGGCGCCGTAGGGGAGGCTGGAGGCTTTTTCGTCGATGTAGCGGTCGAGCCCGAGGCGGCTGACCAGCCGCCGCGCCTTTACCCGGATGTCCTGTTCCTCCCGCCCCGAACCTGGCCAGAGCACCAGGGGCATCCACCACTGTTTTTTCCGCCGCACGTGGCAGCCGACCATGACGTTCTCGAGGGCGGTGGCGTTTGCGAAGAGGCGGATGTTTTGGAAGGTCCGGGCGATGCCCAGATCGCAGACCCGGTGCGGCGCGGAGCCGGTGATGTCCAGGCCGTCGAAGACGATGCGGCCGTGGTCGGGTTTGTAGAAGCCGCTAATCATGTTGAAGGCGGTGGTTTTTCCGGCTCCGTTCGGGCCGATGAGGCCGTAGATTCCCCCGTGGGGCAGGCTCATGTCCAGGCCGTTCACCGCCATGACGCCGCCGAAGGAACGGGTGAGGTCGCGAATGTCGAGGATGGGGGCGCTCATTTCGAACCCTCCGCATCGGAGGCGTCGGCACCGACGCCTTCCGCATTGCCGGCCTCGGCGTCCGCCTCGGCGCGGGCGTCGGCGGCGGCTAGCTCCCGGGCGGCTTTCTTTTTGCCGCCGAAGAGGATGTTCCAGCTGAATTCGTGCATACCCATGACGCCTTCGCGCCGGTAAAGGATGATCAGGAGGAGCGCCAGGGCGAAGACCACCATGCGCATGCCGGGCACGCCCCGGATGGTGAGGGCGCCAAGCGAGAAGGGGGAGTCGAAGAAACGCAACCACTCCAGCATGAAGGTGATGATGACCGAACCGAGGATGGAGCCGGTGATGGAGCCGAGGCCGCCGGCGACGACGATCATCAGGATGTTGAAGGTCAGGAGGAACGAGAACATTTTCGGATCGATGGTGGTGATGAGGTTACCCTGCAGGGCGCCGCCGATGCCGGCGAAGAAACAGCCGACGGTGAAGACCAGGACGCGGTATTTCAAGGTGTTCACCCCCATCGTTTCGGCGGCGATGTGGTCGTCGCGGATGGCTTTGATGACGTTGCCGAAGTTGGAATTGAGGAGGCGGGTGATACAGTAACAGGTGATAACCAGGCAGCCGAAGTTGACTAGGAGGGTGGCGTGGGAGGGAATCCCCTTGATGCCCAGCGAACCGTTGGTCACCGCCGGCTGGTTGATGATGAGGACGCGGATGATTTCGGCGAAGCCGAGGGTGGCGATGCCGAGGTAGTCTCCCCCCAGCCTCAGGACCGGAACGGCGATGAGGATCCCGGCCAGGGCGGCGACAATTCCGGCGGCGATTAATGAAATCCAGAAGGAGGTGTGAAGGACCGAGACCGGCCAGGCGACGTCCTCCAGCATCCACATGATTTCCTTCTGGGCGGGAGTGAGGAGGAGGAGGGCGGAAGTGTAGGCTCCTAGGGCCATGAAGCCGGCGTGTCCCAGGGAGAACATGCCGCCGAAGCCGTAGATCAGGTTCAGGGACACGGCCAGGATGGCGTTGATGGCGATGAGGTTCAGGATGCGGATTTCGTATTTCCCCAGGTATTCGCCCGCTTGGGCAAGGAAGGCGAAGAGGAGGGCGAGGGCGGCGAAGGTGAGGATGAGATTGCGTGTTTTCACGCTCATATCTTCTCCTCCAATTTGGCGCCGAAGAGGCCGGTGGGCATGACCAGGAGCACGGCCACCAGGACCACAAAGGCGAAAGCGTCGCGGTAGCCGGAGAGGTCCGGCCAGGTGGCGATGACCATGATTTCTATGAAACCGAGGCAGAGTCCGCCGACCATGGCGCCGGGTATGGAGCCGATCCCCCCGAACACGGCGGCGATGAAGGCTTTCATGCCGGGGAAGACGCCCATGTAGGGTTGAATTTGCGGGTAACGCAGCGCCCACATGATGCCGGAGGCGGCGGCGAGGGCGGCGCCGATACCGAAGGTCATGGCGATGATGCGGTCGACCCTGACCCCTTGCAGGCGGGTGGTTTCGATGTCGTGGGAGATGGCCCGCATGGCCAGGCCGGGTTTGGTGCGGTAGACGATCCAGAGGAGAATCAGGACCAGGACGCAGGTGATGATGGGGACGACGATGGTGAGGGGGATGAGGCGGACCTGTCCGACGTTGAAGGGGGTGACGAGCCAGTCGGGTTGGTAGACAGGCCGGGGAAGCCCGGTGAAGAGGACGACGGCGAGGGATTCGATGAAAAAGGAGACGGCGATGGCGGAAATCAGGGCGGAGATGCGGGGGGCGTTCCTAAGAGGTCGGTAGGCGATGTAGTCGATGAGGACTCCGGTTCCGGCGACGGCGACGATGGCGAGGATTACGGCGAGAGCCCAGGGCAAGTGGAAAGTGACGGTGCCGAAGAAGACGAAGTAGGCCCCGAGCATCAGCATGTCGCCGTGGGCGAAGTTGATTAGCCGCAATATGCCGTAGACCATGGTATACCCTATGGCGATGAGGCCGTAGAGCGAGCCCAGGGTGAGGGCGTTGAAGAAGTGCTGGGTATACATTTTGGACCTTTGCGATTGGCCGTTGACCATTGAAGCCGGCGCAGGCGTCCATACTATTTTGGTAAAGGTGCAGTGGCTGGTTGCGATATATGGTTATTCCCGACCAGCGGTCATGCAAGCCGCGTCCAAATTTACTGTCCAGGATTATGGCCAAATGAAACCGAAAGGCTTCCTTACAAGCAGGGGATCGAGCGTTTTTGCCCGATCCCCTTCATTAAAAGACACTCACTCCGGCACAATCTCGCCCAGGTAAACGCTCTTGCCGTTGCGAATTTCGGTGATCCCCACCGGCATTTCGGCGTCGTGCGTTTCGTTGAGGTTGAGGACGCCGAGCGGAGTGGGGAGGTTTTTCGTCGCGGCCAGGGCGGCGGTGACCTTCTCCGGATCGTCGGTGCCGGCCCGTTCGATGGCCGACTTGAACATCAGGTAGCAGTTGTAGCCGAGCGCGGCGTTGACGTTCGGGTCCTTGTGGGGGAATTGTTTTTTCCAGGCGGCGGTGAAGGCTTCGGCTTCGGGGCTCATTTTCGGCATGTTGATGGAGTAGGGGAAGGTGGTCTGGAGGAAGCCTTCGGCGGCTTTACCGGCGATTTTCACCGTGTCCGGGTTGTCCATGGCGTCGCCACCCATGAGGACGAAGCCGCCGCCGAGTTCCCGCGCCTGCTTCATGATGATCGAACCCTGTGCGAAATAGGCGGGCATGAAGACGACGTCGGGGCTTTTCGAAATGATTTCGGTGAGTTGCGCGGTGAAGTCCTGGTCGCCGGACTGGTAGCTGAGGGCGGCGACGATTTCCCCGCCGAGGCGCTGGAAGGACTGGCGGAAAAACTTGGAAAGGCCGACCGCGTAGTCGTTCGAGACGTCGGTGAGGAGGGCGGCCCGCTTGTAGCCGCGGATGCGGATGGCGTAGGTCGCGGCGCCCGCCCCTTGGTAGGGGTCGATGAAGCAGGCGCGGAAGGAGTATTTCTTCCCTTGGGTGACCAGGGGGTTGGTGCAGGAGGTGCCAATCATGGGAATGCCGGCCTCTTCGGCGATTTCACCGGCGGCCATGGCCAGGGAGGAACCGTAGCTGCCGATGAGGCCGGTGACCTTGTCCCTTTCGATGAGGCGGGTGGCGGCGTTGGCGGCTTCGATCTTGTCGGATTTATTATCGACGACCGACAGCTCGACCGGACGGCCGAGGATGGTGGGGAACTGCGAAAAAGCGAGTTGGACGCCTTCGAGTTCGAGCTGACCGCCGAAGGCGTTGTCGCCGGTTAGGGGAAGGTAGACGCCGAGTTTGATCGGTTCGGCGGCGCTGGCCGAAAGGGTCAGAAAAGTGGCGCCGGCCATGAGCATGGCCATGATACACCCCAGACGGAATGCTTTCATGTTCTCTCCTTGCAGGTATTGGGAAAAAGGTGCGAAACGGAGGATTTGTGATTTACCAATGATACCGCGTAACGCGCGGTTAGTCAAAAGCAAATAACCCACTTTTCCGACAAAAAAACCTCCTGGAAATCCAGGAGGTTTTCGGGAAGTAATTTTTGTCGGCGCGGTAAGATCCCGGTATAATCCCCGGAAATTAGAACATCACCCTGATGCCGGCCTTGATGGCGAAGCCATGCAGATTGGCCTTGTTGGTCTTGACCAAACCCATCTCAGCAGCAGTGGTAACGCTGTCACTACCATAAACCTGATATTCGCGGCCAGGCGCTTTGCCGAGGTAAGTATAGGAACCGAACAAGGAGAACTGTACGCACTCGTTGACGTCATACTTCACACCGGCGCGGGCGCCAGCCATGAAGTTGATGCGGTGTTCGGTACCGTATTCGCCGTAACCTTTCCAGCGATCTGTGCCAGTGTTGCCTGCGTTCGGAGTGAGGGAGGTATGACCCTTGTCGCTAACATAGGCAACGCCGGCGATGGCGCCCACGAACGGCGTCCACTTGCTGCAATTACGGAAGTTGTAATCGAACGAAAAGTCAAAAGTATAGACGCTGATCTTCTGGTAACTATAAAGATCGTAAGGTCCATACTGGCTATTCGCCCCCCCCGGCACGTAATTGGGCAGTATGGATTCCAGCTCGCTGGCGGGTCCGAAACCAAAGTTCAGACCCAGGGTAAGCGGAATACGCGGCCCAAAATTCCAACCCACGCCAACTTCCCCGCCAAAACCGGTGTTGGTTTCATTGAAATCGGTATAGGCGTCGTAAGCGGGGTTATGTGTGCCTGGAGGGGCTCCAGTAATAGCAGTTGATGTGAATTCCATCCCGCCACCCTTGGCGACGATCCATTCCACCCCGGCCTTGGCCGACAACACCCAACCCGGGCGAACCGGCTGGCGCTCAATATCGACCTTGAGATACGGCAAGGCACTGTCACTCTTGGCCGAATTGGCCTTGGCCTTTCCCACTTCCCCATTTTCCGGCTGCGCGGTCAACGCTTTAAAATCAAACTCGGCCGCAGCCGCCACCCCCGACAAGGCCATGACTATGACCAAAGACAGCCGCAAGAAATATTTTGTCATCGACTTCTCCCGTTAAGAATACCAGTGCTAATCAGTACTCAAAAATTCCGATCCGCGCAACAAAAAAAAAGCCGCTCAACCACCCAATCCCTATTTCGTATGTCTAACAATTTGAAATTAAACATGTTAACAAAATAGAGAAAAGGCGCTAATTTTGCAAATTTCTGCGAAGGATCCCCATTCCGTCACTTTGCGGCTCTTTCTTTAATCAATTTCCGTTTTTTTTGAACTCCTTTCGCCGAATCGTGGCCCGGCATGAAGCGCGGCGTCTTCCTCGTAAATACGGCTCTTCGCTCCTGGTGGGAACAAAGGAGGCCTGCTAGCTCTAGGGTATAGCCTTACAAACTCACCACAATCACATAATATTCCGTCTCATAGTCCGGCAGGCGGCGTCCATATATATCGTGGACTATCTGGTTGAACTCGCCCTTGACCCAGCTGCCGTCCCGGGCATAGCGGACCGGTTTGCTCAAGACCATTTCCACCCGGCCGATTTGCCCGGCCGAAGCCAGCCAATTATTGTACTTGTCCAGCAAATCCGCCTGGATCGTTTCCTTTTCCATTTCAAGATTTTCGAAAGTCGGTTCGCCGTGTTTCTTTAACAACACTTCACTCTTGAAGGCCAACGTGTTTTGCGGAACCAGCACCTCGACATATTTCGGTAAATCCCGGAAGGGATCGGCCGGCGGCCCCTTTTTGTCTACTTCGAGCTCGGAGGGTTCGTCCGGCCGTTTATAATCCTCAGGCTTCGCAGCCGGTTGCTCGGGCGGTTCGGGTAAGGAGGGAGCACTTGGGCCTGCCCCTTTTCCAACCGGTCCCGGCGTAAGGATTTCGCCCTGGCCCGGCGCTTCCTGTTTCAGGAGTTCGCCGTCCAGAATGTCCCCGATCATCTTCCCGGTCAGCCCTTCGCCTTCGCCGACAAAAACCCCGGTCCCCGATTCGTTCCCGGCGGCGGGCGCCGTTTCCGGTTCGACGACCACGACTTCCGGCTCGGGAAGGGGCGACACATAGTCCGGAACCGGCGACAACGCTCCGCCCGGTTGCGCCAACGGCTCGGGACAACCGGCGATGGTCCCGGCGCAGCCGGCGAACGGGACGGACCGCGGCGTTGGCTCCGGGACAAGGTTCGTGTCCCCATACGCATTTGTGCCCGGGTTATCCGTACCGGTGTACGCGTCTGTCGCCGGTTCGGCCGGTTCCGGCATTTCTTCCGGTTCAGGGCTGATCCCGACGCTGACATTCGGCAAACCGGTCAGTTGCGGCGTGGCTGGTTTCACCGACGCGTTGCCGTTCGCCGCCGCCTTGGACCCGCCGGCGTCGATTTGCAACTGCGGCAAGCCGCCTTCGAACATCAATTGCGGCGCTTTCGCATCCGGCAGGCGCTTCGCCTCGCCGGCCGGCGCTTGGGAAACGGCGGCGCTGAACAAGCCGGCGACGGCCAAACATAGATATGCTGCGAACCTTGTGGACAAGGGAATGCTGATCTTCATGTCGTCAATCCTATTGACTTATACAGGAAATCGGGCGGCGGATGGCCCGATTTCCTGTGAACTGTTTTATCCTATTCGCCCAGCCACTCCAGGACGTCGTCCTGCAAACGGATTTTCGCGTAGTCGACCGGGGTGAAGCCGCGCGCGTCCTTGGCCCGCGGGTTGGCGTTCCTGGATTTCAGGAACTTGATGCTTTGCCGGTTCTTGGCGTGCACGGCGAAGTGGAGGGGGGTCGAGCCGTCCGACTCCGCGCCATTGACGTTCACTCCGAGGTGGAGGCAGTTTTTCATCATTTTCACGTCGCCGGTGCCGGCCGATTTGCACAACATGGCCAGGGCGTGATTGGCGATGTCCTGGTCGTCAAGCCCGGCGGAACGCATGTCCTCCGCCCATTTCATGTCGACCTTGGCGTCGCGGGCGACGATGCCGTTTTCCTTGAACCAATTGACGATTTCCGTCTTCTGGCCGATGGTCGCCATGTCCACCGGGGTGATGCCGTCGTCGTCCTGGCGGTTCAGGTCGTCGCCGTTTTCCTTCAGCCAGGCGAGGATGTCGAGGCGGTTTTCCTCGACCGCGTTGTGGGCGAGAGTCCGGCCCCGGTCGTCCTGTTTATTGAATTCGATGCCTTTCGCCTTGGCCCAGGCCTGCATGGCTTTTTCGTGGGCGTATTTCGCCAGGGCGACGTCGAGGCTGCCTTGCGTATCGACGAAACCGTTCTGGATGGCCTTCTTCAGCCACATTATACCCTGTTCGTAATTGGCCTCGACCCCGCTCCCGTTCACGTAGGAGACGCCGAGATTGTACTGCGCGTCGGCGGAGCCGGCACTGGCGGCGGTCTTGAGCAGTTTCACCGCCTCCTTCATGTCTTTCGCGACCCCGAGGCCGTTCGCGTAGCACAGGGCGAGGTTTTTCAGCGCGTCGTTGTTCCCGGAGTCGGCGGCGCGGCGGAAAAGGCTGACCGCTTCGGAGTAATCCTGGCGCACGCCGCTTCCGCTGGAGTGGAGAAGGCCGAGGGTGTTCATGGCCTCGGGATTGCCGTGGTCGGAAGCGCGGCGGATCCATTCGGCGGCGGCTTGGGGGTTTTTCTCGACGCCCTGGCCGTTCGCGTAGCAGACGCCGAGGTAGTACTGGGCGTCGGCGTTCATCTGGTCGGCGGCTTTCCGGAACCATTTCGCCGCTTCCTGGTAGTTTTGCGGTATTCCCCGGCCTTTGTAATAGCAGTCGCCGAGGAGGAATTGGGCATCTGCCTGATTGTTTTCCGCGGCGGCGAGGATGTTTTTAAAATCGTCCATCCCCTCGCCCGCCGGAGCGGGCGAAAGGATTAGGACGAAGAGGAGGGCGAGAACCATGGACGACTGTTTTTGGGACGGCATACGCATTTCCTTCTCCTAAAAAAGGGAGAGAACGCGCCGGGACCCTTTCACGGACGCTACATCGCAGGCCTTGGCGAATGGACAAGGCGCGGGACGGCGGCCATGACCGGGGCGTTCTGTACCGGTTGGCAAAATCATGGGCGTTTTGCATAAAAACTGAGGACGGCGGCGGCTGGTGCCGCGCGGGTCGTCAGTTTTTATGAAAAAAGCCGGTGGCGACGCGATTCCGCAAACTGGGGAAACAGCGGCTTTGCCGGATGTTTTTTTTGTCTTGGGAAGCTCCCCCGAGCCCTGCGTTGGTGGACGCAGATCCTTAAACATGAATATATGCACGAGCGGCCGGGAGACAATGGCTAAATTGCCATGATTCCCGTTAAGGTTGACTCTGACAACGCTTTAGGTTGGACTTGACCTGCGTGGGGCAATTTTTTCGAGATGTATAAATACCTGACAATAATAACGAAAGGCGGGTCGGCGACCCGCCTCCGTCGGCAGCTTGGTTCATGGGTAAAAACGGCATGGCGCTAGAGCTCGACTTTTAAGAAAAGCGATCAAACCGCCGTTCGCTTTCCTTTGCAAGTCCACCTAGAGGAACCGGACCAGTTCCCCCAGCGGTTTCCGCTGTTTGTTGCGGATTTCCGGTTTGGCGGGGTAGCCGATGGCGATGACCGCGCCATACTGTTTATGCTCGGGGATGTCGAGGAGCTGCCCCATTTTCACCCGGTCGTAGATGCCGAACTGGCAGGTTCCCAAACCGAGCGAGGCGGCTTCGAGGCAAAAATAGGCGGTGGCGGAGCCGAGGTCGCCTTTGGCGAAGTACTGGCTGTCCAGCATGCAAGCGATTTGCGGCATGAGTTTGGCGTGCTCTTCCAGGACAACCAGGAACGCCTTGGCCTGTTTGGCGTAAGGGTTCATGCCGTTCATGGCGATGCAGTCGGCGACCTTGGCGACCAGTTCGGGTTTTTCGACCACTACGAAAGTCCAGGGTTGGGCGTTGCAGCCCGACGGTGCGAGGCGGGCGGCCTCGACGCAGGCGGCGAGTTTGTCGTGTTCGACCGGTTTGTCGGCGAATTCGCGGCAGGTCTGCCGGGTTTTGGCTAGTTCCATAAAGTCTTGCATTTTTTTCTCCGTTTAGATGTGGGGTTGACGACAAAGATTTGGCAAGTCCCCCCTTCAAACTACCACCCCATTTTATTCGGCCGGGCGGTTTAGTCAAAACCCCAATGGCTTGACGATAATCACCGCTTGACAATAGGACGCTACCCGGTATATTGATATAAAAGCGAAAGGACTGCCATGATTGGAAGTTTCTCCGACTTAATATTGGAACTGAACTTTTGCAAAGTGGCGATTTAACCGCCAATCGCCACTTTGCAAAAATCATTTTTTGCCTGAATTCCAGAGGTTTTTGGTTTTTACAAAATCACCATTCGGCGGTTTGAATGGCGATTTTGCAAAAGTCCAGTTAGAAAGGACAAACCATGCGCCTACCATATTCCCCGCCGCATCCCGGCGAGCTCCTCCTCGAAGACTTCCTCAAACCCATGCACGTTTCACAGGTCGATTTTGCCAGCCATATCGGCGTAAGCTTCAAGCGGGTGAACGAAATCATCAACGCCAAGCGCGGCATCACCCCGGAAACCGCCCTGCTCTTCGCCCAAGCATTCGGCAATACCCCCCAGTTCTGGCTTAATGTCCAGAACACCTATGATCTGGCGCAGGTCAAAACCGGGCGAAAAATCCGGCGTTTGCGGACGCGCCGGGGAAAGGACCGGCAGTTGGCCGGCGTTTAACATCATCGCTTTTCGCAATCTATAAAGGAGCCTCCATGCCGCTGGTCATAAAAAACGCCCGCCTGCCCCACGCCGACGCCCTGTCTGACCTCCACATGGATAACGGCGTCTTCACCCGCATCTGTCCCGCCGGCACCATCCCGACCGACGCGGCCGAATGCCTCGACGCCGCCGGCAATCTCGTCTCTGCGCCCTTCTGCGATCCGCATGTGCACCTCGACGCCGTCCTGTCGGTCGGCGACCCCCGCTTCAACCGGTCCGGAACCCTGTTGGAAGGCATCGCCATTTGGGGGGAGAGGAAACAGCATCTCACCCGCGAGGTCATCCTGAAAAACGCCCGCGAGGCGGTGTTGTGGGAATTCGCGAACGGGGTCCAGTTCATCCGCACCCATGCCGACACCACCGATCCCTCGCTCACCACCGTCGACGCCCTCTTGGAGCTCAAGGATGCCATGCGGGAGTTGGTGGAAATCCAGATCGTCGCCTTCCCCCAGGACGGCGTCTACACTTCGCCGGACGGCGAGAAGCTGCTCCGTAAAGCCCTCGACATGGGGGCGGACGTGGTCGGCGGCATTCCCCACAACGAGCTCACCCGCGAGGACGGCGTCGCCGACGTGGTCCTCGCCTTCGAGCTGGCCGAAAAACGCGGCCTGATGGTTGACATTCATTGCGACGAAACGGGGGACGATCAGTCGCGTTTTGTCGAGGTGCTTCTGAAGGAGTCCATCGTTCGGGGAATGGGCAAACGCGCCAGCGCCAGCCACACCACCGCCATGCATAACTACAACACCGATTACGCGTTGAAAGTGCTTGGCATCGCCGCCCGGGCCGGGGCGAGCTTCATCACCAATCCGTTCGACAATTCCGTGCTCCAGAACCGCACCGACGGCTATCCCCGCCGGCGCGGCCACACCCGGGTCGACGAGTTGGACGCCGCCGGGGTGAATGTGGCGATAGGCCACGATTCCATCATGGATCCCTGGTATCCTTTGGGAACCGGCTCGATGCTCAGGGCGGCGAATCTGCTGGTGCACACCGCCCACCTGTCGGGGGCGGATCAGATTGACCGCCTGTTCGACATGGTGACGGTCAATTCCGCGCAGGCGCTCGGGGTCGGCGACCGGTACGGTATAAGGGAAGGCGCTCCCGCGAACCTGGTGGTGCTTGACGCGGGGTCGGTGTTCGAGGCGATACGGCTCATGCCGGAATGCCTGTACGTGGTTCGCGGTGGCCAGGTGGCGGTGCGTACCGTTCCGGCTTCGCGCCGGCTGGATTACGCCGGGCATAGCCGCGAGATCGATTTCAAGAGATGAAGGCGCGGCGGCTTTTTTTTTTTCACAATTTCCGTTAAAACCCTATATTGAATTATTGATACTGATTATACCGACCTCGAAGCGAAATGGTGAAAATCCTTTTTTCACCACAGAGGCACAGAGGGCACAGAGGTTCACAGAGTCCTTATGAACTTGGGGTAAACCGAGATGCTATTGATAATAAAAATATTTGAACCACCCCCGACTTTTCTTTTCAGGTACTCTGTGAACCTCTGTGTCCTCTGTGCCTCTGTGGTGAAAAAATGATTTTCACTATTCCGTTCCGCACTCATTATATAACTCCGGGTAAACTGAATTTAGTCTATACAAAATAGGGAGAGGACACGCCATGACTGACCACGGCAACATCAAGCAGGCAATCGAAGCAGGAAACACCTTTCTCGGCATCGAGCTCGGTTCAACCCGCATCAAGGCGGTTCTCGTCGGTCCCGATTGTTCCCCCATCGCTTCCGGCGGCTTCGACTGGGAGAACAAGTTCGAAAACGAAGTGTGGACCTACCGCCTCGACGACGTCTGGACCGGGATGGCAAGCGTCTACCGCGACCTGGCCGAGGATGTGCAAAAACGCTACGGCGTCAAACTCGCCAATGTCGGCGGCATCGGCGTTTCCGCCATGATGCACGGTTACCTCCCCTTCGACAAGAGCGGAAAACAGCTCGCCCCCTTCCGTACCTGGCGTAACACTATCACCGAAAAAGCGGCGGCGCTCCTTTCCGATGAATTCGATTTCAACATCCCGCAGCGCTGGAGTATCGCCCACCTTTACCAGGCCATCCTCAACGGAGAAACGCACGTCAAGGATATCGCCTTCCTCACCACCCTGGCTGGCTACGTGAACTGGAAGCTGACCGGGGAAAAAGTCCTCGGCGTCGGCGACGCCTCCGGCATGTTCCCCATCGACAGCGTCAACAACAACTACGACGCCGCCATGCTGGCGAAGTTCGACCGGCTGGTCGCGGCGAAAAACTTCGGCTGGAAATTGGCGGGGATTCTCCCGAAAGTGTTGAACGCGGGTGTCGAAGCCGGTCGGCTCACCGCCGCCGGTGCGCGCCTCCTTGACCCATCCGGCGGCTTGAAGGCGGGGATTCCCCTTTGCCCACCCGAAGGCGACGCCGGAACCGGCATGGTGGCCACGAACAGCGTTACCCCGCATACCGGCAACGTTTCGGCCGGAACCTCGATTTTCGCCATGATCGTCCTCGACCAAAAGCTCTCCCGCCGCTATTTGGAAATCGACATGGTGACAACCCCGGCCGGCAGCCCGGTGGCGATGGTGCACTGCAACAGCTGTACCTCGGATCTCGACGCCTGGCTGGCGATGTTCCACGAGCTCCTGGCCCGCTTCGGGACCAAGGTCGAAAAGGCGAAGCTCTACGATGAACTCTACAACCGAGCCATGGAAGGCGCCGCCGACGGCGGCGGCATGCTCTCGTACAATTACTATTCCGGCGAACCCATCACCGGCGTCGAAGAGGGCCGCCCCCTGTTCGCCCGCCTGCCGGACAGCCCCATGCGCCTCGCCACCTTCATGCGCGTCCTCCTCTATTCGTCGGTGGCGACCCTGAAAATCGGCATGGAGATTTTGGACAAGGAAGGGGTGAAGCTGGAGAAGCTCCTTGGCCACGGCGGCCTGTTCAAAACGAAAAAGGTCGGCCAACACATCATGGCCGACGCCTTGCACGTCCCGGTGGCGGTGATGGAATCGGCCGGCGAGGGTGGAGCCTGGGGCATCGCCCTCCTTGCCGCGTTCATGCGCCAGAACAAGCAGGGGATAAGCCTGGAACGTTTCCTCGCGACCCAGGTTTTCGCCGCGGCGAAGGAGGACCGGGTCGAGCCCGACGCTGCAGGGCGGGCGGGTTTCCTGCGTTTTATGGAACAATACCAAAAGGGTCTGGAAATCCAGAAGGCCGCGGTTCGGCAGCTCCGTTAGGTTGGCGGCGAGACGGTTATTCCTGCAACGCTGGATATGCGGGCCTGTTCCGAATGGCGCTGTAACAGGGACGGCTATCGATATTCGCGAGGATTACGGGGATTACGGGGACATGATGGAATGACGCTGAAATAAGGACAAAACCGCTCATAACTGTTTGATAATCACCGCCTTGCATCACCAGAGGAAAACAGTGCACTTTGTCATTCCGAGCGGTAGCGAGGAATCCGGGGGTTCTGCGGCGCCGAGTATGAACCGCCCCCATTTGGCTCGTTGATACTACCCCCAACCAGCCGAATTCAGAGCGTTTGGGGAAAGGCC
>JAVBQR010000121.1:0-22607 GCA_031548865.1 Planctomycetota bacterium
CCATCATGCTGGCCAGGGTGACGATGAAGGCGGGGACGCCGCGGTAGGCAATCCACCAGCCGTGCCAGGCGCCGATGAGGAGGCCGACAAAGAGGGCGGCGACGATGGCGATGACCGCCATCCAGTCCAGGGGAATTCCCATGCTGTTCAGGTGGGAGGAGAACCAGCGCGCGATGGGGGAGTCGACCTGGCAGACCGCCGCGATGGCGCCGAGGAAGCCGACCACCGATCCAATCGACAGGTCGATATTCATGGTGACGAGAATCAGGACGACGCCGATGGCGATGACGGCGATGGAGGCGGATTGCAAGAAGAGGTTCGACAAATTTCGCGAGGAAATGAAAATGCCGTTCTCGGTTATGGCGTAGAAGATGCCCCAGATGCCCAGCAGGGCGATAATCATCATGAACTGGCGGATGTTTTTGGACGAGGCGTTGAAGAGGGAATTTTCCAGCCTGGTGGTGAGGCCGCCCTGTCCCCGGGTGGCGAGGTAGTACAGGGAATAAAGGAGGAGCACGGCCGAGGCGACCAGGATCAGCAGGAATCCCCCGCCCATATAGCCTTGTTCCACCAATTTGACAAAGCCGGGATTTTCCGCCGGCATGCCGAGTTCGGACGGATTCGCCAATTTCACCAGCGGTTCATACCCGTGCAGGAGCCCGAGGGTGAAGAACAGGCAGATAAGGGAGAGGAGGAGCGCAAACCAGGGCGTTTCGCGCCAACCCAGCGCCGCCACCACCATCACCGGTATGGCCAGGAAGGGGATGACGCGGAACAGGGATACGAGCAGCCCGAAGCCGCTGGCCGGAGGCGCGTATTCGGTCCAGTACCAGTATAGCTCGAAGAGCTCCTTGCCCCTGAAGACGGTGTAGGACGAAATTTTCGCCAACGGCAGGAAGAAACCGCACAAAATCAACAGCGCCGGAATCAGGAACAGGAACATGATCCTTCTTCCCTTTTTTGTGTCCTCCATAGGACCCCCCTTAGCAAGTAATAAGTAATAAGTAATAAGTAATAAGTAATAACTGGACTTATGCAAAATCACCATTCAAACCGCCGAATGGCGATTTTGTAAAATCAAAAGCCCCGGAAATTCGGGCAAAAACGATTTTTGCAAAGTGACGATTGGCGGTTAAATCGCCACTTTGCAAAACTTCAGGTAATAAATACTGTTTTTTTCAGGTTTTGGTTTGTTTACTGGAGTTTATTGTTGAAGTCAGGATTTTTAGTAATTCTGTGCAATCTATATGGATGCTTTCGAACTCTTGGGAGTTTAGGTAGTTTGTACGGTGTAGAAGTTCTAACTGAAGTTTTGCAAAGTGACGATTGAACCGCCAATCGTCACTTTGCAAAAATCGTTTTTCCCCGAATTCCAGGGGTTTTTGATTTTACAAAATCGCCATTCGGCGGTTTGAATGGTGATTTTGCAAAAGTCCAGTTCTAACCAGTATTCCGTTTCGGCAGCTTCTTTAAGGGCGATGGAATTCTTGGAAATAAAGTCGCCTTTGCTTTGCGCATACTTGGCTTCGCGTAGATTGGCGCCGATACTCGTACCACTCCGCAAAAGTTGTTTGGATAATACAAATTCTCGTTTGTTCTCACGCAAATGCTTGTACAATCGTACGATGCGGATGCCAAAATCCAAACTTTTCCGCAATATCAAACTCTCCCCCATCCCACACCCCGTTTATTTAAGTAATAGTTAATAAGTAATAAGTAATAGTTATTACATATTGCGTGTCGCATATCCCACATTCCACATCCCACATTCCACATTCCACATTCCACATTCCATATTGCGTATTACTTATTACTTATTACTTATTACTTATTACTTATTAACTATTACTTATCACCTGTTCTCTCTTCCTCTGCCGGAAGCGTGCGGTGGCGCTGGTCATTACCTTCTCCTGATCCGCCTCCTCCTTTGAGTACTCGCCGGTCAAGGCGCCTTCCGACATCACCACAATCCGGTCCGACATCCCCAGGACTTCGGGGAGCTCGGAACTGATCATCAACACCCCGACCCCTTCGTCGACCAGCTTGTTCATGATATTGTAGATTTCCACCTTCGCCCCGACGTCGATTCCCCGGGTCGGTTCGTCCATGATGAGCACTTTCGGCTTGGTCATCAGCCACTTGCCGATAACCACCTTCTGCTGGTTTCCGCCGGATAGGTTCCCGGCTTTCTGCTCGATGGAAGGCGTCTTGATTTTCAAATCCCGCACATAATTGTTGGCGGCGAGAATCTCCTCGTTCTCGCTCACCACCCCGTGCGCCGCGATGCTGTCCAGGGCCGCCAGGGAAATATTACGCTTGATATCCGTCCCCAGCACCAGGCCGTAACGCTTGCGGTCCTCCGAGAGGAGGACGATGCCGGAGCTGATGGTCGCGTGCGGCGTACCCACTTTCACCGGTTTCCCTTCGAGGAAAATCTCCCCCGAAACCACCTTGCCGTAACAACCGAAAATGCTCATCATGAGTTCGCTGCGGCCGGCCCCGACCAAACCCGCCATGCCGAGAATTTCGCCTTTTCTCAGAAGCAGGTTTACATGATCCACAATCGTCCGCCCCGACTCCGGATCCACCACCGTCCAGTCGCGGATCTCCATCAGGGGCGCCCCGCCCTTGTGCGGTTTGTAGGGGAACAGGTTCTTCAACTCGCGGCCGACCATCTTGGTGATCATCGTCTCCTCGGTGAATTCGCCCCGTTTCATGGTCGTCACCGTCTTGCCGTCGCGGAGAACCGTGACCCGATCGGCGATGTCCATCACTTCGCCGAGGCGGTGGGAAATGAACACGCAGGTCACTCCCCGGTCCCGGAGGCGCCGTAGGATGTCCAAAAGATTCCGCGCCTCTTCGGCCGAAAGGGCCGCTGTCGGCTCGTCGAGAATCAGCACGTCGGTCTTCTTCAGGAGCGCCTTGGCGATTTCCACCAGCTGTTGAATCCCGACCCCCAAATGCATCACCTGGGTGGCGGGGCTGACCTCCAAACCGACTTCCGCCAATACTTCCGAAGCCTGCTTGAAGGAAGCGTTCCAATCTATGACCCCGCGGTGATGCACTTCCTCACCGAGAAACAGGTTTTCACAGATGTTCATGGTTTTCACCAGGGTAAGCTCCTGGTAGATAATCGCAATGCCGGCGTGTTCGGAGTCCTTGATGCTGTCGAAGCGCTGCACTTCGCCGTTGATGACGATATCCCCCTCGTAGGTGCCGTAGGGGTACACGCCGGAGAGGACTTTCATGAGTGTGGATTTACCGGCCCCGTTTTCGCCGACCAGGGCGTGGATTTCACCGCGTTTCACATCGAAAGTAACGTCGTCCAGGGCTTTGACGCCGGGAAAGGCCTTGGTGATATTACGCATTTCCAAAATGTTTTCGGATTTGTCCATGAGCGTCCTTTTGGAAAAAATAGGCGGTGAGGGCATTGAACTGTATTTCGGCGCGTTGGAAGTGATAATTGGGCTTATGCAAATGCTAAGCGACAACAGCAGTCTAGCGCCGATTTCCCTTTTCTCAACCCGTTTAAATGATTTTTTCATTTTTTTTATGAACTAAACTCCAACCCCGGACTTGCGGCGGTGTTGCCAACCACTTTTCGGCATGGACCGTGAGCTACATACGTGACACACGGAGAATCATGTATTTTTATATTTTTCAAACTGGGAGGAAAAAATAAAATTGCCGGTAAAGTTGGCCCAGCCATATTGGGCGAAACCATATTAACCGACAATGCGGCATGGGTGATGATTGTTTTAACCGCTGCGCCATTGCGGGTTACAATTTTTTGGCATGTGTTAGGCGTTGTTTCGTGTTATTTTTTCATATTATATTTTTGCAAAAATTAAATGTTTTTCGTGTAGCAATTAATCTCGTTTCGGAAAAATAGCGATACCTTTGCCGAATAAGCTTGGTGTCTTGTGATAAAATAGCGGAGGAGTTTGCCTCCGAACCAACTAGGGTTTTCGCGACGTTTCCCGTACCAACCGGCAAGGAGAACGTATGCAGCAGACCGCCGCGCCAGCTCCGGCCAAAGTAATGCCCAATCCGCCGCTGCCTCCGGAAAGCGTTAATAAGCTTAAGGAATTCATTCACGCCCTACCCAGCAAGGACGATCAGTTAATCAACGTTCTGCACGAAGCCCAGGAAATATTCGGTTATCTACCCCGCCAAGTCCAGAACCTGGTTGCCCAGGAGATGGGCGTCTCACTTGCCCACGTCTACGGCATCGTCACCTTCTACGCCTTTTTCAACATGCAGCCGAGCGGCCGGCACCGCATCAATATTTGCCAGGGAACCGCCTGTTTCGTCAAAGGGGCGCCGCGCATCCTTTCCGCCTTCAAGGACCGCCTTCAGGTCGGGGAAGGGGAGGTGACGCCGGACGGGCGTTTTTCCATCACCACCGTCCGTTGCGTCGGCGGTTGCGCCTTGGCCCCGGTGGTGATGGTCGACGATCGTGTTTTCGGCCATGTCGCGCCGGAGCAGATCCGGGATATTCTTGCCGATTTCACCTGAGGCCGGATTGCAGCCTCGTGATTCCCATGATAAGGAACAGCCATGCCCCCCATCGCCAATATCGAAGCGTTGGAGCGTCGTCGCGCCGAAGCCCAGGCCAAAAACCGCAACCGGGATCGGAGCCGCACCCTGGTGAACGTATCATGCGGTACCTGCGGCATCGCCTCCGGCGCCGAAGTGGTTTGGGAGGTCATGCAAAAAACGGTCCGCGAACTCGGCCTGGAAAAGGTCGACTTCCTTCGTTCCGGTTGCATGACCTATTGCTACGCGGAGCCGACGGTGATCATCACCCGTCCCGGCGCGAGCCCGGTGTTGTTCGGCAAAGTCGACGACAAGCGCGCCAAACGGCTGGTCGAGGATTTCATCGCCAACAACAAGCCGGTGGAAGGGGTGATTATCACCAATGTCGAAAGGGTGACGCTGGAGTGAATGGCGTTGAAATAAGGACGACTAACTGAAAACGTGAGAGTTGCGGGGACATGATGTTTAATGGTCCGGTGGTTCGGAAAATTCGCCATCATGCCCCCGGTAATTCGGCTTCCAAATCAAAGCCGCCCGGACGCTAAATGCGTTTCGCTGTTTTGCTGCAAATGGAAGGATAGCCTATGCCCCCACGCCAACTCCGCATCGCCACCCGAAACTGCGGCTTCATCGACCCCGAGCATCTCGACGACTACCTCGCCGTCGGCGGCTACACCGCCCTCGCCAACACCATCCAAAAACCCCCCATCGAAACCGTCGACGCCATCCTCCGTTCCGGCCTGCGCGGACGCGGCGGCGCCGGCTTCCCCACCGGGAAAAAATGGGCTGCCGCCCAATCCCAGCCCGGTCCGGAAAAATACGTCATCTGCAACGCCGATGAAGGCGACCCCGGCGCCTTCATGGACCGCGCCATCCTCGAAGGCGACCCGCATACCATCGTCGAAGGCATGGCCATCGCCGGCTACGCCATCGGCGCCAACACCGGCGAAGTTTACATCCGCGCCGAATACCCCCTGGCGGTCAAACGCCTCAAGCAAGCCATCGCCGACGCCAGGAAGGAAGGGCTCCTCGGCAAAAACATCCTCGGCTCCAATTTCTCCTTCGACATCGAAATAAAATACGGCGCCGGCGCCTTCGTCGGCGGCGAGGAAACGGCGCTCATTCACTCCATGGAAGGGGAAAGAGGCGAACCCCGCATGCGGCCCCCCTTCCCTGCCGAACAGGGCTACCGGGGGAAACCTTCGCTTCTGAACAACGTCGAAACTTTCGCCAACGTCCCGGTCATCCTCACCAAAGGCGCCGACTGGTTCGCCTCCATCGGCACCGAAAAATCCAAGGGCACCAAAGTTTTCGCCCTGACCGGCCATATCAAAAACGTCGGCCTGGTCGAAGTCCCCATGGGAACGACGCTCCGGGAGGTCATCTTCGACATCGGCGGCGGTTGCCCCGGCAACAAATCCTTCAAGGCCGTCCTCACCGGCGGACCTTCCGGCGGTGCCTTGTCCGCCAAGGATCTGGACCTCCCCATCGACTACGAACACCTCGCCGAACACCAGGCCATCATGGGTTCCGGCGGCATGGTGGTGATGGACGAGGACGACTGCATGGTCAGTATCGCCCGCTTTTTCACCGAATTCACCCAGGACGAAAGCTGCGGCAAATGCACACCCTGCCGGGTCGGCTCGCGGAGAATGTTCGAAATCCTCGACCGCATCACCAGCGGCAAGGGGGAACCCTCCGACCTGGTGCAACTCCGGCTCCTTTCGGAAAGCATCAAGGATACCGCCCTCTGCGGTCTCGGCCAGACCATGCCCAATCCAGTCATCTCCACCTTGCTGACCTTCCCCGAGGAATACGAGGAACACGTCCGGGATCACCATTGCCAGGCCCGCGTCTGCCGCGACCTCCTCACTTTCGCCATCAATCCGGAAAAGTGCACCGGCTGCCACGTCTGCGCCGTCAAGTGTCCCACCCAGTGCATCGGCGGCGAACGGAAAAAACCGCACTCCATCAACCTCCGGGAATGCATCCGCTGCGGGATCTGTTACGACGTCTGCAAATTCTTCGCCGTGGTGAAGCGTTGAGAACATTCTCCCGAGCGTACCCTGCCGAAAAAAACAAAGGAGCGTCCCTTGTCCACCATTTCCCTAACGATTGACGGACGCAACGTCGAAGTTCCGAAAGGTGCCACCATCATGGACGCCGCCCACGCGCTGTCCATCCCCGTCCCGCATCTCTGTTTCATGCCCAAGACCCCGCTCCAGCCCTGCAACAACCCGGCCGCCTGCCGGGTCTGCGTCGTGGAAGTGGAAGGCCGCCGCAACCTCGCCCCCTCCTGCTCGACCCCGGCCGTCGACGGCATGATCGTCCGCACCAACACCATGCGCGTTTTCCAGGCCAGGAAAACGGTCATCGAGCTCCTCATTTCGAACCACCCCAAGGAATGCCTGATGTGCCCGAAAAGCGGCGAGTGCAAACTCCAGGAACTGGCCGACCTCTTCGCCATCCGCCGCTCCCCCTATGACGGCGGCCTGCATTCGAGCTTCCCCAAGGATTCCTCCCACTCGATCATCCGCGACATGAACAAGTGCGTCCGTTGCCGCCGCTGCGTCACTGTCTGTAACGACGGCCAAACCTGCGGCGTCCTCTCGGCCGTGCACCGCGGCTTCAACGCGGTCATGGCCCCGGCCTTCGACATGAACCTGCTGGATTCGGTATGCACCAACTGCGGGCAATGCGTCATGGCCTGCCCGGTCGGCGCGCTGGTCGAAAACGACCACTCCTGGAAAGTGCTGGACATCCTCGCCAACCCCGGGGATCGGGTGGTGGTGGTGCAGACGGCGCCGTCGGTGCGGGCCGCCCTCGGGGAGGCGTTGGGTTATCCGTCCGGGACCTCGGTCACCGGCAAGATGGTCGCGGCCTTGCGGCGCATCGGCTTCAATTACGTATTCGACACCGATTTCGCCGCCGACCTGACCATCATGGAGGAAGCGCACGAAATCGTCGAGCGCCTCACCCGCTACCTCTCCGGCGACAAGCAAGTGAAGCTGCCGGTCCTGACCTCCTGCTGTCCCGGCTGGGTGAAATTTTTCGAACACCATTTCTCGGATCTCCTGGACGTGCCGTCGTCGGCGAAATCCCCGCAGCAAATGTTCGGCGCCATCGCCAAGAGTTATTTCGCGGAAATCCTCAAGGTGCCGCGCGAAAAAATGGTCGTCGTCTCCATCATGCCCTGCCTCGCCAAGAAGTACGAGGCCGCCCGTCCCGAGTTCAGCGTCAGGAACAATCCCGACGTCGACATCGTCCTCTCCACCCGCGAGCTCGCCCGGCTGATTCGCCTGATGAATATCGATTTCCAGGCCCTCCCCGACGAGGACTTCGACGCGCCCCTGGGCGAGTCCACCGGTGCGGCGGCGTTGTTCGGGGTTACCGGCGGGGTTCTCGAGGCGGCATTACGCACGGCGGTGGAAGTGGTCACCGGTCACGAACTGGCGAAGATTGATTTCCAGGAAGTCCGCGGCCTCCAGGGGGTGCGCAAGGCCGACGTCCAGGCGGGGGATCTGCATCTCACGGTCGGGGTGGCTTATTCCTTGGGTAATGCCCGGAAGCTCCTCAACCGGGTTCGTTCCGGCGAACAGTTCCACGTCATTGAAGTCATGGCCTGTCCGGGCGGTTGCATCGGCGGCGGCGGGCAGCCCTACTACCACGGCAGCTTGAAGTCGATTGAAAAGCGGGCGGAAGTTTTGTACCGCGAAGATTCGGGAAAGCCGCTCCGCAAATCGCACGACAATCCCTACATCAAGGAGTTGTACTCGCGCTACCTGGGCCGGCCCCTCACCGGCAAGGCGCACGAATTGCTGCATACCCGCTATTTCGCGCGTTCGGATACTTGACCGGGCGAAGGGGGGAAGTACCGACCTGTGGAACGACCGCGGGTTTGGCGTTCACTACAAACAAAAGGTGGAAACCCGGCTTGCCGCCGCGTTTCCACCTTTTGTTTTTGTTCGGCCCTTTTGCCGTTTCACCGGTGCCACGCCGCGCTTCCCGCCTCAACAGCCGAACAAACTCGCGCCGCTCTCCAGGTCGAAAAAGTGCAGGGCTTCGGCACCCACGTAAAGGGGCAGGCGGTCGCCGGAGCGGACGGCAACGCGCGGGGTCAGGCGGGCGCTGATGCTGCGCGGGCAGGAAGGGGCATTGAAAAAAACATAGACGTCCGAGCCGGTCGTCTCCACCAGGTCGGCGGTAACCTCGATCCGGCTGTCGTCCCCGGTCCGGGGCGCTTCGGCGAAACCTTCCGGGCGGATGCCCAGCCTAACTTTCCGGCCCCGGTACGGCGCCAGACGCTCTGCCGTCTCGCCGGACAGAACCAGGCTGTGGCTGTCGAAATTGACCGTCACCCGCTCTCCCGTCCCGGCGAGTTCGGCGGTGAACATGTTCATCTGCGGGCTGCCGATAAACTCGGCGACGAATTTGTTGCAGGGGTGATCGTAGAGGTTCCGGGGCGTATCCGCCTGCTGCACCACGCCGTCCTTCATGACGATGATCCTGGTGCCCATGGTCATGGCTTCGGTTTGGTCGTGGGTGACGTAGATGAAGGTGGTGCCGAGACGCTGGTGCAGCTTGACGATTTCCGATCGCATCTGGACCCGGAGCTTCGCGTCCAGGTTCGACAAGGGTTCGTCCAGGAGAAACACCGCGGGATTGCGCACCATAGCCCGCCCCAGGGCGACGCGTTGGCGTTGCCCGCCGGAAAGTGCCTTGGGGCGGCGCTCGAGATAGGGTTCGATTTCCAGCAGGCGGGCGGCGTTCAGGACCCGCCGGTGGATTTCCGCCTTGGAAATATTCCGCATTTTCAAGCCGAAAGCCATGTTGGCGTAGACGCTCATGTGGGGATAGAGGGCGTAGTTTTGGAACACCATGGCGATGTCCCGGGAACGCGGCGGCTCGTCGTTCACCAGTTTCCCGTCGATATAAAGCTCACCGGAACTGATCTCCTCCAGCCCCGCGATCATCCGCAGGGTTGTCGACTTGCCGCAACCGGACGGCCCCACCAGCACGACGAATTCGCGGTTTTCGATTTCCTGATTGAAATCCTTCACCGCCACCACTCCGCCGGCGTAAGTTTTACATATGTTGCGAATGGAAAGTCCCGCCATGATGTCTCCCGCCTCGCAAGGTTATAAACCGGCTTTGGGGCGATCCCTTATGGCAATTGAGGGAAGAGTCCTGTTCAGGCTCCACGTTCACCCTGGTTCCTTAACCAGTATATAGGATCCCGTGCTGTGTACAGTCAAAATTTTCCGCGGCACAGTGGTGATTTTGGGAAATTGCTGTTGACAACGCGCCGACTTCCGGTATAGTGCGGATAACGTTAACATATCCTCCTGCCCATGCTTGCCGCCCCGGGTATCAATGCCCTTATCCCTTTACCACCCGGAGTTTACGATACAAACGCACCCATCTCCCGGGACTGCTGATTCCCGATGCCGAAAACCCCGTTTCCGCCCCCCTTGCCAAATGCGGCGCGGCCGAGGCGGAAGGAGGTGCCGCCTATATTTTCCAGACGCTCTGTACCAAAAACCTTTCGCAGCAAATTTTCTGGCCGGTTTTGGAGCCGCCAGATCCTGGCAAGCACAGGTCAAAGGAGAAAGAAAATGAAAAAAGCTCTTGTCGCGTTACTGGCTGTATTCATGATTTCCCTCGCGGCGGCGGCCGGCGAAAAGCCGGTGGTGGGTCTGGTGATGAAATCCCTGGCCAATGAATTTTTCAAGACCATGGAGGAAGGGGCGCGCAAATTCGCCAAGGAAGACGGGACCTTCACCCTGATCCCGGTCGGCATGAACTCGGAAACAGACATCGACACCCAGATCAACGCGGTGGAAAATTTCATCACCCGCAAGGTCGACATGATTATCCTCGCCCCCGCCGATTCCGTCGGCTTGGTCCCCTCGGTCAAGAAGGCGGTCGACGCCGGCATTTTGCTGGTGAACTTCGACGTCACCCTGGACAAGACCGCCCTGGTCGCCAACGGCCTGCCGCAGGACTTCCTGTTTGTCGGTCCGGATAACGAACTGGGCTCGGAACTGGTCGGCGACTTCCTGGCCGAGAAGCTCGGCAAAGGCGCCAAGGTCATCATCATCGAAGGCAATCCCGGCGCCGACAATGCCAAGCAGCGCAAGGCCGGCTTCATGAAATCGGTCAACAAGTTCAACCTGAACCTCCTCACCTCCACCACCGCCCACTGGGAAACGGAAGAGGCCAACACCGTCATGACCAACCTCCTGACCCGCTTCCCCGACGTCCAGGGCGTGATGTGCGCGAACGACTCCATGGCGGTCGGGGTGGTGAAGGCGATTGAAGCGGCCGGGAAAATCGGCAAGATTGACGTCGTCGGCTTCGACAACATCGGCGCCTGCCAGCAGCTGATCAAGGAAGGCAAGATGCTCGCCACCGTCGACCAGTTCGGCCCGGAAATGGCCGCCAACGCCATCAAGGTCGGCTTCCGCATCAAGGGCGGCGAAAAGCTCAGCGGCTGGGTCAAGACCCCGGTCCAGGTCGTCTCGGCGAAGGACCTCAAGTAAGCCGGGTTAGCTTTACAACGATCGTCATCCCGGCGTCTATGCGTCGAACCGGGGTGTAAACAATGGCGTGCCGGGACCCAGTGGGGTAAACAACGGCTAGGTTGTTTATTGTGAAAACGTTCCACTGCTTGGCGTATGGTGAAATCGTTTCGTAGCAATTGTTTTCTCTACTGGGTCCCGGCACGCCAACGTTTACACCCCGGTTCGACGCATAGACGCCGGGATGACGGCGGTGGGGGGGGTCTGCGGCGGTCCAGAGTCCGGGGCCGCGTTCAACTACCGTAATTTGTCCAAAGACAACCTAGTAGAGCGTTTTTACTCATCTCCAAGCAAGCTCGGGATTCCTCGCTACCGCTCGGCATGACAAGCGGTCCGTTTCTCCTTCGGAAGCGTGGTTTGTTGTTGTCGTACTGAAACGAAACCGTGAACGGTAATGAAAACCAAATCAGGAACCGCCATGCCCCCAGTTTTGCAACTGCGGAAAATCTCCAAGTCCTTTCCGGGCGTCAAAGCGCTCACCGACGTCGACCTCGAGCTTGGCGCCGGCGAATGCCTGGCGCTCCTGGGCGAGAACGGGGCGGGAAAATCCACCCTTATCAAGGCGGTGTGCGGCTTTCACCAGGCCGACTCCGGGGAGATGTTCCTGGACGGGGTACCCTACGTCCCCACCAAACCCGTCGACGCCTTCCAGGCCGGGATCCGGGTGGTTTACCAGGAGTTCAACCTGCTCGGCTACCTCACGGTCGCCGAAAACATTTATTTCGACCGGCTGCCCCGCAAGGGCCCGTTGGTCGACTACCGGAAGCTCTACCGGGACGCCCAGGCCCTTCTCGAATATCTCGGCCTGGACATGAACCCCCGCACCCCGGTGGAAATGCTCGGCGTCGCGCAAATGCAACTGGTGGAAATTGCCAAGGCCATTTCCTCCGACTGCCGCGTCCTCATCCTCGACGAACCCACCGCCACCCTGTCGCCAAAGGACATCGCCCGCCTTTTTGAAATCGTCCGCCGGCTGAAGGACAAGGGTATCGGGGTGATTTTCATTTCCCACCACCTGAAGGAAGTTTATGAAATCGCCGACCGCCTCACGGTGCTACGGAACGGCGAAGTCATCGGCACCCGGCCGGTGGCGGAAACAGGCATTCCCGAGATTGTCTCCATGATGGTCGGCCGCTCCATGGAGACGGAATACCCCTTCCTGGAGGACAGCAAACCCACCGACAAGGTGATTTTCGAAGCCCGCAACCTCCGCATCGCCGGCGGGCGCCACGACCTCTCCTTCCGGCTGCGGCAGGGGGAGATCCTCGGTATCGCCGGGCTGGTCGGGTCGAAGCGGACCGAAACGCTCCGGGCCATCTTCGCCGCCGACCGCAGGGCGTCGGGGGAAATTTACATCGACGGCGCCGAGGTGAAAATCAATTCGCCCCGTGACGCCGTCCGGGCCGGCCTCAGCCTCCTAACGGAGGACCGCAAGAATCAGGGCCTGATCCTGGAAATGCCGGTCTACGCGAACGTCACCATGGCGGCCCTGGACAAGGCGTCCCGTAACGGCTTGATGGACAGGGCCGAGGAAGCGGCGGCGGCGGAGAAATACATTTCGGAACTCCGCATCAAGACCCCGTCCGCCCGGCAGCTGGTCCGCAACCTGTCCGGCGGCAACCAGCAGAAAGTGGTGTTGGCGAAATGGCTGTACCGCGACGCGCGGATCATATTTTTCGACGAGCCGACCCGGGGCATCGACGTCGGCGCCAGGTATGAAATATACCTCCTCTTGTGGGATCTCCTCGCCAAGGGGAAGGGGGTCCTGCTGGTATCTTCGGACCTGAACGAATTGATGGGTATTTGCCACCGCATCCTGGTGTTCTCGGCCGGCAAGATCACCGGGGAGGTGTTGCGGCAGGATTTCAGCCAGGAACGCATCCTCGGCTACGCCTACCAGGAATACTTGAAGTGATTGTTCTGCAGGATGCCACCAGCATGTTGCCTTTGGATAAATTACGGTTGAGGAGCGTGCCTCCAGGCCCTTTTCCGCCGGACTATCCCCCTACGTCAGCGGTAACGGCAATACGAGTATGACCCTGCTCCGGACCTTGTCACGCCGCATCTCACTCACACGTCATTCCGGCGCCGCAAACGTTCAATCGGGGTGATAACAGGTGGTTTCGCCGGAATCCAGAGGGATGTACATTTGCTACGAAACACCAGCGGGACAAAGGTGGTTTCACGCCGTACGGGTAAATCCCGCTGGATTCCGGCGAAACCGCCCGTTCGGGGTGCAGCATCCGCTTGCGACGCCGGAATGACGTGTGGGGTGGACGCGGCGTGACAAGGGTCCGGAGACGCGTTCAACACCCGTAGTTAAAAGTTTGCTTGTGTACCGGCGAATCGCCGAAGCGGAGAGATCAGGAAATGACCAAAAAAAAATTGTCCTACCTGCTGATGAGCGAAGCCGGCATCGGCGTGGTGCTGTTTTTGTTGTGCCTGGCCTTCAGCGCCACCGTGCCGCATTTCGCCAGCCTCAACAACGTATCGAACATCTTCACGCAAATCAGCATCAACACGGTCATTTCGGTCGGGATGACCTTCGTCATCCTGATTGGCGGCATCGACCTGTCGGTGGGGTCGGTGCTGTCACTCTGCACCATCCTGGCCGGGCTGCTAATCACCAACCCGGAATTCGGGGTCGCCGCCGCCATCTTCCTGGCCATTCTGGCGAGTTTACTCGGCGGCATGCTCTGCGGACTTTTTAATGGCCTGGTCGCCGAGCACTGGCGCATTCCCTCCTTCGTGGTCACCCTGGGCATGCTGAATATCGCCCGGGGGTCGGCGCTGTCGATCAGCAATTCCCGCACCATTTTCAATTTCCCCAAAGCCTTCAACGCCGTGGGCACCCAGACCTATTGGGGCATGCTGCCGCTCATTTTCCTGCTGTCCCTGGCCATCGTGCTTATCGGCGACTTTATCCTCCGCCGCACCGTTTTCGGCCGCATGATTTACGCCATCGGCAACAACGAGGAGTCGGTCCGCCTTTCCGGGCACAACGTCAAATTCTACAAGGTCATGGCTTTCGTCATCTGCGGCGCAGCGGTGGGAATCGCCGCCATCCTTTATATGTTGCGCCTGAACATCGCCAGCCCCATTCTGGGAGTCGGGTTTGAATTGAACGCGATCGCGGCGGTGGTCATCGGCGGGACCAGCATGTCCGGCGGCAAGGGATCCCTCATCGGCACCCTGATCGGCGCCGCCATCATGGGGGTCCTCAACAACGGCTTGCTGCTGATCGGCATGTCCGATTTCGCCCGCCAGATCGTCACCGGCTTCATCATCGTCCTGGCGGTGGTCCTCGACACCTACCGGGTCAAGTTGTCGCGAATCCTGGAATGAATACAGTTTTGCCTGGATTTCCAGGGTTTTTGATTTTCTAAAAAAAGTCCCCCTGTCACCTGCCGTAATTCACCACCACCGGCGTGCGCGTTTTCGCCGATTCCATTACCGCCAGGAGGGCGAGGCTGGTGTTGGCGGCGTCCTGGACAGTCACCGGGAACTCGGCGCCACTCAGGACGCAGTCGACGAAGGCGCGGATGCTTTCAAAGGCGAAGCCCTTCGGCGCGCCGAATACCGAGTTCTGCACAATCATGTCCGGAACTTCGACCTTGGTGTCGGTATATTTCTGGATGAGGTTGTGGTTGCTGACATCCAGGCTGATCATCCCCTTGTCGCCGAGGATATTAAATTTGATATCGTTCACGCAAGGATTGGCGTTAGGGGTAATCCAACCGTTTTCCATGTGGGCGATGCCGCCCTTCCGGAACTCCAGGGTGGTGAGATAAGTGTCCACCGTGTCTACGCCGAGCTTTTTCAGGATTCCCTCGCGGCTGACCGAGTAGACCCGCGCCACTTCGTCGTCGAAAAACCACCGGAGAGTGTCCAGGCTGTGGCTCCCGAGGAACCAGAGGATGGACGATTTCGCCGCCCACGGGAGCATGTCGGTCGCGACCCACTTGACGTCGTTCAGGCGGAAGTAGCCGTTCACCAGTTCCCCCAGTTCGCCGCGTTTCACGCTCTGGTAGGCGGCGTTGAAGGCGGGGCTCCAGCGGTTGTGGAGGTCCACCATGGCCCGGACGCCATTTTTCGCCACCGCGTCCAGGATGGCGAAGACGTCGGCGCGGGTGGTCGCCAGGGGTTTTTCGATGAGGATATGCTTGCCGCATTCTGCCGCTGCGACGGCGATGGCGGCGTGGGCGAAGTCGGGCGTGACGATGGCGACGGCGTCGCAGCCGCTTTCCCGGAACATTTTTTCGTAATCGCCGTAGGCCTGGCAGCCGACTTTATCCGCAAGCGCCCGGGCCCGCTCCTCCTTCTGGTCGCACACCGCCACCACTTGGCAAAAAGGGTGGGCCTGGTAAATTTTCGCGTGGTTCTCGCCCCAAATCCCCGTTCCCACAATGGACATTTTCAGTTTTTCAGGCATGCCTCTATCTCCTTGATATTCATCCCTTCACCGCCCCGAAGGTCAGGCCGCGAATCATGTATTTTTGCACTGCGATGGCGAACACGAAAACCGGCAATACCGCCAACACCCCGGTCGCCGCCATCTCGCCCCATTTCACCCCCGATATCGACAGGTACATCATGACCGAAGTGGGGACGGTTTTGGCGTGGATGCTGGTCAGGAAATTGGCGAAAACGAATTCATTCCAGGAATTGATGATGCAGAAGATGGCGGTGGCGGTCATTCCCGGGAGCACCAGCGGCAAAACCACCCGCCGCATGGTCTGGAGCCGGGTACAGCCGTCGACGAAGGCGGCCTCCTCCAATTCCATCGGCAATTCCTCGATAAACCCGCGCATCATCCAGATGGTGAAGGGAATGTTAAAGGTGGTGTAGCAGATGATGAGGAGCGTCCGGGTATCCAGCAGGCGGAAGAGGGAAGCCATGAGGAAATAGGGAATCACCACCGCCATGGCGGGGAGAAAACGCTGGCTGAGAATCCAGAAGGCACGGTCCTCGCGGTGTTTCCATTGGTAGCGGGCGAAGCCGTAGGCGGCGATGGTGCCGAGGACGAGGGAAATCAGAGTGGTCAGGAGCGCCACCACCATGCTGTTCACGAAATACGGCCCGATGTCGCCGCTTTCGAGGAGGAGCCGGTAGTTGTCCAGGCTCACCGGCGCGGTGAAGAGCCGCTCCGGCTGGATGACGTCGACCCGGCTCCGCAGGCTCACCAGGATCATGCATAGAAACGGAAACAGGAAGGCGGCAGAGATGACGATTACCGCCAACCCGCGGAGAACCGACTTCAGCTTCGCGAATTTTCCTTCCACCGGCATGTCAGTCCTCCCCCTTCCTTTGCTGTTTAATCAGATACCAGCTGACCAGGGACACTACGACCAGTAACACCATCGCCACCGCCGTGGCCCGGCCGATCAGCCCGTTCTGGGCGTTCGCCAGGCGGAAGACGTGGAGGCTCAGGAATTCGGTGGCGTTCCCGGGTCCGCCTTGGGTCAGCACGAAGGCGGTGTCGAACAGTTTCAGCGAATCGATTCCCCGCAGCAATATGCAAAGGTAAATCAGCTTCCTGAGCATCGGCAAGGTGATCCTGAACAGCATCTGCACCCGGCTCGCGCCGTCGATGGCAGCCGATTCATACGGTTCCGACGGCATGGATCTGAGTCCCGCGTACATGATGAGGGCGACGAAGGGGGTGAACTGCCACAAGTCGACCAAAAGTACCGACCAGAAGGCCATATCCTTCGACAACCAGATGATTTTAATATCGAACAGCGCGGAGAGAATATAATTCACAATGCCGTACTCGGCATTGAGCATCAGCTTCCACATCTGCGCCGCGATGGAGGGGGTCATAGCCAGGGGGATGATGAGAATGCCGATGACCACCGGCTTCAGTTTGAACTCCATGGCGTTCAGGAGGGAGGCGATGGCGAAGCCGAGGAGCATTTCGACGCCGGTGGCGAGGACCATGAAGAGAATGCTGATCCACACCGAATGCCAGAAGTCGGGGTCGCCGCCGCTGAAGAGGCGCATGAAGTTGCGGAAGCCGACGAATTTGGCCCGGTCGAATTGCCAGCCCAGTTGATAGTTGGTGAAGGAAATGATGATGGTGAAGATGGTGGGAACGACGGACAGGAGCACCATGACCGCCATGGCCGGGGCCACGTATTTGAAGTGGGGATTACGCTCGAAATAGCCGGCCGGCGGCAGGTCGGGCGTTTCTTCGCTGCTGGTCTGATCCGGCATTGGCGCCCCTTGGCGGAAGTATACTGAACCGCCCTTCTGGCGAAATGGTTGATGCAAAGTGACGATTGGCGGTTCAATCGTCACTTTGCAAAAAGTCGCCCTACTCCAGCAAATCCTCGCAGTCCCGCTGGATGGCGTCGCAAGCCTTGTCGGTCGTGATGTCGCCGGCCAGGGCCGAGGAGCCGTAGCGCCCGGCGATGTCCAGGACTTGGCCGATTTGATCAAACTGGGGAATCCAGGACAAGCCCTTCTCGACCAGGCCGTTCGCATTCACGAGCGCCAGCTTCTGGTCCGGGAAGGACGGATTGGCTTCGATCAGCTTGGGGTTGCCGAACACCGAATCGCGGACCGCGGCGCCGCCCAGCAACACGTATTTCTCGGAATTGGTGCGGCTCGCCATGTAAGTGATGAAAGCCCAGGCCAAATCCTTCTTGGACGACTTGGCGGAAATCCCCAGGCCCCAGCCGGCCAAGGCCGCGCCGTCCCCGGCCGGGCCGGTGGGCGTGGGCACGAAGGCGACCTTGTCCGCCACGGTGGAGGTGGCGGGATTGGTGATCTGGTTGGCCAGGGCGGTCGCGTCCAGCCACATGGCGGTCTTGCCGGTAAGGAAGGCGCCGAGGGCTTCCTCGTGGGTGTAGGACCCGACGTCCGGCGGCGCGTTCTTCAGGAGATCGACGTAGAATTTGAGTGACGCCTTGGTGCCCGGGGTGGTGCAGGTCATGACCGCCTCGCCTTTCGCCAGCGCGGCCTGGTCCATGAAACCGCCGCCGAAGTTGTACATCAGGCTCATCCAGCCGGAGGCGAAATGGATGCCCCTTTGGGCGCGCATCGAAACGCCGTAGAGGCCCGGTTCCTTGCCGTTGAAGAAGCGGGCGAGTTCGAGATATTCGGCCATGGTCTTCGGGGGGGTCTTGCCGTATTTCTTGAACAGGTCGGTGCGGTAGGCGATGAAGCGGGTTTCGCCGGAGGTGGGGATGGTGTAGTGGACGCCGTTGGCGCTGGTGATGCCGTCCCGGTAGGCGGGCATGAGGTCGGCGTAGTCGAACCAGGTCGGCGTTTTCTCGCTGTCTTCGACCAGGGGGCTAATCGGGACGAGCATATTCTTCGAGGCGTACTCGCTCATCCAGAAGGCGTCCACCATCATCACGTCGTAGCTGCCCGCGCCCTGGACGTCCAGGAGCTGCTTGTTCTTGAGGTTCGTTTCCTCGACCACGTCCCAGGCCACCTTTATGCCGGTCAGGGCGGTGAAGTCCTTTTCCATGCCGCGGAAGGCGTCGGTGGAGGGGTGGGTCGCCATGGCGACGGTGACGGTCTGGCCCCCGAACTTCGCCTTCATGTCCGCGCCCCAAATATCCACCGCGGGATTTTCCGAGGCTCTCGCGACTCCCGCCATAACGAAAACGGCGGCCAATAACAACGCAAACATTTTCTGCATTGTGTTCTCCTTTTCGTGGGATAAACGCGCCATTTCAGGTAACCAACAAACCGGTCCGTGCGTAACTTGAGTTGATAGACAGAACCTATCCTGCCTCGAAGCGAAAAGGTGCAAATCCCTCTTCACCACAGAGGCACAGAGAACACAGAGGTTCACAAAGTTCTTAGCAAATTGGGGTAAACTGTGGCACTAATAAACTAAAAAATAAATAAACCACCTCCGACTTTTCTTTTCTGTTACTCTGTGAACCTCTGTGTCCTCTGTGCCTCTGTGGTGAAAAAAGGATTTTCACCTTTTTGTTCCGCATTCAGCATAATCCAGCCGCAACTCCGTTTCCGAATCGAAAAAGTACGTCCTGCCCCCGGCCAGGCCGACCCGCACCGTCGCGTCGTCCGGTAAATCCTGCCGATCCCGGAACACGCAGGACAACTCCTGGCCGGCCAAATCCAGGAGCGCGAACGTTTCCGATCCGGTCGGCTCGACCACCTTCACCCTGGCCGGCAGGCCGTTCTCCGACACCGTCACGTGTTCCGGACGCTTGCCGAGTAGCACCTCCCGCCCCTCCGGGACGCCGGCCGGGGCCGGCAAGTCCGGGACTGCCAAACCGCCGGGGAGGAGCAGCTTCCCGCCCCGGCATTCGGCCCGCAGCATATTCATGGCCGGGGAACCTATGAACTGGGCGACGAAACGGTTGGCCGGATTGTCGTAGAGTTCGAGCGGCTTACCGATCTGTTCAATCCGCCCCGAACGCATCACCACGATGGTGTCGGCCATGGTCATCGCCTCCACTTGATCGTGGGTGACGTAGACGACGGTGGTCTTGAGGCGCTTGTGGAGGCTCTTAATCTCTGCCCGCATCGCCACCCGCATCTTGGCGTCCAGGTTCGAGAGCGGTTCGTCGAACAGGAACACCCGCGGCGCCCGCACGATGGAGCGGCCCATCGCGACCCGCTGGCGCTGCCCGCCGGACAGCTGCCGGGGGTAGCGGTCCAGGAGGCCTTCCAGGCCGAGTATTTCGGCGGCGCGTTGGACGCGGGCCTTTTGCTCCGCTGTCGGAGCCTTTTTGACGCTGAGTGAAAACGCCATGTTTTCGGCGACGGTCATGTGGGGGTAAAGGGCGTAGTTCTGGAAAACCATGGAGATGTCCCGGTCCTTCGGCGGGAGGTTGTTGACCACCCGATCCCCGATTGCGATGGTTCCGGCGGTGATCTTTTCCAAGCCGGCGATCATCCGCAGCAGCGTCGACTTGCCGCAGCCGGAGGGCCCGACCAGGACCACGAAGGCGCCGTCGGCGATGTCGACGGAGACGCCATGCATGACGGTGATGTCGCCAAAGGACTTTTTGACGTTTTTGATGGTTACCGAAGCCACTGCTCCCTCCCTTCTCTATCCCCGTTTTTTTCGCATCCGCACGTCGAACCGCACCACCAGTTGAGGGAGCCCATCACATTCAACTCTGTACGGCAACACCAGAGACGGCCTATGCAACAACTGAAGTTTTGCATAAGTCCAGTAACAATATGCTCGCCGCCCTGAAATCAGATCTTCAGTTCGCATTTCCCCAAGGTGGGGCGGAGATAATTGAACCTGACGTTGGGGTGTTCGGCCAGGAGGGACATGGGGACGGAAGTGTCGGCCAGGCCCTTGGAAATCATGTAGGCGGTAAGGCGGACGCCCAGCGGGTTGTCGTCGACCGGGCCGCGGTGCCAAATGGAGACGCATTCCGCTTTCCAGGTCTCGCGGGGGCCGACCGTCACCGCCCGGTGCGGCACATCCTGCACCCTGCCGCCGCCGGAACTGCGGGCGTTCTGGATCATGGTCAGGGGATGCAGTTCGATCATGCGGGAACCTTGCTTGCGGTATTCGGAGGGCGGGGGCGGGTTGTCGACATACTGCCCTTCGCGGCGCGGCGGATCGTTGAAGGCCCAATGCTTCACTTCGCCTTGTCCGCCCTGCATCAACACGCAGCGCGCCTTGTCCCAGCTTTCGATAAAGGGCTTCAGGTCGGTGCCGGGGAAGTGGAGGTTTTCCTCGGGCATGCGCAGCTCCGGGCGAATGCGGTTGAAGCACATTTCCATATCGGCCCGCTTGAAGCTGATCGGGAAGTCGGGGCTGACCGCGTTCCCGTCGACGACCCACTCGTCCATGCCCCAGAAATGCGCGTGGCGGAGGTCCAGGCCGATGGCGTTGACGATTTGCGCCACAATCGGCAACTGTTCGATAGGGCCGATCGGGCCGCAGATCCCGGCCGGACGTTCGGGCGTGGCCTGTTTCCAGGCTTCGATGTATTCCAGCGCTTCGGCCGCGAAAAACTCCTGCGCCGTCTCGTAAATCGCCACCTTGAAGCCCGGGCGCGACAGCTTCAGGAGGTCGTCCGCCGTCAACTCGGCGGCGGCGTTGAGGATGTTCTTGTCCAGGGTCGTGTAATCCCACCAGCCCGGAGCTACCTTGCTTTCGTTCCTTCGCGACATAATCATTATCCTCCTATTGGGTGTCGTTTAAACGCCGCTTCAGATCCCTACTGAACTTTTTCAAAGTGGCGATTTAGCCGCCAATCGCCACTTTGAAAAAATCCATTGCATGCTTTAATGGGATTCCACAGGGAAAGTGAGAAGGTGAAAACGCGAGTGTGAATGGACGGTAAAATTGACCGGTAAACCAGCATATTTGGCGATGTGGAGTACTATAACACCGCCGTTTTATCCCGTCAATTCAAATAAAAAGAGAACGCTACCCTAGTATTTTCCGCAGCCGCGGCGCATTCACCCGCGCCAGTTCGACGTCCGGCAGGGCCAAGTCGGGGAGGCGGCTGAAGGGGATGAGCTCGGCCGTTATAGGGCCTTCGTAACCGATACGCTTCAGGGCCGCCGTCACCTTTTCCCAGTCGATGTCGCCTACGAGCAGATCCTCGCCGAAGCCGTGCAGTCCGCCGCCGCAGTCGTCGTTACGCTGGTAATTCTTGAAATGCACCGCCTTGATGCGGTGCCCCAGCAGGTCGATCCAGTGCTCGGGATAACCACTAATCAGGCAATTGGCGACATCGAAGTAGGCGCCGAGGCGGTAGTGCTTGAACTGATCGATAAAGCCCCGCATTGCCAGCGGATCGGCGAGGAACCAGTTCCAGACGTTTTCCAGGCCGATGTTGACGCCGTGGCGATCGGCGTCGGGGAGGATTTTCCAGATCGAGTCCGTGGCCCAGCGGTAAGCTTCGGCGTAGGGCGTAACCGGTTTGTCCTTATCCCACGGCACCGCCACCGCGCCGGGGATGACCAGGACCGTCTTCGCCCCGACCCAGGCCGCCGCCTGCAGGTAGCGGCGGGAGAAGGCGACCGCCCGGGCGCGCATGTCCGGGTCGGGGCTGGAGAGGTGCAAATCCCAATATGCCCCGGCGGCGGCGGTCTCGATTTTCATACCGATTTTTTCCGCCAGGTCGCGGTAGCCCCGGCAGGTTTTCTCATCCGTATCCGGCCCCCACACCCCGCCGCCGAAGGTCAATTCCAGGCCTTCGTAACCCATATCCTTGGCTTCCCGCAAGGCGTCGGCGACCGGCTTGGCGTTGTCGAAGCCGCCGAGAGTCCAGTAATTGATTTGCATGACGTTGTCCATGGCCGCACCTTTCCGAAGTTTTGTTCCGACGTTTTGTCAAATGGCGATTCCGTTTTGTATTTAGTGTATACCGAACGCGAAGCGAAATGGTGAAAATCGTTATTCACCACAGAGGCACAGAGGACACAGAGGTTCACAGAGCAACTAAAAAGAAAGGTCGGGGATGGTTAAGTTTTTTTAATTATATAGCAGGTATTTCTGTTTATTCCAAATTCTTAAGGACTCTGTGA
>JAVBQR010000197.1:0-4152 GCA_031548865.1 Planctomycetota bacterium
AACAAGATTATCCCCTGAACGATTATCCCCTGAACGGACTTTTAAGGAGTGAGGCGGATGAGAAGATGCCACAGGTGCGGCGAAACGTGGAAGAGTCAAGGCGTTCCCGGTTCCCGCGAGGATTGTCTCAAGTGCGGTTCGGCGTTGCATGCCTGCGCCAACTGTCGTTTTTATGACGCCAAGGCTTTGGAGTGGTGCCTGGAAGTGATGGCGCGGCCGGAAAAGCCCAGATCGGCGGAGGACTTCAACATCTGTTCCTGGTTCCTGTTCCGCGACCCCGACGAGGAGCGCTTCGACGCTGAAAAGTCCAAATCGGCCCGGCTGGCCCTGGAACAGTTGTTCAACAATCCCCAAGCCACCCAGGCGCGGCATGAAAAGGTGTCGTGAAGGCGGGGCGAAACAGTGGTCGGGCAGGTTGCGCGGCAGGATGAATCGGACGGCGCGGGAGGTCCGGGAAATGTGGTATTTTGTGCGCCGCGAACCGCTTTGCATTTGCCTGGCAGGGTAAATCTGTTATATTTATTCAGGGCGCTCCGCGAGGGGCGCCCTGATTGTGGATTATCAAGGGAAATCGAGCCAACCGCACAGTCGATGGGGAGAAACGCATGGCCGGACATAGTCATTGGTCCAATATCCAGCATAAAAAGGCGGCTAAGGACAAGAAAAAAGGCAAGGTTTTGTCCAAGCTGGTCAAGCAAATTTATACGGCGGTCAAGGAAGGCGGCGGCGGGAAGCCGGAGGAAAATCCGCGCCTACGTTTGGTCCTGGACAAGTGCCGCCTGGCCAATATGCCCAAGGATAACATCAAGCGCGCCATCGAGAAGGCGGTGGGCGGTTCGGCCGGCTACGAGAACCAGACCTACGAAGGTTACGCCCAGGACGGCGTCGCGGTGGTGGTGGAGTGCCTGACCGACAACGGCCAGCGCACCGGTCCGGAGATCCGCTTCATTTTCGACCGCGCCGGGGCGAAGATTGGGAAGCAGGGTTCGGTCCTGCACATGTTCCAGCGGAAAGGCGTCTTCCAGATCGAGAAGGACAAGGCCACGGAGGAACAATTGATGGACGTGGTTCTCGACGCCGGTGCGGAGGACGTGGTGGATCAGGACTCCTTCTTCGAGGTTTACACCGACCCGATCGCGTTTCTCACTGTCGGCGAAGCCTTGGAAAAGGCGGGGATTGAGACCCAAGTTTCGGAGGTCCAGCTAATTCCCGACAACCGTATCGAGGTCGGCTACGAGTCGGCGCAGAAAATTTCGAAGCTAATCGATCTCCTCGAGGAAAACGAGGATGTCCAGAACGTCTATACCAATTTCGACGTCTCCGCCGAAGCGGCGGCGCAATTGGAGGCGGAGGTGGACAAGTAACCAGGGAAACGCCATGATCGCGCCCGAACTTCTCCGCAGCCTGAAACGCATCGCCAGCCGCGCCAATCCGCGCCTCAAGGACTGGGCGTCCCTGTCGGAAGGGAAATACCGCCAGCGCCTCGCCTTGACCCTCGCCGAAGGCGGGCGGCTCTGCCTGGAAGGTTTGTCCGCCAACAACGGCGTCTTCGAACCAGCCGCCCTTCTGATTTCCGACTCCGGGGCGGAAAATGCCAATGCCGGCGAACTCTTCGAACTCGCCGGCCAACTCGAGGTCGAACGCATCAGCCTCTCGGACGACTGCTACGCGAAAATCACCGGCTTGAGAAGCCCCGACGGCCTGGCCCTGCTTCTCGCCGTCAAGCCAACCCCTCTGGCTCTCGCCGAAACTTTCGCCGCAAACGACCTGCGCGGCCTCGTCGCCGCCAACGTCCAGGATCCCGGCAACGCCGGAGCCTTGGCCCGCACCGCCCTAGCCGCCGGCTGCACCGCCTGCATTTTTGTGGAAGGGGCCGATCCCGCCAGCCCCAAATTCCTGCGCGGCAGCATGGGCGCCGCCTTCCGCCTCCCCTGTTTTTCCCTCAGCCACGGCGAATTCGCCGCCGCCTGGCAGGGCAGGGCCCCCGCCGCCCGGCTGGTGCTGGCTTCCGCCAACCTCCCCGCCGACGATTACCGCCTGTCCCCGCTGCAGGAACCCTTCGCCTTGTTGATCGGCGGCGAGGGGGGCGTGCCGGCAGATCTCGCCCGCCTCGCCGACCGGAAGGTGCATATTCCCCTCAAGGGCGGGGTGGAAAGCCTGAATTTGGCGGTGGCGGCGGGGATAATCCTGTTTGCGGCCGGCTGAGACAAACTCATGGCGAGAAAGATCACCCCACTATCCGCGAAAGGGTCATGATGAGTGAAATGCCAGTGTTCGACTACGACAAATTGATGGCCTCGACGGTAGAGGACGAGGAACTCGCCCGCGAGGTGGTCGGGGTGGTCATTCTGGAGGTGCCGGTCCTACTCATGAGCCTCGAAGCGGCGGTGGGGGAAGGGAAAGCCCTTGACGCGCAACGTGACTCCCACTCCATTAAAGGTATTGCCGCCACCGCCGGCGGGGAACGCCTGCGCGAGGTTGCCTTCCAGTGTGAACGGCTGGCCCAGGCGGGTAACCTGCGGGAGGTGGAGGAGCTGCTCCCGCAGCTGCGGGATGAATACGAAGCTTACGAGCAGGCGCTTCGCAAAATGGGTTTGGTGTAACTCTGCAACGCGGCATTTGCGGGAACCGCATCCGCCAATGCCGCCTGAAGTTAGGGTTACTGGTCATCCGAGAGGCGATGGCGGAAAACGGCACGAAATACACAACACCCCGCATCCCTTTGATCCCACGGCGGTTGTGGACGCGGTTCCCACAACTGTCGTGTAGCAGGAGTAGAGATGGCTTACGTATATGTGGGACTGGGGTCGAACCTTGGCGACCGGGCCGGGAATATCGCCGCCGCCCGGCGGGGTTTGGCGACTATCCGCGCCACGCATTTAATCCGGAACGCCCCGGTGTACGAGACCCGCCCGGTGGGCGGGCCCGACGGCCAAAGCGAATTCTATAATACGGTTGCCCTTCTGGATACCTCCCTGTCCCCCCTGGAACTGCTGGACGAGACGCAAGCCCTGGAAAAGGCCCTCGGCCGCGACCGATCCCGCGAGGTGCGCTGGGGCCCGCGGACCATGGACATCGACCTCCTGTTGTGGAACGACGAGGTGGTCGAGGAGGGCGAGCGGTTGGTCATTCCCCACCCGCGTTTGGCCAAGCGGGGTTTTGTCCTTTCGCCACTGGCGGATTTGGACCCCGATTACCTGCACCCGCTTCTCGATCTGACGGTCAAGGAACTCCTGGAACGAATGGATCTTATTGATGAAGGAATACGACGCCTATCTCTTTGACGCCGACGGCACCCTGATGGACAGCCGCGAATTGATTTACCGTTCGTTTGCGGACATGGCGGAACGCTTGGGCGCGAAGGCGCCGGAGCGGTCCCTGGTGTATTCGACGATTGGCCTCCCGATGCCGGCGCAAATCCGCGTGCTTTTGGGCGACGGCCGCGACGACGCCTTTTACGACCAAGCCGCCCTCTTTTACGGGGAAGGGATGATGCGCTGGTATCGCGATCATCTTCGACTTTTTCCTGGGGTGAAGGAAGGCCTGGCCGCTTTGCAGTCGGCCGGCAAACGTCTGGCTTGCGTGACCTCCCGGCGGCTGTTCAGCCTGGAGGCGTTCTTTAACTACCTGGATCTCGACCGTTATTTCGACCTGGTGGTCACGCCGGAAAATACCTCCGGCCATAAACCCGGGCCTGAACCGGCCCTGTTCGCGGCGGAGCGTTTGGGGATTAGGCCGGAACGCTGCGTGTTCATCGGCGACGCCACTTTCGACATCCAGTGCGGCCACGCGGCGGGCATGGACACGGTACTGGTGGAGTGGGGAGGATTGGACCCGACGGGATGGGAGGTGCAGCCGGATTATATCGTCGGGCGTTTCGCCGAATTGTTGCCAGAGGGGCGGGGGTGAGAGGAGCCAGGCGTAACAGGATGCGAATTGACCTAACAGCGTTGAGACGCGCCCCTGTGTTCTCTGTGCCTCTGTGGCGAAAATTATTCCGACCATGCTTAGCCTCCATTCTTCCCTGAAAGAAAAGAATGGAAATCCCGGCGGATCCATACCCGAGGCCCAAAGGGCGATTTTTTTGGGGTAAGGTGGTCAGTCAAACCCCGGCGTGCTCTAGGATGGCCTAACTACCCGCCTTCTTCTCCT
>JAVBQR010000196.1:0-2813 GCA_031548865.1 Planctomycetota bacterium
ATTCAGAGCGTTTGGGGAAAGGCCAACGAGCCGAATGCATGAGTGCATTCCCCAGCGCACCGTGACCCCTGGATTCCTCACTACCGTTCGGAATGACAATCGCGGCGTTCTTCACGGATAATGCAGCCCGCTCTTTATCGCTCTGGTTTGTAACGAGTTGTCCTTATTTCAGCGCCATTACTGACTGACACTGCAAGGCTAGATTTGTGGAGCGGTTCCCACAAATCTAGCGCCGCAGTTCTAATACGCCTTGGCGAACGGCACCCGTCCCGGGGATGCCTTGCCGCAGACCACGCATTTCCCGGCCCCGGATTGCTCCCGGTCGAAGGGGATGCAACGAATCGTCACCGACAGATCGTTAGTGATCTTCTCCTCGCAGGCCGCGTCGCCGCACCAGTGGCTCATTGCATAGCCGCCGTGGATTTCCGGCTTCTCGGCGTTCTGCGGGGTGAAGAATTGGTAAAACGCCTTTTCGTCGTCGATTTCCCGGGTATGCGCGGTGCGGTAGGCCTCCGCCTTGGCGAAGAGGTTAGCCTGCATTTCGGCCAGGACCGCCGGCACGGCGGCGATGAAATCCTCCCGCCCCTGGCCGTACTTTTCCTTCGGCCCCTTGTCCCGCCGGGCGACGAAGACCGCGTTTTTCTCGATGTCCCTCGGGCCCACTTCCACCCGGATCGGCGCGCCTTTCTTGACCCAATCCCAGCCCTTCTCGCCGGCGTTCAGATCGCGGCGGTCCACCAGCGCCTCGACCTTCCCGCCCCAAAGCGTGTCCATTTTCCTGAGCCCGGCGGCGATTTTCTCGGCGTACTCCAGAGAGGCCGCGCGTTCCTCCTCCTTGCGGTAAATCGGCAGGATGACCACGTGCGCCGGGGCGAGGCGGGGCGGCATGACCATGCCGTCGTCGTCGGCGTGGGTCATGATGGCGCCGCCGATGAGGCGGGTGGAGGTGCCCCAGGAGGTGGTCCAGGCGTATTCCTCGCGGCCTTCGCGGGACTGGTAGACGATGCCGGAGGCTTTGGCGAAGTTTTGCCCGAGGAAGTGGCTGGTGCCGGCCTGGAGGGACTTGCGGTCCTGCATCAGCGCCTCGATGCAGAGCGTTTCGACCGCGCCGGGGAAGCGCTGGTTCGGCGTTTTAACGCCGGTCAGCACCGGCATGGCCAGGTAATCCTGGGCGAAGTCCCGGTAGACCCGGAGCATCTGCCGCGTTTCCTCCCACGCCTCCTCGGAGGTTTCGTGGGCGGTGTGACCTTCCTGCCAGAGGAACTCGGCGGTCCGGAGGAACAGGCGGGTGCGGAGTTCCCAGCGGACCACGTTGCACCACTGATTGATGAGAATCGGCAAATCGCGATAGGACTGCACCCATTTGGCGTAGAGGGCGCCGATGATGGTCTCTGAGGTCGGCCTGACCACCAGCGGTTCCTCCAGCTCCCCGGCCGGCACGAGTCCGCCGTCCGGGCCGGCTTCGAGGCGGTGGTGGGTGACGACGGCGCATTCCTTGGCGAAGCCCTCGACGTGTTCCGCCTCCTTTTCCAGGAAGCTTTTCGGGATGAAGAGGGGGAAGTAGGCGTTCTGGTGGCCGGTTTCCTTGAACATGGCGTCCATGTTTTTCTGGATGTTTTCCCAGAAGGAATAGCCCCAGGGCTTGATGACCATACAGCCACGGACCGGGGACGTTTCCGCCATGTCGGCGGCGCGGACCACCTGCTGGTACCATTCGGCGTAATCTTCCTCGCGGGTGGGGCTGATGGCGTTCTGCGGAACTTTTGCCACGTATTTCTCCTTTTGAAGTTTTGCCTGATGGCGATTAAGAGCCTATCGCCATTAGGCAAAAATCGTTTTCAGTTGTATTTCAGGGGTTTTTACTGAAGTTTTGCAAAGTGGCGATTAAAACACCAATAGCCACTTTGCAAAAAAAGTTTTCACTTGGGTTTCAGGGGTTTTTGATTTTACATAATCGCCCTTCGGCGGTTTGAATGGTGATTTTGCAAAAGTCCAGGGTTTTACTTATACCAAATCGCCATGCGGCGATGCAAATGCTGATTTTGGCTAATTCCAAATTATGTGAGTTACCCGCAAGAAGCGGGCGGCGGTCCGCTCGATTTTCTCGAATATTTCACCCTACGGCAATTCCATTTCCTCGATCACCTCGAAAGTCATGGCCAGGCGTTCCCCGGTGCAGAAGCGAATCAGCTTGTCGGCGGCGAGCAGGTGCGGGTGTTTGAGGAAATCGTCATAAGCCTCGCGGTTCTCGAAGAGGCATTCCATGTAGATGTCGGCGCTGTCGGAACGGTCGGGGTGGGCATCGATCGGTTCGATACACACTTCGACTTCCAGAAGTCCGTGCACTTCGTAGACCAGCTCTTCCAGTGCCGCTTTGATGTTTATGGCATTGACCCGGTTGGCGCCGGGATCGTCGACGTCGGCGAATTTCCACATGGCGACATGTTTGAACATGGCTTCCTCCTTAATGTGCGGACCGGCGTAGGTTATTTGGACCATCATGCCACAAAGCGGGGGATGGCGCAAGGAGCTTGCCTAATCGGGGAAAACAATTACCCCGAACGCCTCCCATGATTGCGAAAGTTCTCCGGAGCATGCTGAGCCTCCATTCCTCTCGTAAAGAAAGGAATGGAAATCCCGGCGGATCCTTACCGAAGGGACTTGTGACAAGTCCCGGGCCCAAAGGGCGATTTTTTTGGGGTAAGGTGGTCAGTCAAACCCCGGCGTGCTCTAGGATGGCCTAACTACCCGCCTTCTTCTCCTCCGCGACCCGTTAAATCGCACTGGCACGCCTTAAGAAATTCCCTTTGGAC
>JAVBQR010000190.1:0-11290 GCA_031548865.1 Planctomycetota bacterium
CCGCAAAAGTAGTACGAGTTTAAGGCGGTATCCGCAATTTTGGCGTTGTGGAATAAACCTCGGCAAGGAATTTGGCAAAGGGTTGTATGTGAAAACAGACGACGCGGGATTTTCCTTCGGCAAGGCCGGCGGGCATGCTAATAACGAAGGCGACGAATACATCGATGTCGACGCGGTGGAGGTCAGCGGCGAGCCCGTTAGCAGGTCGGAAGCGAAAACCATGGGGATCCACACCGGTGACACCAGCCGGGAAAACAAGGCGGCGACCGCGTTGTTGCGTAGGGACTTGTTGCCGGCGGATCTCTCGGACGAAATTTCCGCAAAATTGGAATTGGCCTGGCACCACCTCAGAAAAAACGAAACCACCCAGGCGCTCACCCTGGCCCAGGAAGTGGTTTGGGATTCGCCGGATCTCATTCCCCCGAAATTGATTATTTCCCGTTGTTTTGTCAATCGCAAGGAATACGACAAATCCCTCGCCATCCTCTCGGCCATCCCGGAAGAGCAACGAAACGCCGAGGTGCAGTATTATTTTGGACTTACCCAAAGCCGCATGGGGCGGATTCGCGAAGCGTTGGTGGCGCTGAAACGCGCCCGTGCGCAAGCAACCGATCCGACTGTCCGCAAACAGGTGGCCGACCTCCTGATGCAACTTCAGGGCGAGCAGACCGTCTGTCCCGTATGCGGCAAAAAAACCCTCTACGACTCGATGGTGGAAGTGGGGGATCAAACGGTTTGCGCCAATTGCGCCGCCACCCTGGAAAGCCAGCAGCATGAAAGCGAGGAGCAGGAAGAGAACGGGGAAAAAACCGATACCAAGCGCCGCAAACGGTTGCGTCCGCCGTTGTCGCGAACTGACCTGATGCTGAGGGGAGTCTTCGCCCTGTTGCTATTGGTCATGCTGGCATTCGGCATGTACCTGTTTTACATTCTTTTCCCGGACAGTTACCGTTCTTTCCGTTCCCTGCTACCCGACAGTTGGTCTTTCATTCCCGGCGGCGCTTCAGGCATTAATAAACAGCCTGCGAACCTGCCCCAACCGGTAACCCCAAAAGTGGTGGAAACGATGGTCTTCGACTCGCCGCCGCTTTCCCGGGCAGTCGCCGGCATAGAACTCCGCCACCGCTCCTACATCGGCGGCGCCGAACGGCGTAATGACGGCAGATATGGCGTCACCGTTGCGCCCCAGCCCAGCGGCCCCTTTACCATGAACACGACAACCGGCGATTTCGTTTGGACCCCATCGGAAAAAGACGCCGGGAAATCCTTCAAAATCACCTTCAGCGCCGTTTTCGCCACCATGCAAGCGCGGGATCAAGTCTGCACCGTCGCGGTCAGTTCCAGCCCCCGATTCCGCAATCTCTGCACTTACGCCACCCGGAAACCGGGAGAGATCTCGCATTTGGTCGCCAACGATTTCACTCGCGGCGGCGAACCGGACTTGGCCGTGGTATCGGGCCAATTCTGGGAAGGGAACATCACCGCCTACAAAGCCAATCCGGAAGGTTTTTTCACGCAATTCTCCAGCGTTGCCTTTCCAGGCCGGCCGGCCGGCGCGGGAGTAATAATCGCCGACGACGAGGATTGGCTGGCGGTGGCGGATTTTTGGACTGCGCGCTTGCGTTATTTCGCCTTCCGTTCCGGGCAGATCGCCGAAGTCGCGGTCGATGTCGATTTGCCAGGGCGTCCGATTCTCGCCGCCTTCGATAAGAGATCGTCGACATCGGTGCTGCTTTGCCGGCTTTCCGAAGGCATGGGTGCTTATATGTACCATCAGGAAGGACAATTCCGCTCGACAAAAACCGGCGAATGGCAGGTCCCGGAGGATATCGTCTGGAAGCGCCTCCTGATCCTGCCCGGAAACGAGGGGCGCCCGCCGCTTCCGGTGCTCTGCGGCGGTTCCGGAAAACGCGGGATATTCCTTCTGGACCAGGCCAACCCGCAACCGACCCCGATCGTCCTCGACATGGAAGGAAACGTTGTCGATGCGGCACTCGGTGCAGACGGCAAGGTGCACTGCCTTATGCAAAACGGGGACAAGCTAACCGTCGCCTCCTTCACCCCCGGCCTTGACGGCGAGGCGGAGAATCTGGTGTTGACCGACGGCGGCATCGCTCCGGCAATGGCTGGATTCGCCGCGGTGAACTTTTCCTCCGACGCCTTGACCCCGGATTTGGCCATTTTTTCTACCGGCAATATGGGGCTTTCCGTAGGCTATAACGGCGAGGAACGCAGTCAACCCAGCTATTGGCCGCTTCCCAAACCGGCCCGGTTGTCCGGTATCCCGGTGCTTATGTCGGGACCCGGAGGAAAGGGCAGGCGGCTGGTCTACATGGATGCGGAGAGGGATATTTGGGCGGTGTCCCTCCCGGGAGCGGAGGATTGAGGAATGCAAGATAGTTATTCCCGACCGCCGGCAATTGGGGTCGGCTTGCCGGGTTTGCGGCGAATTATTTTGGCGGTTTTTCTTTGTGTAACAATCACCGGCATTGCGGTCAAGGGACTTGCGGCCGAGGAATCGCCCGGGCGCGAACGTGACGCCGGCTATTACGCCGCGGCTGAAGTGGTGCTGTCCGCCACCTCCCCGGCGGGTATTTGGGATGGAGAGGAAATCCGCGAGGCGGTGCGGGTGGTCGGTACCGCTCCCGAAGCGGTGGCGTCGGATTTGCTGTGGCGGATTGCCGCGGCGCCGGTCGGATTCGACACCACAAATTTTTTCGCCACCGCCCTCAGGGCGGAAACCCCGGCGGTACGCCAAGTTGCCCTGTCCTATTTGATTGCCGGCGGCACCGATGATTCGCGGCGGCTCCTGTTGAATACCTTGGCGCTGGAGGCCAATCCCGAAACGGTGCGGCTGATTGTGCGCGGCATCGCCAGCCTCCCCCTAAATTCCGCGGTGCGAGGATTGATGGATATCATGTTTTTGCCCGGAGCGAAAGGCTTGATGATTGACGAGGCGGCGTCCGAATTGCGCCGGCTCACCCGGCAAACCATCCCCAATCATCCAGGCGAATGGCGCGACTGGTGGCTGGACAACGAACACATATATAAATAACGGCGATTCATGCCGGTTGGACTTAACCAAACCGATTGTACCTTGAAGGTTGAAAACTCCTTTCCGGGATAATATAATCAAAATGATTTGCGTCGTTTAACAACTTTTGTCGGATTCCGCCCGAGTGGTTGCCTTGGCAAGTATGATTCAGACCGGCTTCGGACGGAAAGATTGGCAATCTCATCGTCCATTCTCGTCCTTGCAACGGAATGACCAATGTCGCTTCCCCTTAATCGAACTTTGATAATGGAACCCGGCTTTCTCTGTATTCCGGGAAGGCCCACCCGCCTTTGCACCATCATCGCCAGCGGAGTCGCGGTGACCATGTTCGATCGCCGCCAATGTTTGGGCGGAGTCGGGCATTATTCTCACCCGGTGCGTCTGGACGGAGCTTCGACGCCGCATTTTGCCGCTCCGGCCTTAGTGGGAATGGTGCGCATGTTCACCAAGGCCGGCTCCGATCCGCGCCATTTGGAAACTTACCTATACGGCGGCGCGGACAATCCGGAGGTGCCGGGCTTTTCGTCCTACCGGGGCATGACCAATCTGCGCACCGGCATCGAAATTCTTGACAAATTGGGGATAAAGGTGTCGGGTTCCGATATCGGCGGCCGCTTTGCCCGCAAGCTGATTTTCTACACCGGAACTGGCGAAAGCATTCTGGCGAAGGTTACCGATTACGAGGTGGCGGAATGGTATCCGCAGGTCGGTTGAAGCGGTGGTACGGGCGGTTTTTGCGTAAACAGGCGAAGTGGAAAGTGGAAATGAAACCATGAGTAACGATCCCCGGAGTTCGCCTTCCGACTCGCCACGCCATATTCCCGTCAGCCAAATGCCCAACGACAACGAGCGTCATTTGCGGATGCGTGACACTATCATCATGCACTCCGCCGCCCTTTTCGACAGCTTGAACATCAAGAACATCCCCAAACCTGAATTCGACGAGCTGGCCAAGTTGATTTCGCAGCATTTCGGCATCAAGGTCGGAGAAAACAAACGCACCCTGGTCACCGGCCGCATCCACCCCATGCTTGAAAAATACGGCTTCCGCGACCACCGCACCCTTCTTGACGCCCTGCACCGGGACCCCTCCGGCGAACTCCTGTCCGAATTGGCAAACCGCATTTCCACCAATCACACCTCGTTTTTCCGGGAAAACGCGCATTTCCAGTTGCTGTCGCGAACCGTCCTCCCCGAGATCGTGCAACGGAAAATGGCCGCCAACAATCGGGATCTCCGCATCTGGTGCGCCGCCTGCGCCACCGGCGAGGAAGCCTATACCCTCCAATTCTCCCTACTCCGCCACTTCGGTTTTTCTTACAAGGATTGGCGGGCCGGCCTCCTTGCCACCGACATCTCCGCCGACGCCCTAGCGGTGGCCCGGTCCGGTATTTACCACCGTCAGCGTCTGGAGGCGGTTCCCGCCGATTATGTGAAATCCTACTTCGATCCCTACAACGCCGACAGCGTGGTGGTGAAGGAATACATCCGCCGGGAAATAACTTTCCGAAGGTTGAATCTGATTAGCGAAGTTTACCCTTTCAAACAGCCCTTCGACATCATTTTCTGCCGGAACGTGATGATCTATTTCAGCCGTGCCATCCGCACCCGGCTCATCACCTATCTGCGCGAATGGCTGGCTCCCGGGGGATATCTTTTTATCGGCCATTCCGAGTCGTTGGTTGGTACGCACGAGGGTTACGGTTATGTGGCGCCGGCGGTTTATCGCCGCGAAGAATTGAAAGGTTAGGCGATGGGAGACATTATACGGGTCCTTATCGTGGACGATTCAGCCTTGGTCAGGGACATTCTGTCGGTGGGATTGTCGCGGGATCCCGAACTGGAGGTGGTGGGGACGGCGGCCGATCCCTTCGAGGCGGGGGAAAAAATTCCCATTCTCAAACCCGACGTCATGACCTTGGACGTAGAAATGCCGCGCATGAACGGCCTGGAATTTTTACGGCGCCTGATGCCGCAGTATCCGATGCCGGTGGTGATGGTGAGCGCGCTGACGGAAAAAGGTAAACAGCTCACCCTCGACGCCCTGGCTCTGGGGGCAGTGGATTTTGTCGCCAAACCGAAGGCGGACCTGGCGCGGGGGATGGAGCTCCTGATGAGCGAGCTTACCCTGAAAATTAAAATCGCCGCCAACGCCAAACTCCTCCGATTCAAACAGGCGACCCGGGTGGAAAAGGAAACGGCCCGCGAGACCGCCACCAAGGTCAAGGAGATTATCACCAATCAATCCGAGCCATCGCGGCGGGTCATCCTGATCGGCGGAGCCACCGGCGGAACGGAGGCGGTGCGGGAAATCGTCACCCGTTTTCCGGAACGTACCCCGGGAATCATCGTCCTGCAGCATATGCCGGGCGGGTTCACCCGCCTGTTCGCCAATCGTCTCGACTCGGAAACGGCAATGAAAGTGAAGGAGGCCGAGGACGGGGACCAGGTCATCAACGGACGGATTCTGGTGGCGCCGGGCGGGAAAAACCTGTTTCTCCGCGCCGACCCCCGGATTGGCTACAACATCGAACTTCGCGACAGCGAGAACAAGGCCAAGCCGTCGCCCGGGATCGATATCGCCATGGAGTCGGCGGCCCGGGTGGTCGGGGCAAACGGTATCGGGGTTATTCTGACCGGTATGGGGGTGGACGGTAGCCTGGGCCTTAGGGCAATGCGAGACGCCGGAGCGAGATGTTTCGCCCAGGACGAGGCGACTTCGGCGGTGTTCGGCATGCCGGCGGAAGCCTTTAAACGGGGCGGGGCGGAACGGTTGGTGCCTATCGGCGAGATTGCCGGGACGATTATGGAATTGCTGCTTTGAGTACCTCCTTGGCAAATTTGGAAAAATAAACCCGCCGCGAACGGCGGGTTCATTTTTTCCGGAGTCACGCCCTAATCACCTGGCCGTCATAGAAACAGGCCATTCCTCTGCCGTTCTGCTTCGCCTTGTACATCATCATGTCGGCGTTGTGCAGGAGTTCGTCGGGGGTGGTGCCGTTGACGGGATATTCGGCGACGCCGATGCTGGCCCGGCAGATCGGCGAGGCGTCGTTTATTTTCCAGGGCTGGTTGAAGCGGTTCAGCAGGAAGTTGATGACCTGGACCATGTAGTCGCGGTCAAGATCGTTCAGGAGCAGGATAAACTCGTCGCCGCCGTAACGGTAGGCGTGGTTTTTGGTAAGCGGATTCTTCTGCAGGGTTCTACCGACTTCCCTGAGGAGCTCGTCGCCGGCCTGATGGCCCATGGAATCGTTCAATTCCTTGAAATTGTCCAGGTCGAAGAAGAGGAGAAACCCCGTGGGCCGGAAACGGTTGTCACACCGCATTATTTCATGGCAATCCATCATGAGTTTTCGACGGTTCGGGAGATTGGTCAGGGCGTCGTAATTGGCCATTTGGGCGATAATCGCCTCGTTGTTTTTGTTCTCGGTAATGTCCACCGAGCTGACCACATGCGCCAAACGCCCGTCAACCCAGTGGAAGGCGGAGGAGAGAACCCGGAACCAGGAACCGTCGAAGGGCCGGCGGTAGTCCCAGGAATAGACCTTGGTCGGATTTCCTTCGGCATCGATGAGTTTTTTCTGGGGGCAGTATTCACACTGGCCGGTCTTGTCGGTGTAAAGTGCGACCCAACACCTTTTTCCAAGCATGGCTTGCCGGCCGCCGTAGGGGGCGGCCATGGATTTGTTGACGTAGAGGATTTCGTGGGTATAAAAATCATTTACGTAGATGTCAACGCCAGTGTTGTCGAGAACACTTACCAGTGACTTCTCGGCAAGTTCGACGCTGCGTTGGTAGAAGCGGAGTTTGATGTGGTTCGCCAGCAGGTTCAGGACCATTTGCGCCGCCTTGACGCCATGTTCGTCCAGGAGGATGTTCCGACGCCGGTCCATCATGCCGACGATCCCAATGGGCTGGTTATCCTTGCTGATGGCGGGGACGAGCATGAGAGTGTTCGATTCGAAAATGCGCGAAGCACCGGAATCGGAAACGGCGGGAAGGGTGCCGGCGGCGGAATCTCCGCCGCCCGTGTTACCGTTGACAGGATTAAACCCGGGGGTGTCCGAGTGCTGGTAGAAGACCAACTGCCGGATGAATTTTTCCATTTTGTCGGGATTGAAATGCTTCTCCAAACTAAATGAGGTGGGGAGGTCTTTAATCTGGTAGCAGGTAAATTGTTCCTTCAAATGAAACGTGTGGGTATGATCCGCCTCATAGACAAATCCGCAGCCAAAACGGAAATGCCGGCAAACGTCGGTGAGGATGCGTTCGATCATGAGCGATGATTCATCGAGTGAACCCAAGGACTCAATGATTCTCGCGAACAATTGCTGGATGTCTCCCGAGTTGTAGTGATACGATCTGGTTTCCGTATCTTTTCTACCGAAGCATCCGCTGTTGGTCGAGGTTATCGGATCGGTATTCATGCCCACAGTATACCGCTTTCTCATCTTTCGAGCAAATCGAAATGTTAAGGTCGCGGCATGAACTTGACTATCACGCCCATCGCTGCGGAAATACACGTTTCCCCGCTTTTTCGGAACAAATTGCCAAGAGATAGGTTACATCATCGGCGCGAACATGCGGGCAAAATTGTAGCTGGCTAAAACCAAGGGGTTTTTATTCAAATAGAATTTGTCTGTCAGAAGCATACTTTTCTTTTCGTCCTCGTGAAAAATTTCCAGGCAGCGGCGGCAGAACTCGGGATCATAAATGAAGGCGTTCACTTCGAAATCCAGAGTAAAGGAGCGGTTGGTGATGTTGGTGGTGCCTATGGTGGCCATAACGCCGTCGACGGCCACAGTTTTGGCATGAATAAATCCATGATAATAATATATCTTGACGCCGGTTTTTTGCAAGTCCCTGGCATACCCTAGGGTCGCCATGTGTACGATTTGGTAATCAGATAATTCGGGAATCATCAGCCTGACATCCACACCGCCTCGGGCTGCGAAGCGCAGGGCGTCGGCGAAGGAGTCGTCGGGCGCGAAGTAGGGGCTTTGGATATAGACGGATTTTTTGGCGCTGTAAATCATGCCGATCATGCCGGCTTTGATGGGGCTTTCTTTGGTATCGGGGCCGCTGGAGACGATTTGCAGGGCGGTGGTGCCGGTGGCGATAGGGTCGGGGAAATAGGTATGCAGGTCGATTTGGTGCGGATCGGACGACAAGATATAGCTCCAGTCCATGAGGAAACGCTCCTGCAGGAACCAAACCCCGGAACCGGTGAAACGCAGGTGGGTGTCGCGCCAGGGGCTGAGGTTTTTGTGTTGCCCGAGGTATTCGGTCCCCACGTTCATCCCGCCCACATAGCCGATAAGCCCGTCGATGACGACGATTTTCCGGTGGTTGCGGTAATTCAAGCGTAAATGCGAACTGAGGCTGCTGAACACCGGCGCGAACGGTTCGACCTTGCCGCCCGCCGCCTGCAATTCCCGGAACGCCGCCCGCGAGGCCATGAAGGTGCCGATGGAATCGTAAATCAGCCGCACTTCGATGCCGGCCAAAGCCTTGTCGGTGAGGACGGCGAGGATTTTCCGGCCCAATTCATCGTTGCGGAATATGTAAAACAGGATGTGGATGTGGTGTCGGGCGGCACGCAAATCGATTAACATTTGTTCGAACAAGTCTTGGCCGTCCACGAATATGTCGACTTGATTGTTGTCGGTGACGGGGCCGTCCGCTTCATTGGCGAGATAGCAAAGCAGAGGGTGGGGAAGGGGGGACGCATCCTGTGGCGTTCCGGTGGCCGGAACTGCTTTGGCCTGGTCCGATTCGGCCTGGTCTGGTTCCGATTGCTTTGCTTCCGACTGGTAAGGATTGGCCTGGTTCGATTTGGCGAGTATCAGATGGTTCATGATGTGATTGTTGTAGATTTCGTCGCGCGCGGCTTTCAGGAGATAAAGTTTCTTCTTGCTGATCCGGAATCCCGATCCGAGAAACAGGTAGAATATGAACCCCGCCACCGGCATGAATAACAGCACCATTACCCATACCAGGCTCGAAGCCGGGTTTTTCCGTTCAAAAAAAAGCACCGCTATCACACAAACGGCGCTGAATACCGCGATACCGCCAAACAACACGGATGAAACGTCCATCTCCCACCCCCGTTCGATTGGCATCATTGACCGCACCCTGTTTCCACCCCATTACCATTGTATGTCTTATTTACCCAATTCCGATTGGACAAATTTACTGGCAGGTTGAAATATGGCGCCGGATGGAGATAATGCTTGGCTACAGATTTTGCCATTCCACCCGCTTCCCACGGAGACCCGCATGGGCGACGATGCCATCCCGTACGAAAAATTCACGGAACCCAATCCGCCGCCGGTGCGTAAGTACCGGCGGGGCGACTGTCTCGGCTTGACCTGCGGTTGCCTGGCCGGTCTCGCGGTAATTCTGGTGACCTTCGGCTTAATCCTGGGCTATTTCCTGAACCGCTGGGACCCCGGCCGAAGCGCCTGGGAGAATCTCCCGCCGGGGACCGATTTCGCGGTCGAAATACACGATCTCCGCACCATTCTCCGGCGCGGCTTCGCCGATCCCGGGGTGATGCGGATCCTCCACAGGCACTTCACCGCCTTCCAGCACACCCTCGCCGCTCTCGATGGACGGCAATTCGCTTCCAGAGACATCGACCTCCTGCACGACTTCGCCGCGAACTATCGCCGGGTCGGCTTTCTCCACCGCATCTTCCTCCCCAATAATATTCTGGTTTTCGGCAGCAGTAAACACCCGGGCGAATACGGCTTCATCGCCCAAGCGCCGGCTTGGCTCCACGGGCTGATTTATTTCGACGAACCCGACAAGATCCGTTTCCATGAGGATGAGGAATCGGGCACGCGTTTCTATTACGCGCATCACGATAATTGGCTGCTTCTCGGGTTAAGCGAGGAATTCCTGAAGGATACCCTGGACAACTGGGACGGCCGGGCGAAACCGTTGGGCCCCCGGGTGGCCGGAGACGATGCGCGGGTGTATGGCGGAATTAGGCCGGAAGTGGCGGGAGGGGGAGGGGAAAATGGCGGAAGCGGCTCGCCCCTGGCGGCCGCTGAACCGGGGCACTTCGCTTTCGCCGATCCTTTTGCCGCCGCGACCAGGGAAATCGGCAAACTGGAGCACGATGAGCGACTGCAAAACATCAGGGTGTTGATTAAGCCAATGCAGCCGGAGTTCGAGGGCTGGGGGGTATTCGGCGAGGCAGGGGGAGGGGAACTGTTCGCCACCGCCGAAACGTTTTCGGGAGAGGTGGCGAAAGGACTGGGAGCCAAGCCCCCGGCTGTTCAGCAACATACCGAGCTTTCCGCTTTCTTCCGGGTGGCGCCGGACGTGATGGAAGCCTGGCGAATACAATCCGCCCGCCTGGCCCGGGACGCGAGTTTTTCCGACGACGCCGGTCGGAGGGATCTGGCCTGGAAATGGCTGCACGACACCTGGTTCGCCAAAATGAGCGGCGACGGCTGGCTGGGAGTGTCTTCCCCGGTTTTACCTAAGGGGTTAATTTATCCACCACTTCCGGTAGTGACCTTGGCCTGGGGAATTCGTGCCGGCGAGGATACCGCCGCCGCCGGCAAGGAGTTCAATCAGGCATTGGAACGCTGGTTGGACGGTGTGCGGCAACATGCCGATCCGGGGAGTCAGTTGTGGGATTCCGAACATTTCGGCGCCCATTTCCAGGAAAATTCTGACGGGGCAGGCGGGGAATTGCGTTTGCCGCCGATCATGGTGAATGGGGCGCGGCTGGTTTGGCAGTTTTACCAGCAACCGGGGACCGGCTGGCTGGCGACGGATCCGTCCGGCTTGCCGGCCAAGTCGGGGGAATTGAACTGGCCGGGCGGGTCGGCGCCGGAGGTTGACGCGGGCTGCGTTTCCACCGTGGGAAGCTGGCGGGTTACACCGGAATTCCTGGATGCCTTGGCCGACTGGTTCAGGGACCGCTATGCGACTTTACCGGAGAAACGGCGTTTGATCCGGGCCGATGCGGAGCGTCTCGACACTTTTGCCGATATGGCCCGGGAATTTTTTCAGTCCTTTCCCAATGGAAGTTATAGGGCGAGTGTTGGGGTCAAGGGAGAGCGGGTGATATTTAATGGGTTGGTGCCGAAAGGGGTGGGCGAAGGGGATAAATAATGGAATGCCGGAGTTTCGGGGACATGATGTTATTCCGCTTGCGTCGGGAACCTGTAAAAATTCTTCTGACCATGCTTAGCCTCCATTCTTCCCCATAAG
>JAVBQR010000175.1:0-19292 GCA_031548865.1 Planctomycetota bacterium
CCTCCGCCACCTGGTCGTCCAAGCCCTGCCCGGCATCGAACTCCAGGATATCGAGCATCCCCCCATCGGCCTGCCGCGCCGCCTCGACACCGCCTACTTTGAAATCAACACCGCTTCGCCCTTATGGCGGGATATCGTCAGAGGTTCCGACCGCAGCATCGCCTTCGCCTGGGACGCCGGCGGCAAGGAAATCGTCGCCCACCTCGCGGCGCTGCGGAAAGCCTAAGTCTCTTCATCCGCCCGGCAGTCCGTCACTCCCGCGAAGCGGCAACCCGCCACGTCGCCGCCGTCCCCGAGGCGGGCGCCGCCGAGAAAGGCGTCGCCGCCGAGTTCGTTCCACTTCCGCCCGGTGAGCCGGACCGGTTCCCAATCCTCCCGCTTGAGGCAAAGGCGAATTTCGTATTCCAGGGGGTCGTTGACATAAAACGACACCGCCCAGCGCAGATCCCGCCAGCCCTTACGCCCGGGGAGGCAGGAATGGTAGGCGTCGTCGCCGAGATTACGCAAGGCCAGCCGGAACGACCCCATCCTGTCCCGCACCAGGCTCCCCAGCACCGCGTCCTCGCCGAGGCGCGCCGCCGAGCTTCCCAGGCAGGCGCGCTGGTCCGGCGGTATCGGCTTGTCCACCGCCAGGCATTGTTCGATGACAATATTCTCCAGCTCCAAAGCGAACCGCTCCGCCAAATACGACGCCAGCCCCGACGCCGAGCGCTGCCGCAGGGAAAACAGGCCGGTGCAGGCGGCTTCGCCGTTGGTCAGGGTCTGCCCGCCCAGAAGATCGCTGTTGCCAATCCCCAACAAGCACAGCATGCGCCCGACAATCGCCCGGTCCTCTTCCGCCACCACCCGGTCGAGCAGACTGTATTTCCCCAGCGCCTGGTAATAGCGGATGAAAAACAGCTGTCCCACCAAATCCAGGAACGCCTTCGAGGCCGACAGGTCGTTACGGTAATCGTCCAGCAGCTCTTCGGTGTAAAAGGTCGGCAAGGGGGAAGCGGAACCGTACAGCCCCATGAAGGTGGCGACCAGCCGGATGCGTTCGCCTTCGTCGAAATCGGGATAACGCCAGGCTCCGCCGGCCGGCGCGCCCGACGGGGGAATGACCGTGATGCCGACGACGTCGTTCGGGGGGAAGGCGAGGGAAAGGTAGCCGTCCACCCGCAAATGGTGGCGGAGGAATTCCTCCTCGCTTTCCCGTTCCAGGGTCCAGATGCGGTGCATGCGGCGGAGAAAACTCACCGTCTGGAAATAGGAAAAATACTCGGGATGGGCGAACAATTCCGCCTCGAGCGGCGGCACGGCAATGTCCGGCGCCAGATCCAGTTCGACCTCGATGTCGACCGGGTCCTCCTCGGAAGCCGAAAAAGCGTTTGCCGTCATGGCGTGCCCCAAAGTTTTTTGCGATCCATCAGGCTCCCGCCCAGGCGGGCGCCGCGCGAGCTGGTCATAATGAGCCGCGACATCACCCCATGTTGCATCCTCGTTTCTCCAAAGAGGAGGAGGGAAAAACCTACCTTCCACTACCGACCCCCTGGATCGCGAGATCGTGACCGATGCAGACGCGTTCTTGACTACCGATGCCGCTTCGTTTGGAGCACGCTGACGCTTTGCTCCGTAGAGGAAATTTTTTAATGAGATAACCTCGTTATCCATTAAAAAATATAACCGCATTTCACAAGGGGGCTGGTTGCGCCCCCTTTGGAACCCCGCAACCAGCCATTCGGCTGGATTTTATTGAACCGCTTTTTTTACCGCTATTTACCGCTATTTTCAAATCGCCCCTCATACCAGCGGCGTCTGCCCCAAGCGCGGCTTCCCCTGCCAATATTCACCGGTCTCGGCGTCGATAATCCGCGTCTCGGTGAAACAATTCATCGAAGCGTATTCGGCAAACAAATGGTCCAACACCTCCCCGAAAATCCGCATGTCCCCGTACGCGGCAAAACCGCTGCGGTTCAAAGTGACCTCAAGCCGCCGCCCCCTGAGCGGCACGCCGCGAATCAGCCGCTCCGCCGGGTAGGCCCGGCAATCCTCCACCGCCTCGACCCGCCGCAGGTTCGACTGCACCCTCAGCCGGTCGCGGCTGTCCTGGAAAACGTGCAGGGCGAGAAGTTTCCGCAAGGCCTCCCGGCTGGCGAGGCTGGTCAGGTTTACATGAAAGTACGACAAGAGGCGCCACAAGGTCCCCTTGCCCAAAGGCGGCTGGAGCATCGCCGTCGGCGGCACCACGTTACGGAACGACGCCTCGGGAGGGGACGACTCCGTGGCCAGGCGCACGTCCCCGACCCGCAACTGCGACGGCAAATCGCCGTTCGTGCACAGGAGATCCATGGACATGATTTCCCCTTGGGGAATCTGCAGGGCGGGCCAAACCACCGACACCGACACCGTACTCACCCGGGAGTTCTCGCTCCGCCTCCGGTGCAGGGAATAAACCGGCACCGCCGGCCGCGCCGCCATGACCTTTTCCACCGGCAGGTAATCCCGGCTGACATTGTCGATGGGATTCCTGGATCCCACCCGGCGAACGCTGTAGACCTGACACTTTTCGGCGGAATAACCCTGGGGCACGACGGGATATTCGCGGCGATGGTGGTCGAGGCGAATCGGTTCGGCAGAATTCGGGAAAACATTCACCGCCGGGACCACGTTCAGGATAAGGGATTCGGCGTTGTATTCGGGAATCCGCTCCGGGACGCGGGCCAGTTCAAAACGCACCGTGAAACGGTTTCCGGTTCCGCGGTTCACCCACTTTTCCAGACCCCGCAGGCGCCAGAAGAGGAATTTCTCCGGCAAGAGGTAAAACTCCTGCAGCAGCCGGTAGCAGCGGAACGATCGGGTCGGCCAGGGAAGAAGCGGCTCGTCGTCCTCATGCCCCCCGGCCGATAGGGCGGCGGCGGGGAGGCGGTGGACGGTGGTCCCGGCCGCGCCGGTGGCGGCGGCGTGGATGCTGACGCCGTCCAGATAATCCAGGATGAAGCGGTGGCTGTTCACCGCGTCGGCGTAGGGGCCGTTCACAAAAATGGAGAAATCGTCCAGGTGCAAATCCGCGAGCGGCAGGGCGGAATTGAAGGCCACCGACAAGGCCGCCCGGCCGTCGCCGTGGCGTTCCAGCGTGACCCGGGACACCTCCAGCGGCCGCACCCGGCAGGCGGCGGCGGTGGTGAAACGGACGACAAGGTCGTCGACCCGGACCGAACTGACCTCGATGCCGCGCGGAACATTAATCTCGGCGGCCGGGGAGGAAAAGGCGATCAGGGTGGCGGAGGGGACAGGCCGGAGATAATGCGGATAGACGTACTGGAGAAGCCCCTGGATGATTTCCGGGAATTCGTCGTCCAGGCGCTGTTTGACAAAGCTGGAAAGGTAGGCGGTGCCTTCGAGGATACGCTCGACGTCCGGGTCGGTTCCGGTTGCCGCGAGCATGGGGGCGAGGGCGGGGTATTCGCGGGAAAACTCGGCCGCGAGGTCCCGGAGAATCGACAGTTCCTCTTGGTAATAAAGTGAATCCTGCATAGGCTGCGTCCGCGTATGAATGCGGTTCCGCATTCGGGCCGGCTGATTTAAAGGGAAACGGCTAATCGATACTGACTCTCCCGCCCGAATCCAGAACCGTATCGAAAGAGACGTTCATGTCCGAGCCTTCCATGGGGAGTTTGGCGGCCAGCACCAGGTGCAGATTGAGGCCGGCCGAGTCCCGGTTCGTCACTTTGATGCTGACGTCCCTGAGTCGCGGCTCGTATTTTTCCACCACTTTCTCGAGCATCGCTTCCAGCCGCGAAAGCGCCTCGACGTCCCCGAGTCCGAAGAGGGAGAAGAAGTCGGGGATGCCGTAGTCGTCGGCGATGAGGACGCTTCCCCTTTGGGTATTCAGGAGGAGGGACAAGTGGCGCTGGACCGAATCCAGGATCTGCCTGGATTCGGGGAGGTCGGAGGTTTTTTTCTCTTCGCTGCGGCGAATGCGTTCAAGCAGGCGTTCGCGCATTTGCCGTCTTCCTTTGCAGCGGGATTTTTAACACAGAGGACACAGAGAACACAGAGGCGCATCTCAAGCTTGTGTAAAAATAACTCTTCGTTCTGCCACATCGGATCTAATCCCACACGTCATTCCGGCGCTGCAAGCGTTCAACCGGGGGGAAGCGTAACTCGCCGGAATCCAGGCGATTGGCGATCGCTACAGTGGCGTTTGCTCCTTGTCTTACGGAGGCGTAAGATCCGACACTGATAGGGTGTTTAGTGGAACCACCCAGCGACGGTTCATGGGCTTGTATTCCGGCGAGTTACGCCTCCCCCCGGTTCAACGCTTGTGGCGCCGGAATGACGTGTGGAGAGGAGTCAGGCGTAACAGGATGCGGATCGACGTAACAGAGTTGAGATGCGCCAAGAGCACAGAGGACTACGGAAGTGGTTCCCGTAAAAGTAGCGTTGTGGGATTACGGTTCTCTGTAAGCTCTGTGCTCTCTGTGGTTGACAGGCGCCGTATCACTTCTTCCAGTCGTCGGTGAACTCGATGTTGCCGTCGGTGTAGGTCCAGGTGATTTTGGAATAGGTGAAGGAAACGGACTCCATGTCCTGGTAGGGTTTGTTCTCGGCGAGGAAGGTGGTGGGGGTGAATTCGCGCATGTTCACGATAATCGCTTCCTCGAGCTTGATCTTGAAGTAATTCTCCTCGGTGCCGTCCGCCTTGATGCGGAAATAGAGGATTTCCACCTCGCACTGCTCGCCGTTGCAGCAGCACTGGAACAGCTTCGGCGAGGCCTGATCCTTGTGCTTGGTGATGATCATGGGATGATGGATGCGCTGGCCGGTCGGGAGGCCGGTGTGGGTGTCCTTGGGGATTTCGACGTTGTGGTCTATTTCATAGACCAGGACCTTGTCCTTTTTGTCGCCGCCCTGGGGACAATCGCCCTTGATTTCGCCCTGTGATTTTCCGGTTACCTTCATGTATGAGGTAAGAGCCATATGCCACCGTCCTTTCATAAGAACCGCCAGCGGGCCGAACCTAGGCTACGCGGCAAAGCGAAGCTGAAAACCGGGTTCGCAAACCGCTAGACGATAACAGTATCACTTCTTGTCGAGTTTACCCACGAGCGACAGCACGAACGACGCGCCCATGTATTTGAAATGCGGCCTGGCCTTCAGGGACACCGAATACCAGCCCGGGTCGCCGGGGACATCGTTCACCTCGATGGCGACCATGCGCAGGGGCCGCTTCGAGCGGACGCTCGGGGCGGGGTTGTCCATTTCGGTCACGTACTGGCTGGCCCACTTGTTGAGCTCGGCCTCCAGGTCGCCCCTTTCCTTCCAGGTGCCGATGTTCTCGCGCTGGATGACCTTGATGTAATGCGCGAAACGGTTCATGATCATCATGTAGGGAAGCTGGGTGGAGAGTTTGTAGTTCATCTCCGCTTCCTTGCCTTCCGGGGAATTGCCGAAGAACTTCGGGGACTGGCAGGAATTGGCCGAGAAGAAGGCGGCGTTGTCGGAGCCTTTCCTCATGGTCAGGGCGATGAAGCCTTGTTCGGCCAGCTCGAATTCGCGCCGTTCCGAAATCAGGACCTGGGTGGGGATTTTCGACTGAATCGCCCCCATCGCCTCGAACTGGTAGACGGGGAGGTCCTCCACCGCGCCGCCGCCCTGGGGGCCGATGATGTTCGCGCACCAGCGGTATTTGGCGAAGGAGTCGGTGAATTTCGAGGCCAGGGCGAAGGCGGTGGAGCCCCAGCAGAAATCGGCGTCGCCGTCGCCGACCTTTTCCTGGTAATTGAAAAGCTTGGTCGGAACGGTGTCGGTGCCGTAAGGGAGGCGGAGAAGGAACTTCGGCACCGTCAGACCGACCGAACGGGCGTCCTGGGAATCGCGGAACGATTTCCATTTAATATACTGCGGCTGTTCGAAAATCGAGGCGAGGTCCTTCAGGTTGGGGAGTTCGGCCCATTTCTTGATGCCGAAGAAGGACGTCGCGGCGGCGGCGATAAAAGGCGCGTGGGCCATGGTCGCGACCGAGGCGACGTACTGGAGGAGCTTGACGTCCTGGGGGCCAGGGCCGAAATCGTAGTTGGCGATCATGGCGCCGAAGGGCTGGCCGCCGAACTGGCCGTATTCGGCGGTGTAGGCTTGTTTATAAAGGCCGGACTTGACGACTTCGGGGGTGTCTTCGAAGTCGTCAAGGAGATCCTGTTTGGAGACGTTCATGATCTGGATGCGGTTGTTTTCGCGGAAATCGGTGCGGTCGACCAGGAACTTCAGGGAACGCCAGGTCGACTCCAGCTTTTGGAAATCGGGGTGGTGGACGATGGCGTCCATTTGCAGGGAGAGCTTCTGGTCGATTTGCGCGATGAGTTCGTCGACCAGGTCGCCGGAAATCTTGACGCCCCTCTTTCCGGCCATGAGGTCCTTCAGGAAGGCTTCGAGGCCGGTTTTGGCGACGGCGTAATTGTCGTCGGCCGGCTTCAAGGACGTCTCCGCGACAATCGCGTCCAGGAGGGACATTTCCTGGCTTTCGCCGGCGGCCGGGGCCGGCGCGGCTTTCTTTTCTTCGGCTGACATTTTTATCCTCTCATTCGGCCGGTTTGTCTTCGGACAGGCCAAGTTCGGCCATCAGCTTCGCCCGGGCTTCCGGGTCGTCCACCAGGCCCTGAATTTTTTTACGGAAGGCGGGGCTGTTGGCGATGGGGCTTTTTACCGCTTTGAGGGATTCCCTGAGATCCAGCAGCTTCTTCAATTCCGGAACCTTCTGGGCCACTACGTCCGGGGTGAAATCGGCCATGGACTTGAAGTCGAGGCTCACCGCCAGCTGCGCGTCGGCTTCGCCGGAAAGCTTGTCCGCCACCGAGAGGTCGATTTTTACGTTCTGCCCTTTCAGGACATCGTTGAAATTATCCTTGTCCACGCTGATCGGCTCCCGGTCCTCCACCGCCCGGCCGTCCTGCGCCATGGTGAAATCGCCCAGCACCAGGATTTTGAAAGGAAGTTCCGTTTCCTCCTTCGCGTCGCCGGTGGCCGGTTTGTAGACGATATTGACGCGTTCCTTGGGAGCTACTGACCCTTCCTGCGCCATGAATAATCCTCCTCGTTTTGGGGTGGGTGGGGATTTTATTGCGATAATCGAGCCTACAAGCACCGCTCGCGTTTTCCGAAAAATCCGCCAGATGGAAGCTCAGCGAATTTACAGCGTCCTAGAGCGCTTTCGGCGGAGCCGGCGTCGCGGCCGCTCCGGCCGATCCCTTCCTCTCCGCCGGCTTTTCGCCATCCGTGTCTTCCAACGGGTTTACCGCCCGGAATTCCTCGGTGAGCTTCGCGCCAGCCCGGTTCTTCCACACTTCTACCTGGCGCATGACATCGCGGGCGGCCTGCCGCAACTCGGCGATGCCGGTGCCGGACAGCAGGACCAGCGCGGCCGGGACCAGGACCGCCGCCAGCCAAATCAGCAGGTATAGTTTGAACAGGTCCCGATATTGTTTCATTTTTTTTCTCTTCGCCATCTCGGTGAGGTGGGGTTTTTTTGCCGGTTTCGGGCCTCCGCAACTCTGCCAATCGGGATAATATTTTACCAAAACACCCGCCGGTATGCCAGTCAATTTATCTGTCTATACATAACAGCTGATTATAGATACATAAAAATTTGTAACCCTCTGCCTCTCAAGGAAAAATGGCCAGGGGGGCGAACACCCCCATTTTCAAAAAAAATCCACTCAACAGAAATTATTTTTTCTGCGCTGCGTGAACGGAAGTACAACTCAATCATGTCGATGCGGTAGACCAGAAACCACCGCAAAAAAGCGCAAGGCAGAAGGAGAAAACAAATGTCCTGGGAACTCCGGCAAGAACGGGAAAAACGCGAACGCGAAATGGCGGCGTTCCGGCAAAAACGCGAAGAATTCGGAAGGGATTTGAAAACCGTCGCCCGCCTCCCCGAAGGCGAGCGCCTCCTGGAGCACCTTCTCGACTACGGGCAAATCTTCGCCAATGTCCGCCGCTCCGGCGAAGACGCCGCCTACGCGGCAGGTAAAAAAGCCGCCGCCCTCGAGCTCTGGCACACCCTCCGCCTCAATCTCGAACCGGAAAGCTTTATCCGCATCGCCCTGGCCGTAACCAATCCCCAGCGAGGCGAAACGCCCGGACCCCACGAAAACAGCCCCGGACCCGATCGGGATCGGGAGGATTTCATACAGGAAGAAATTTGCTGAAACATGAGGAAGCATCCGCTTCTTCGACCCCTACGGACGTCCATGGTTGTGCAAGCGCGCTGCCGGCGCATCATGACGGGGGGTAAACATTTTTACAGGAGAACACATGAACGACAGGTACAACCCAGCCCATGAACGCCGCCCCGAAACGCCGCTCCCCGGCCGGGACCAACGCGCGGACGACGGCCCCACCCCGCGTGATGACGGCGCCCTCCGGGCGGTCCGGGCCATCGCCCGGCCCCGTGTCGAAGCCGAACGTTCCGCCCCGGGCTTCCTCGCCGGAGACTTCGCCCCGGACAACCGACACGACTGCGCCGCCGCAAGCCGCGACCCTCTTCCTGATGCTTCGCGCGACGCTTTCCGGCGTGACCTCGCCGGCGACCACGCCGGCGGCAACCCCGGAAACGCCCCGGCGCATTCGCCCGAAGGCGATGCGTTCCTGGCCGCCGAGCCCTCGGAAGGCTACGGCGAGTTCGCCTGGCCGGAAGGCTACCGCGCCGACCCTCGGGCCATGGCCCGCTTCCTGCCGGTCGCGAAAAAACTCGGCCTCGACCAAAACGGCGCCCAGGAATTGGCCAGCGTCTATGCCGAACTCGACCAGGAACGGCAACGGGAACAGGCCCGCTTCATCGACCGGAACAACGCCGAATGGCAACGGGAAATCCGCTCCCATCCGGAATTCGGCGGCCGCAACCTGGCCCGCACCGGCGGGGAAGTGGCGGCCATGATGCGCCGCTACGGGAGCCCCCTCCTGATGGAACAAATCCGCCAGATGAACGTCCAGAACTGGCCGGAAATGTTCTACTTCCTCGCCCGCGTCTCCCAGGCCGTGTCCGAGGACTGCTCCCCGTCCGGCGCCGGCGACTCGGCCCGGGCCATGTCCACGGCCCAACTTCTCTTCCCCGGTTTGAAATAAACCGTCCGGAAACACCCGTAAAACCAACTTGACCAAAGCGCCCGGCATTGTCCCGACGCTTCCACCCGAACTTTGTCCTTAATTTCACAGGAGTACTCATGTCCACTATCGGAATGCGCAGCCTCACCCTCGCCGATTACGCCAAACGCCTCGGCCCCGACAAGCAAATCGGCCGGGTCATGGAAATCCTCGAACAGTCGAACGAAGTCCTCGACGACGCGATGTTCCTTGAGGCCAACAACCTCACCACCCACCGCACCGTCATCCGCACCGGCCTTCCGGAAAGCTACTGGCGCAGCCTCAACCGCGGCGTCCCCAAGGCGAAAAGCCGTACCGTACAGGTCGACGACCGCATCGGCATCCTGGAAACCTGGTCCGTGGTCGACGCCGCCCTCGCCGAACTGAACGGCCAGCAAGCCGACTTCCTCCTTTCGGAAGAACGCGCTTTCCTGGAAAGCATGAACCAGGAAGTCGCCAAAACCATCTTCTACGGCGACCTCGCCGAAACCCCCACCGCCTTCCAGGGCCTCGCCCCCCGCTACAACACCCTGAACCCGCTTAAAGCCGAGAATGCGGCGAACGTCATCGACGCCGGCGGCACCGGCCCCAACTGCACTTCGGCCTGGCTCTGCGTCTGGGGCGACTTGTCCCTCCACATGATTTACCCCAAGGGGACCGCCTCGGGCCTGCGGCGCGAGTACCTCGGCCGCTGCCCGGTCGTCGACGACGACGCCAACGAATACATGGGCTACAAAACGAACTACTCATGGTCCCTCGGGCTCTGCGTCCGCGACTGGCGCTATGTGGTGCGGGTCGCGAACATCGACACTGCGCAGCTCCAGACCCTACTGGAAGGCGGCTCGGCCGGCGCATCCGGCGCGGCCCTGATCCGCTGCATGGTGAAGGCCCACAACCTCATCCCGAACATCCGTCTCGGCAAGGCCGCCTGGTACATGAACCGGGAAGTGAAAACCCTCCTCGACCTCATGGCGGCGGAAAAGTCGAACGTCAACCTCACCATGGCCAACTTCGCCGGCGAAAACGTCACTTCCTTCAAGGGGGTTCCGGTGCGGCAGGTCGACGCCATCGGCTCGAACGAAAGCCCGGTGACGGCGTAAGCGAAACCTGTGCGCCGCCGTGGGCAGTTTTCGGAATTTCAATTTCTAAACCGGAATTACCAAAATAAAAGGACTCTATCATGTGGGATCTTGACGCCACCTTTTCCACCAAGCAAACCCTCACCGCCACCGCCTCCGTCTCCGACCACTGTGTCGACGCGGGGCAAAAGGACCTCGGCCTCGGCGAAGCCGTCTACCTCCAGGTCGCCCTCGGTAAAGGCGCCAGCACCGCCCTCAGCGTCAGCGTCGAAAGCTCCGCCAATGCGGACATGGCCGGCGCCGTCGACCGGGTAACCTACCTTATCGACGCCGAACGGGTCAAGGCGGGCGGGGTGGTCCTGGCCGCGCCCCTGCCCTCGGGTTGCGACCGCTACCTCCGTCTCGCCTACTCCGGCGCCGCCGGCGCGAAAGTCACCGCCGGCCTGGTGCAAGCCGCGCAAAGCCCGACGTTGAGGTAAAAAGCCCGGCCGGAGGCCAAGTCGGATGCAAGTAGAACCGCACGTCTCCGGCCGGTAAATTTCCTTAGCCCTTCCCTAATCCACGGTCGCGGGCCGGGGCAACGCCAGTCCCGCCCCCTATCCAACCTTGCAGCAAATACCGGTCCGCGACCAATTTTTTGACGCCTATATAGACAACCAATTTTGTCAAGGAAAAAACCGCCATGGCTTCCAAAATGGACATCATCAATCTCGCCCTGGCCAATCTCTCGCGTGAACCCATTCAGAGCCTGGCCGAAGCGAATCCCGAAGCATTTCAATTGAAAATCCACTGGGACACCGCCCTCGCCTCCATCCTGCGGGATCACCCTTGGGGCTTCGCCATGCGGCGGAAAACGCTGGCCGAACTCGCCAGCCCCACCCTCGGCTTCGCCCACGCCTACATTTATCCCGAGGACTGCCTCCAGGCCCGCCGGCTCATCCCCGCCTCCGCTTCCGGCGCCCAGCCCCGGCAAGCCGCGCACCCCTTCGAGGTCGGGCGTTCCGCCGACGGCCGCCACAAGGCGATACTCACCAACCTCCCCAACGCCGCCCTCGAATACACCACCCGGCTGGTCCCCTGCGAGGAATTCGACCCCCAGTTCGCCGGCGCCCTCGCCTGGCGGCTGGCGGCCGAACTCAGCCTCGCCATCCACGCCGATCCGCAGTCGCACGCCGCCGCCCTCTCCACCTACTCGGCCCAGCTGCAACTGGCGAAAGCCCTGGACATGCGGGAATCGTCATCCCCACGCCTGCCGGACGGCGATTTTCTCAACTCACGTTTTTAAGGACGCGCCATGTCGAAAGTCACCCTCAGGCAATTCTCCTTCAACCGCGGCGAACTCGACCCCGCCCTGCACGGCCGCAGCGACTGGAAATATTATTACCACGGCGCGGAAAAACTCGCCAACCTCATCACCCGCAGCCACGGCGGCGCGGTGAAACGGGGCGGCCTCCGGATGGTCGCCCGCGCCCTCTCGGACGCGACGCCGTCCCACTTCATCCCCTTCCGCTTTTCCGTCCAACAATCCTACATGCTGGAATTCGGGCATTACAAAATGCGGATTATCAAGGACGGCGGCATCGTGGTCTACCCGGCCGGACACGCCAAGGCCGGGCAGGAAGTGGTCGTCGAGACGCCATACCCGGTGGACGTCCTGCCGCGACTCCGCTACGCCCAAACCGCCGACGTCATGATTCTCGCCCACGCGGATTACCCGCCCCGCCGGCTCTCGCGCCACGATCACCACGACTGGCGGCTGGAGCGCCTGGTCACCAACCAACGCACCGCCACGCCGGAAAATCTGCGCATCACTTCTTCCGGCGGCGACAACTCGCGCTATCTCGTCACCGCCGTCTCCGCCACCGGCGGCGAATCACCACCTTCGGAAAGCGTCACCGCCGTCAATGCGAATCTCCTCAGCGCCCCGGCATCCGGGACCTTTTCCGAACTCTACACCTGGCTCCGCGAGCACGACTACTCCTACGTTCCGGCGAACCTCCGCTTCCACGACATGAATGCCGACGCCATGATCGCTTTTCTCGAAAGCTGCGGTTACCAGACGAATTCGCGACGAATCAGCGGCGACACCTACCGCTGGCACCACGTCAAACCGAACGCCACTTCGGAAAGCATCATCTACTGGACCGCCACGAACCTGTCGGAACTGCTGAACGAATGCTTCACCGCCGGCAACAAAGGGCTGGCCGGAACCGCCAAGTCGGCCCTCGCGACCGCGATCGACAATTACGTCGCCGACTACAACGCCGGCCTGTCGGGCAATAAAATCACCGCCCTCGCCTGGAACGCGGTATCCGGCGCCAACGGCTACCGGCTTTACCGCTCGCGGACCCAAGGGGGACAAAGCAGCTTTTTCCTCATCGCCACTTTGACTGCGACAAGCTACACCGACCAGAACGTCGCTGCCCAGGCGACCGGCCTCCCGGCCGACAACGACCTCTTCAGCGGCGTCGACGACTACCCCGGCGTCTGCGCCTTCTTCGAGCAGCGTCTCATCCTCGGCCGCACCAACAACAAGCCGACTGCCTTCTGGGGCTCGGACACCGGCTGCTACAACGCCTTCACCCGGCACTCGCCGGTCCTGGAAACGGACAGCTACGAGTTCACTCTCGCCAGCGGCGAAATGAACGAAATCCGCTGGATAGTTCCCCTGAACGACATGCTCCTGGGTTCATCCGGCGGCGAATGGAAAGCCGGCGGGGGCGGCGGCGCCATCACCCCCCTGAACATCAACGCGCGGGTGCAGAGCTGGTACGGCTGCTCGCCTCTGGCGCCGGTCGTCACCGGGCGGACCATCATCTTCGCCGGCCGCGGGCGGCAGACCATCCGCAGTTTTTCCTACTCACTCGAGGCCGACGGCTACACCGGCCGCGACCTCACCAGTTACGCGGCGCACCTTTTCCGGGGCAGGCAGATCCTCGGCATGTGCTACCAGCAGGAGCCTTCCGGAATCATCTGGACGGTGCTGTCGGACGGCACGCTTTTGTCCTGCACCTTCCAGCCCGAAGAGGATGTCGTCGCCTGGAGCCGGCACGAAACGCGGGGGAAGTTCGAAAGCTGCGGCTCGATGGTCGACATGGACGGCAGCGACCAGGTCTATTTTTGCGTCGAGCGGAAAATCGCCGGCGCGACGCGGCGTTTCATCGAGACGCTGGAATGCGCCTCCGACCTTGTCGACGACGCGGCGGAAGGATTTTTCCTGGACTGCGGCCTCAGCTACCGCGGCGCGCCGGTGGGTATGGTCGGCGGCCTCGGGCACCTGGAAGGCGAGGAAATCGCCTGCCTGGCGGACGGCAACCTTTTCACCGGGTTGAAAGTGAAGAACGGCGCGGTGACTTTTCCGGACGGGTTTACCGCTTCCATCGTGCACGCGGGACTCCCTTACACGGCCGAGTTGTTGACTCTCGAACTCGAGCCCGACGACTCCGACACCATCAGGAACCGCGCCCGCTTCGCCGTCTCGGCGGCGGTGCGTTTTCTCGCTAGCCGCGACTGCCAGTACAGCCACTCGGACGGCGCCCTGGCGGAAATGAAATTCCGCACGAACGAAACGCCGGGGCAGCCCATACGCCTGTTTACCGGCGAAAAGAGCGTCGTCTTTTCGACCCCGCCGGGAGCGCGTACCACCCGCCTCAGGTTCGTGTCCGACACCCCGACCCCGTTCACCCTCTTGACCATTGTCGCGGAGGCGAGCTGTGGACAACCGGCCTAGATACGTCGTCCCCGCCACGGCGGAAATGGCGAAATACCTCGCCGCAAACTTGCAGGCGGACCACCGGCGGGAAATCCGCGCCTGCGGCGTATACGCGCCGGAAGAGGCGTTGACTGCCTCCTTGACGGCGTCGCTCGAAGCTTACGCCTATGTGCCGGACGGACGCTTGTTGTTCATGATGGGAGTGGAGCCGGCCAGTCCCCTTACCGGCGGCGCCGTCGTCTGGATGTTGTCGGGGAACGGCATGGAGCGGCGACCCGGCGGGGTTTTACGAGTGGCGAAATGGGGAGTGCATAGGGCTTTCGCAGTGACCGGGGCGGAGTATTTGGAACAGCGGATTCCCGCCTGGTACGGAACCGGCCTCCGCTTTGTCGAACGCCTCGGCTTCAGGTTATCGCGAGCCGCGGCATCGGCTCACGAGGACGCCGGGATGGTCCGGGTCGTGATTTTCAGATCAGGAAAGGAAGAGAGAAATGGGAATGTTAAGCCCGGCGTTTAGTGTCGCTTCGATGGTTACCAGCGTGTACCAGAGCAAGCAGGCGGCGGAGTCGGCGAAGCTGGAAGCGGAACTCGCGGCGGACAACCTCGAAGCGCAGGCTCTTCGCAAGGGTCTGGAAGCGGACGAGGCGCTGAAGATTGGCGAATTGAACCTGGCGGAACACGCAGCGGCGAGCCGCAAGGAAATCGCCAAAGCCACGGTCGGCTACGCGGCGTCCGGCGTGAAAGTGAACGAAGGCTCGGCCGTGGAAGCGGTCGCCGACAAGGCGGCGTGGAGCGAGTACGAGCGGCAGAAAATCGACTACCAGGCGAACCTGGAAAGCTGGGGCCTCAGGTACGACGCGGCGCTCCTGAACCAGGAGGCGCATAACGCGCGGGCGAGCGGCTCCTCGAGCGGCTCGGGGCTGCAGGCGGTGCTTGGCGCGGGGACCAAATTGACCGCGCTGTTCAAATAGGCGTTTTATTGAGGAACCGACATGCTTGACACCACAGTTAGTTCAATTTCCTACCTTGGCTCCGGCGGCCAGACGGTATTCCCGATTCCCTTTCCGTTCTTGGAAACCAGCCATATTCACGCCCACGTCCGGGACGATTCCGGCGCGTGCCGGACCCTGGCGGCGGGCCTGGATTTTTGCGTCAACCACATCTCCGACGGGAACGGCGAATTGATTTTGCTGGCAGATCCTCTCAGCGATGCGCAGACCCTGGTCATCCGGCGCCTGGTGCCGCTCACCCAGGAAATATTTTTCCATAACCTCGGGCCCTATTCCCCGGCGGCGCTGGAGACGGTGGCGGACAAACTGACCATGATTGTCCAGCAGCTCCAGGACGGCCTGGAGGAACTGGGCGGCGTCCCGCCCGAGGGCGCTTGCCGGGATCGGGAGGCGGCGGCGCATCCGGTAACCGGGGACATCCGGCCGTTCCCTTTCCGGGCCGGCGAACTGCCGGAGGGCTGGTATGCCTGTAACGGCGACCGTTATCTTTTGGCGACGCGCCAGGGGAAGGCGCTGTTGGGATTATCCGCGAACCTGAAAAGGGACTGGGGCGTGGCTGTGGTCGGAACCACGGTCAGTCTGCCGAACTTACTTTCGGGAGCGGGAGACTATTTTGCAATGCTGGTTGGCGCCGGTTTTACTCCGGCCATTTATTTGGGAGTTTGAAATGATCAATCACTATTTTTCCGAAACGGGCGAATACACCGCGAGCGCCCCTGCCAATCCCGGCGCTTTGCCTCCGGCGAACGCGCTTCGAGTGGAACCGGAGAAGCGGCCCGGATTCTGGCCGGTGCTGAATGCGGCCCGGGACGGCTGGGATTTTGTCGAGGACCATCGGGGCGAGGAAGGCTGGCTGAACGGCGAAAAGGCCGGCGTTACCGCATTGGGGCCGCTGCCGGAGGGCTGGAGCGGGACTCCGCCGGAGCCGGACCACTCCGACCCGGGGCTTGCGAACCACTCCGCGACCGCGGCGGAAGCGGCTCCCGTCGGGCAGGACAACCCGGCGCAGAACCCCAACGGAATGAAATTTTCCGACCTGGTGCTGCTGGAAGGAGCGGAGGAAAGGTTCCTCCTCACCAGGCACGGAACCTACCATACCTCCACCTGCCGCTATAGGCAGAAACCCGGGGAATGGCTGACCCGCGAAAAGATCTACCGGGAAAACCCCGCCGCGAGACCTTGCGGCCTCTGCCGGCCGAACGGGAGGAAAACGCCGTGAAGGAGGACGACTCCCGCGATCTGTACGCGGAAATCAAGCAGCTCGGGGTGAAAATCGACCATCTCTCGGAGTCCTTCAACCGCGCCGCCTACGGGGACGGCTTTCCCCGCTGCGCCGCACAGAACAGCCGCCTCGGGCACGTGGAGGAAAACCTGGTGCTGTGCCACGAACGCATCGGCACGGTGAAGAAGTGGCTGATCGCCGGGCTGGCGGCGGCGATCAGCCTGCTGGCGAATTTTGTCTGGAACCTCGTTCAAACCGGACCGCGTCCGTGAACAGCGGAGGACCATGCGGAACGATTTTGCCTAGGAGTGCTTATGTTGAGAAATGTATTATTGTCGGCGCTGCTTAGCTGTTTTGTCTTTGTGATCGGCCTGACCTTGGCGCTGGGCGGCTGCGGCAAAAAGGGCGGAGGGAAAAGTTCCCTCGTCAAAAAAGCCGCCTGCACGGTTACCGCAAAAAGCAACTCGGCTGCCGACACCTCCAACACCGGCGAGAAAATCGGCGACGATGCCGGCCGGGTCGGACGCCTCGAGGAAGAGGCGACGGTAACGGCGCGGGTGTTTTACGCCGACGGCGGTGAATTGGACCCGGGGAAGGTGAAGGTCATGCCCGGGACCTGGCTGGTGCCGGGACCGGTGTTTGTCGCCCCGGAGGGCGCCGGGACAGCGGCCGAGGCGGTCAAAGCCGACGCCGCGGTGGTTGACAAAACCGGCGGCACGCGGAAGTCCGTTAAAAACGAAGCTGCAGCCGGCGGAGGGAAAAATGGCGGAAAATAAGGCCGGACCGGGGACAGTTCCTCGCCTGGCGAAAATGCCCTGGCTGACGGCGCCGCTTTGGATAACAACCTTCCTGCCGGGATGCAGAAGCATCATCGGGACGACCGGGGGAACAGCAGCCAGGCAGGCGGCGGAATGGTGCGATGGCGCGACCGGGACGTTGGCCTGGGCGAATCTGCTGGAACCGCTGCGGCTCTTCTTCACCGCCGGCATCGGGTTCATTGTCCTGGGGAGTGTTTTAATCATGTTATCGCTGCGGCGACAGGGGGTTTTCATGTTGGTCATGGGATTGGCCACTACGGCGACGGGAGTTTTGTTCAGCCGTTATCCGTGGGTGGTTCTGGGGTTTGCCCTGGCGGCGGCGGCGACGGTGGTGGCGCTCCTCTGGGCTTGGCTGCGGGTACGTAGGGAAGCTGAGAGGGCGCGGAGAGCGCTGGCGGCGACGGTCAAGGTGATCGAGGACGCGCCGGAGGGGCGGGCGATTAAGCAAGGTCTGCGGGAACTTGGGGGGGATGTCGAGGAACAGGTTCGGGAGGCGATTGAACCGGTCAAGAAAAAGCTGCGCCGGGAGGCGCGGCATGGCGAGAAAGCGGAAAAGGCCGCGCATCCGCCTGGAACCGAAAGTGTAAACGAATTCTGAAAGCATTTGCAGCAGGTTCGCGGGAGGCCGAAAGGCCTCCCGCTTTTTATTACTGAACTTTTACAAAAGTTCAGATTTCAGTCACAGGTACCGGCGTAAAATCCGCTCATTCCGCATTGGCCCATTCGCGGACGTATCCGGAAATCAATTCGAGGCCGTCCAGGAGGCTTGGGGTGGGGCGGGCGATATACTCCTCGGGAATCTTGTGGACGTTCGCGGTGCGGAAAGCGTGGAGCGGCTGGTAAACGGGGCGGGCCAGGATTTCCTGCAGGCCGGTCCGGTTCATCACCCCTTCCTCGGACAGGAAAATATCCACTTCGTCGGCGTGGCTGAGCAGGCGTTCGGGGCCGTAGGGTATGAGCAGGCCGGCGCCGCCGCCGGACACTTCGGCGGCATTCACCAGGTACCGGCCGCCGGCCAAACCGACCAGCCAGGCCGGGAACGAGTCGGGGGCAAAGGTCATGACTTCCCGGTGCACCGCCTCGATAAATATGCCGGGGCGTTTTCCCAGTTTGGCGGCGGACTGGGAAAACACCGCGATTTTCCGAGAAAAATCGGCAATCATCTTTTCCGCCGCCTCTTCCCTCCCGACCAGCCGGGCCAGCTCCCGCCAGTAGTCGTACAGATCCTCCTTCCCCACCGCCTGCGGAGCCAGGACCTTTATCCCCATCTTTTCCAATGCCTCGCACAAACGTCCGGCGCCGGCGAGTTGCCGCGGGCGGGCGAGGACGAGGTCGGCCCCGGCGGCGAGGAATTTTTCGACATCGTCCCGCAAGGAAAATTCCGGAACCGACCAGCCCGCCGTTTCCGGCCCGGCGTAACTGTCCTGGCGGGCGATGCCGACCAGGTGGTCACGGGCGCCGAGACGAAGCAGCACCTCGGTGTGTCCGGCGTAGAGGCTGACGATGCGGGGGCGGACGGCGGCCTGTTCGCCGGCTGTTCCGTAGGGCGTTACCCAAGGCGCCGACGCGGTGACCAAAATCAGGGCGGACAGCCAAGCGAAAAGCCCGCTGCCTTTGGAGCTCGCCAACCAATTGCGAACCAAACCGAAGCCTTCCATTCACTCCCCTTTCGCACGCCGTTCGGCGAGAACCGCGATTTCCAACTTGCGCAGGTGTTCGACATAAATGTCGGCCCAAGCGTCCAGCGAGCCGAGGCCGGTCAGGTGGCAGGCCACGTCAAAACCGGCGGCGCTGAAAATGCTTTTCCAACTGTCATCCTCGTCTCCGGCCATGTCGTTACGGGCGTGGTCGCCGGCGACCAGCATCAGGGGAGCCAACAAGACCTTGGCGGGTTTGTTTGCGAGTTGGTTCAATTCGGCGACTATGTCGTCGGGATGCGGCGGGGCCTCGACGGTGCCGATGTAAATTTCCGAACCATAGCGCCGGCGGAGTTCCTGTTCCAGCTTCGCGAACACCTCCTGATTGATGTGTTCGTTGCCGTGGCCCATCAACACGAGGGTACGGCCTTCCCGCTGAGCTTCTTTCCACAGCGGCTCCATGGCGCGGGCGGCGCGGGCGAGGTACTCCGGAGCACCGTCGCCGACGCCGAGGGCGGGATCGCCGACGCCGATCCATGGGAAGGGGGCAAGGGAACGTTGTCTGGTCTTGATGCCGGCAAGCGAGGTGACAAGTCTGGCTAGATCCTCGTATTCCTCGCCATCCGTGATGTGGAGGGACTGGACGAGGACGACGCCGGCGCCGGTTTCCTGGATGTCTCCCAAGGTGGCG
>JAVBQR010000179.1:0-3688 GCA_031548865.1 Planctomycetota bacterium
CCTCCGACGGCTTCGAAAAGCTCGGCCTCACCCCAGACCAACTCGCCGCCTGGCGCGCCTTCCGCGCCGCCTGGGACGCCTGGACCACCAAACAGAACGAACTCCTGGACATCCTCCATAAACAGGAGGAACTCCTCTCCCAAGGCATCCGCGGCGGCCGCCAGTTCGACCGCATCGCCAATCAGGCCTTCGACCTGGCCTTCTCGGAACTCCGCGAATACCGCGACCAGGCCAATCAGCACCTGGACGAACTCGTCGACATGATTCGCGACAACGCCGTCGCCGCCGTCGACTCCTCCCTACACACCGCCCAAACCTACTCCCGCTGGCAAATTTTCTTCGTCATCGCCGCCTTCCTGCTCTCGATAATTCTCGGCTTGTTCCTGTCCAGCCGCATCTCCCGGCCCATTCTCGCCGGGGTGACCCATATCGCCCGGGTGGCGGACGGCAACCTCCGCCATAACGTGGAACCGGAGCTCCTTGCCCACCGTGGGGAAACGGGCCTCCTCGCCAACGCCATCCAGAAGCTGATCGAAAGCCAGCGTAAAGAGGTCGGCGTCTTCAAGTCCATCGCCGACGGCGATTACACCAGCAAGCTGGAAATGCGCTCGAACCAGGATGAACTGGGCTTGGCGGTCGGGCAGATGCTCAACGTGACCAACGAAACGCTCCAGCAGGTGAACGTCGCGGTGAGCCAGGTCACCACCGGCGCCAGCGCCATCAACAACGCCAGCCAAACCCTCTCGCAAGGGGCGATAGAGACCGCCTCCTCCCTCGAGGAAATCTCCGCCTCCATCTCGCAAATCGGCGAAAAGACCCGCGCCAACGCCTCTTCCGCCGACGTCGCCGACAAGCTCGCCGCCGCCAGCCGCGCCGCCGTGGACCGGGGCTACGACGCGGTGGCGGAGATGATCGCCGCCATGAAGGACCTGCAGGCAACGAGCGCGCAAATCGCCGCCGTCGTGAAGCTGATTGACGACATCGCCTTCCAGACCAACCTCCTCGCCCTCAACGCCGCCGTGGAGGCGGCCCGGGCCGGCCGGCACGGACGCGGTTTCTCGATCGTCGCCGACGAAGTCCGCAGCCTGGCCGGAAGGTCGGCGAAGGCCGCCCAGGACACGGCGCAGATGCTGGAAGTCACGGTGGCGAAGCTGGAAAAAGGGGCGACCCTGGCCGAACACACCGACAGCGTGCTCAGGGAAATCGTCGACAACGCCGGGAAAGTGGCGGATCTCTTCCAGGAAATCGCCCGGTCCTCGAACGAACAGTCGAACGGCATCGGGCAAATCGCCAACGGCTTGTCGCAAATCGACCGGGTAACCCAGCACAACACCCTGTCGGCCAACGAAACCGCTTCCGCCGCCATCGCGCTACTCCGCCAAGCCGAGGCGCTTCGCAACATGATGGAGCGTTTCCGCCTGCGCGGCAACGACGGGCATAATGCCGGCTACCAGTTGGTCCTCTCCTACCCCGGACACTCGGATACCTCCCCCAAGGCGCGTAAGGAAATCCGCCCCGGCCGCCCGCGCGACAATAAAAAATTGGCGGTGGCCGGCTCCTATCCGCCTGCCGCGTCATCTCCGGCTGCCACCCGGGTGGAACACGGCCTACGGCTGAAAACCTTGCGTCCCGCGCCGCAAACCCGCGCCTTGCCGAAAAACCTCAATCTCGAATAGTCTCCGCCCTAACCCCGCCAGGAAAACGGTAGAAAACCCGCATGAGTCTCAACGTCACCATCCCCGACACCTTCAACGGTCCACTCGGTCTCCTGCATAGCCTGATTCTCCGCGACGAAATCGACATCTACGACATCCCCATCGCCAAGCTTCTCCAGAGCTATCTGGACGAACTGGCGCGTATGGATATCGTCAATGTCGACGAAGGGGCGGAGTTCCTCGACCTCGCCTCCCGCCTGATGGAAATCAAACTTCGGCTCCTGGTCCCGCCTGAGGAGGGCGAACCCGGAGAGGAAGGCGAGGAGGACGATTTCGACCCGCGCTCCGGCCTGGTCGCCGCCTTATTGGAATACCGCCGCTTCAAGGACGCGGCGCGGCTCTTGGGCGAACTGGCGGAAGAACAGTCGCGGCGCTTTCCGAGGATTCCCCCGCGCATGGAATTCCGCATCGTCGCGCCCATGGAGGAGGGGGAATCCGACCAGGACAGTCTGGATCTTCTGGCCGCCTTCCAGGGGCTAATCGACCGGCTGGCGGTTCCGGACGTGATCACCACTGAAGAAGTGCCGATTTCCACTCGGGTGGAACAGATCGAAATGGTGTTGCGGGAGAAGGGCCGGACGCGCTTTTCATTCCTTTTGTCGGGCATTCCCAACCGTTTTGAAATGCTCGGCTTTTTCATTGCCGTACTGGAACTGATCCGGCAAGGCAAACTATATGCGCGGCAAACCGACGGCTTTTCCGACATTGTATTGGAGAAGCGGGAACCGGCGGCGAAGAAGGCGGAAGGGGCGGAAGGTAGCGCTCCGGTCTTCCCGCCGCGTCGGGTGAGCTGGTGTTTCCCGGCGGTGCGCGCCCTGATCGGCAGCTATTTGCCGCGGCCGACCGCCGATGCCGCCAGACGCCTTGCGGCGACGGCGCCTTTGTTTGCAAAAATCTCGGATAAATCCGCCCCGTCCCGATTTGAACCCGGGAAGAGCGTACCGGCGCCGCTTTTCGCCCTTTCCTTCGGGCGCAACGGTACCCGACACTTTTCGGCAGACACAACGGACCGGGCAAAAACCGCGGCCATACCAGGCGCGTTTCCCCGGCCTTCGCAAAGGGGCAAGACATGATTAACGCTGGACCGGACGCTGGCGAAAAGGACCTCAGCGTGATTGTCCCGGCCGCCGGGATTAGCGAACGGATGGGCGGCGGGGTGCGTAAGCCACTAATGGCGGTCGGCGGCGAGGCGATACTCCTCCGGACCTGCCGAAAATTGAAACGGCTGAGAGGGCTTTTGGAAATCATCGTGGTGGCGCACCAGGACGACGTGGCCTATCTACAGGACGAACGCTGGGAGGAATTGCACGCTGCCGGGGTGGAACTGGTGGTCGCTGGCGGTGATTCGCGGGCGGAATCGGTTTGGCACGGCCTGGAAGTGGTGGGGGCGAAGGCGGAAGTGGTGGCGGTCCATGACGCGGTGCGGCCATTTTTCTCATTGGACGTGGCGGAAGCCTTGCTCGCGACGGCGCGGCGGATCGGGGCGGCAATTCCGGTGCGGCCCTTGTCCGACACGGTAAAGCGGGTCAGTGGCGACCGGGTGGAGGAGACGGTGCGGCGTACCGGGCTGATGCGGGTGGGAACGCCCCAGGTCTTCAAGTCGGACGTCTTAATCGAAGCTTTCGAATACGGCCTGCGCACCGGCGGCATCGGCAACCGCATCACCGACGACGCGCAACTGGTGGAAGAAATGGGCGGTACGGTTGGCGCGGTGCTGGACAGCGAGTACAATATAAAGATAACTTCCCCGTCCGACCTGCGTTTGGCGGAGGCGTTGTTGGCGGCGGGGTTGGTTTAGAGGTTTCCCCTGGTTATCTCTAGGATCATAGTATATAACCCGGACTTATTCATAAATTTCTCAATTTGGTACATATACTGTTATTCAAGCACGGCTTTGTGGAATTATTGATCTTATGATTCGCGTAGTCAATTTTCCCCCCTAACCCCCGCGCCTACCTAGTGCGTTGGGTGCC
>JAVBQR010000097.1:0-5847 GCA_031548865.1 Planctomycetota bacterium
CATTTTGGGTTATGTCTGAACTTTTGCAAAGTGGCGATTTAACCGCCAATCGCCACTTTGCAAAAATCGTTTTTGCCCGAAATTCAAGGGTTTTTGATTTTACAAAATCGCCATTCGGCGGTTTGAATGGTGATTTTGCAAAAGTCCAGTTATGTTTTGCATAAGGGGATCTTTATGAACGAGGCAGAAGGCAAGTGCTGTTGTCAAGAGGAAAGCGGGGAGCGGATTCTCGCTAAGATCGCCCGCTTCGCCAGGGACAACAAGGAGGAGGGCTCGCTGATCCAGGTCCTGCATTTCGCGCAGGAGCTGTACGGGCACCTTCCCCTGGAAGTCCAGGAACTGGTGGCGAAGGAAATGGATCTGCCGCTGGCCCGGGTGTCCGGGGTGGTCAGCTTCTATTCCTTCTTCACGCCGTCGCCGCGCGGCAAGCACACCATTCGCGTCTGCCTGGGGACGGCCTGCTACGTCCGGGGCGGCAAAAAGATCGTCCAGGAGCTGTCGAAACGCTTGGCGGTGCAGGTCGGCGAGACGACCCGGGATCAGCTCTTCACCCTCGAGGTCGCCCGCTGCATCGGCGCTTGCGGTTTGGCGCCGGCCATGTCCATCGACGACGTCGTCTACAAACAGGTCGCGCCGGACAAGCTCGACCTCATTCTCGAGCGTTACCAGCCCAAGGAGGTTACCGCCAATGCCTGAAAAAATCACCAGTTCCGCCGGCTTGGCGGCGATGGCGGACGCTTACAACCATTGGGCCAAGGAGTTCAAGTTCGAAATCCTCGTTTGCGGCGGCGCCGGCTGCATCTCGTCGAATTGCCTGGCGGTCGAAAACGCTTTCAAGTCCGCCCTCCACCAGGCCGGCCTAAGCCAACCCGTCCGGGTAACCAGCACCGGCTGCATGGGGCTCTGCGCCTTGGGTCCCGTAGCCCTGGTCCGCCCCGGCGACATTTTCTACACCGGCCTCACTCCGGAGAAAGCCGAGGACATCGTCCGGAAGCATTTGCTTGGCGGCGAGGTGGTCGAGGAGTATTGCTATTACGACCACGAAGAGGAGCGTTACCTCCCCAAGTTGCAGGACATCCCCTTTTTCGCACGGCAGGTCAAAATCGCCCTGCGGAATTGCGGGAAAATGGACTTCGGATCCCTCGAAGCCTACGCGGCGCGGGACGGCTACCGGGCTCTCGCCAAGGCGCTTGCCGGCAAGCCGCAGGAGGTCATCGACGCCGTCAAGGATTCCGGACTCCGCGGCCGCGGCGGCGCCGGCTTCCCCACCGGCGTCAAGTGGCAGGCCGCCCACGAACAGCGGTCGGACAAAAAGTACCTCGTCTGCAACGCCGACGAAGGCGACCCCGGCGCCTTCATGGACCGCTCGCTCATCGAAGGCGATCCCCACTCGATTATCGAAGGCATGCTCCTCGGCGCTTACGCCATCGGGGCGGACCAGGGTTATGTTTACGTCCGCGCCGAATATCCCCTGGCGATTGCCCGCCTCCGCGTCGCCATCGACCAGGCCCGCGCGGCCGGTATCCTTGGGAAGAGTATTTTCGGTAGTTCCTTCGCGTTCGATCTGGAAATCCGCATCGGTGCCGGCGCCTTCGTCTGCGGCGAGGAAACCTCCCTCCTGGCGTCCATCGAAGGCGGGAGAGGCGAGCCCCGGCAGAAGCCGCCCTTCCCCTTCGAGAAAGGCCTCTACGGCAAGCCGACCTGCATCAATAATGTCGAAACGTTGGCGAACATCCCGGCGATCGTCCTTAACGGCGCTTCCTGGTACCGCCAGTTCGGCACGGAAAAATCGACCGGCACCAAGGTCTTCGCCCTGGCCGGACACATCAACAATACCGGCATCATCGAAGTCCCGATGGGCACGCCTCTCGGCGACATCATTTATAAAATCGGCGCCGGCATCAAGGGCGGCAAACAGTTCAAGGCCATCCAGTCCGGCGGCCCCTCCGGCGGCTGCCTGACGAAAGCGCACCTCAATACGCCGGTCGATTACGAAAACCTCGCCGCCCTGGGCGCGATCATGGGTTCGGGTGGACTCGTGGTCATGAACGAGGACACCTGCATGGTCGACACCGCCCGCTATTTCATGGACTTCATCCGCGACGAATCCTGCGGCAAGTGCGTCGCCTGTCGCCTCGGCACCAAACGGATGCTGGAAATTCTCGAGAACTTGACTGAAGGCAAGGGAAAGGATGGGGATATCGAGCTCCTGGAGGAACTGGCGGAAACGCTCAAACTTACCGCCATGTGCGGCCTCGGGCAGACGGCGCCGAATCCAGTTCTCTCGACCATCCGCTATTTCCGCGACGAATACGAAACACACATCCACGACAAGCACTGCACCGCCGGGGTCTGCGCCAACCTCCAATCGTCCCCTTGCCGTAACGCCTGCCCGGCGAACGTTTTCATCCCCGGCTACATGAGCCTGGCGGCGAAGGGCATGTTGTCGGAAGCGTACCAGCTCATCCGCCAGGAAAACCCCTTTCCGGCCGTGTGCGGCCGGGTCTGCACCCACCCCTGCGAGACGCACTGCCGCCGCTCCCAGGTCGACGAAGCCTTGTCGATTTGCGGCGTGAAACGCTTCATCGGCGACTACGCGCTCCGCGACGACTACCACGTCCCGCACGTCGAGCGCCTGGCCCCGACCGGCAAAAAAGTCGCCGTCATCGGTTCCGGCCCCTCCGGCCTCTCCTGCGCCTATTACCTCGCGAACAAGGGGCACGACGTAGACGTCTACGAGGCGGAGCAGGTGGCGGGCGGCGCGATGTACTGGGCGATCCCGGAGTTCCGCCTGCCCAAGGAAGTGCTTGCCAAGGAAATCCGCGCCATCGAAGCTTCGGGCCTGAAGATTCACCTGGGGAGGAAGGTCGGCCGGGACCTCCAGATGGACGAGCTCCGCCGCGCCTACCACGCCGTCTACATCGCCGTCGGCTCTCAGAAATCCCGGAAAATGGGCATACCCGGCGAACACCTCGGCGGCTGCGAATCCGGCCTCGCCTTCCTCCGCCGGATCGGCCTGAACCAGGACCGGAGCGTGCCGGAGAGGTTGGTCGTGGTCGGCGGGGGTTCGACCGCTTTCGACGTCGCCCGCACCGCCCTCCGGCTCGGCACGAAGTCGGTGACAGTCGTCTACCGCCGCTCGGAAGGGCAGATGTCCGCCAGCCAGGAGGAGGTCGACGAAGCGCGCGAGGAAGGGGTGAACATCATCACCCTGGCCAGCCCGACCGGGATCCTGGAGAGAAACGGCCGGGTCGCCGGCATCCGCTTCCAGAAGCGTGTTCTCGGCGATTTCGGCCCGGACGGCCGGCGCCGTTCGGTTCCGGACCAGGCGGGCGAATTCACTATCGAATGCGACGGAGTGGTCGCCGCGATCAACCAGGACGTCGACACCGCGTTTTATGAACATGCCAAGATGGAGCTGGATCACCAGGGCGGCATCGCCATCAACCGCTTCACCGGCGCCACTTCCCAGAAGGGTGTTTTCGCCGGCGGCGACGTCAGCCCCTGGGCCCCCAACGTGGTCATCAACGCCATCGCGGACGGCAAGCGCGCGGCGATCAATATCGACAAGTACCTCGGCGGCGACGGCATCCTGAACAAGGGCCAGTGGTTCGACATCACCCTCACCCAGGACACCGAAGTCACCGAACCGCACCAGAGGTTCCCAGCGCGGAGCCTCAAGGTCAAGGACCGCATCGACAATTTCCGCGAAGTCAGCCTCGGCTTCCACAAACTGGACGCGTTGGCGGAAACATTACGCTGCCTGCACTGCGAGAGGAGATTCGACTAATGCAACTCACCATCAATGGCAAAGCGGTTGAAGCGCCGGAAGGCGCGACCAGTCTCGAGGCCGCATCCGCCAACAACATCCGCATCCCCAATCTGTGCCGGCTCCGTGGCGTCCACACCTGCGGCTCCTGCCGCATCTGCGTGGTGGAAGTGGACGGCATGCGCAACCTCCAGGCCTCCTGCATCGTCAAGGCGAAGGAGGGAATGCAGGTCAGGACCAATTCGGCGAAAGTCCGCGCGGCGCGGAAAGTTCTCTACGAGCTGATCATCTCCGATCATCCGAAGGACTGCCTGGCCTGCTCCCGGTCCGGGAAATGCGAACTGCAGGCGGTCGGCGAGGAACTCGGCGTCGGCGAATCCCGGTTCACCGGCGAAATGTCGACCCGCTTCGTGGACGTTTCGCCGTCGGTCACGCGGGACACGGGGAAATGCATCCTCTGCCGGCGCTGCGTGACGGTTTGCGGTAACGTTCAGCAGGTCGGCGCCATCGACACCCAGAACCGCGGTTTCTCCACCGTGGTCGCGCCGCACATGGAACAGCCGCTCGGCGGCACCAATTGCGCAATGTGCGGACAATGCATCGTGGCTTGCCCGACCGGGGCCTTGGCGGAAACGGACGCAATAGCGCCGGTGTGGAAGGCGCTTCAGGATCCGAAAAAGCGGGTGGTGGTGCAGGTCGCGCCGGCGGTGCGGGCGGCTTTGGGCGAGGAATTCGGTTTTCCGACCGGAACCTCGGTGACCGGTAAAATGGCGGCGGCGCTCCGCGAACTCGGTTTCGATGACGTTTTCGACACCAATTTCGCCGCCGACCTGACCATTATCGAGGAGGGGACGGAGCTTCTCGGCCGGCTCGACCGGGCGCTCAAGGGGTCGGGGGAAACGGTGACGCTGCCGATGATCACCAGTTGCTCCCCCGGCTGGATAAAACACATTGAACACGCCTATCCGGGCGAACTGGATCACCTCTCCACCTGCAAGTCGCCGCATACCATGTTGGGCGCATTGGTGAAGAGTTTTTACGCGGAAAAGATCGGCGTGGACCCCCGGGACATTTTCATGGTTTCGGTCATGCCCTGCACCGCGAAAAAGTTCGAAGTGCGGCGCCCGGAAATGCAGGTTGACGGCCGCCGGGACGTCGACGCGGTCTTGACCACCCGCGAACTCGCGAAAATGATCAAGCAGGCCGGCATCGATTTCGCCAGCCTGGAGGATAAGGAATTCGATCGCCCGCTCGGGCTTTCGACCGGTGCCGCCGACATTTTCGGCGTCACCGGCGGGGTTATGGAGGCAGCGCTCCGGACCGTTTACGAATTGGTCACGGGGCGCGAGCTTCCGTTTGCCAATCTCCACGTGCAACCGATTGTCGGCCTCGAACAGGTGAAGTCGGCTTCGTTCACGATTGAGGACACTCTCCCGGCCTTCAAACATTTGGAAGGGGTGGAGGTGAAGATCGCGGTGACGAGCGGCCTGGCCGGCGCAGACCTCCTGATGGACGAAGTCGCGGCGGGGAAGAGCCCGTACCACTTCATCGAAGTCATGGGCTGCCCGGGCGGCTGTATCAACGGGGGCGGTCAGCCCCGGAACCGGGAGGTTGGCTACCGCGAGAAACGCACCCAGGCGCTTTACACGGAAGACGAAGGTAAGCAGCTCCGGAAAAGCCACGAAAACCCGGACCTCACCGCCCTGTACGATCAGTACCTCGGCCAGGCAAACGGGGAGCGGTCGCACCATCTGTTGCACACGCATTATGTCCCTCGCGGCAGGTTCACGGATCCGGAAACGGAACGGAATTAACCGAAGTTATGCAAAGTGGCGATTGAACTGTCAATCGCCACTTTGTTAAAAGCGTTTCGATTGCGACACGAAATGGCGAAAATTCTTTTGACCATGCTGAGCCTCCATTCCTTTCCAAAAGAAAGGAATGGAAATCCCGGCGGATCCTTCTCTGGGCCCAAAGGGCGATTTTTTTTGGGGTAAGGTGGTCAGTCAAACCCCGGCGTGCTCTAGGATGGCCTAACTACCCGCCTTCTTCTCCTCCGCGACCCGTTAAATCGCACT
>JAVBQR010000162.1:0-8101 GCA_031548865.1 Planctomycetota bacterium
AGTGCGATTTAACGGGTCGCGGAGGAGAAGAAGGCGGGTAGTTAGGCCATCCTAGAGCACGCCGGGGTTTGACTGACCACCTTACCCCAAAAAAAATCGCCCTTTGGGCCCAGAGAAGGATCCGCCGGGATTTCCATTCCTCTCTTTTTGGAAGGAATGGAGGTTCAGCATGGTTCCCTTAAATTTTATTCGGATTCTCCAGCTTGTCCAAGGTCGGCCGGCACTGGCTGACATTCAGGACCAGGCCGATCATCGCGCAACTCACCACCAGGGACGACCCGCCGTAACTCACCAGCGGCAAAGTCACTCCCGTGGTCGGGAATAGTCCGGTCACCACGTAAATGTTCAAGGCCGCCTGCCAGCCGATAATCACCGCCACCCCGGTGGCCAAGAGTCTCCCGAAGCGGTCCGAAGCCGCCCAGGCGATATGGAGGCCGATGATGGTGAACAAAAAGAACAGGGCGATCAGGGTCGCCGACACGACGAAACCGCCCTCCTCGGCAATCACCCCGAATATGAAGTCGTTGTGCTTTTCCGGGAGCAGGTTCAGGTCGGTTATCACCCCGTTCCCCAGCCCCAATCCCGATACGCCGCCGGAACCGATCGCGGTGAGGCTCATGAGGAGCTGGTACGCTTCCGACGACTCGTAACGCTCCGGGTCGAAAAAGGCGTAAATCCGCGCTTTTTGGTAGGGCTTCATTCCATAATGCCACATCGGGTAAATCGAGGCGAGGCCCAGGAGGATCGCGCTGAATAGGTGGGAAAAACGCGCCCCCGACGCCCACAGGGTGGTAAAGAGTATCGGCGGTATGGTCAGGGCGGTTCCCAGGTCCGGCTGCTTCAGGATCAGGAACATCGGCCCCAGGGTCAGGGCGAAGGGTATGATCAACCCCTGCAGGAGGTGCTGGTTCTCCCGCTTGCCCAAGTGTCGCGCGAGGGACAGGATCAGCGCCAGCTTGAACAGTTCCGACGGCTGCATGCCCACGGGCCCTATGCGCAGATAGCTGTGGGCGTTGTTGATGGCCGGGCTGAACAGGACCACCAGCAGGAGCCCCACCGCCCCGGCGTAAATCCAGTACGCCCACTTGATCCAGAAATGATAGTCCACCATCGCGAAAAAAAGGAGCGCCGCCAATCCCACCGCCAGCCAGACCACCTGCTTGGTGAAGTCGGCCGGCGTTGCCGACGACCTGAGGAAGGGGAGTCCGAGCCCGATTATGCCCAAACCCACCAACAGGAACGCCCACTCCATCCTGAGCCAATCGACCCTACCCAAGCGCCCCCTCCTCCTTCACCACGTCCTGGTCGAAACGTTCCGGGATATTGAACCACATCCGCAAGAGATCCTTGGCAATCGGCGCGCAGGTCGAACCGCCGCCATAACCCGCCTCGGGCAGGAACACCACCACCACCACTTCCGGCCGATCGAAGGGTGCGTAACCCGCAAACCACACGTGGGATATTTTTTTCACCACCCTTCCCCCAACCACGCCGCTCCATTCAGCCGTCCCGGTCTTCCCGGCGACTTCGAGGAGAAAACCGCCGTGGCCGTCCCGGAACGCGGCCAACTGCCCTGTGCCGAGCTGCCCCGTCTCCGGGTTCCCCTGCACCACGTCCCACATTCCCTGGCGGATCAACGCCAAGGCTTCGCGGTCGATCATGATTTCCGCCAGCGGCTGGTCGAGGCCGAGCGCTTCGCGGGCGAGTTCCTCCTCGGTCGGCGTTTCGGGGGGATTTCTCGGCGGAACCAGGAGGTGCGGCCGGACAATTTTGGCGACGTTCCCCTCCGCGTTGGCGAGGGCCGAATAAGCCACCGCGATTTGCAGCGGCGTGATGGCAATCCCCTGGCCAATCGCCATGTGATAGGTGTTTCCGGTGGTCCAGCGTTTCCTGGTATAGGCGTTTTTGGGGAGGAGCCCGCCGGCTTCGCCGGAGAGGTCGATGCCGGTTTTGTGCCCGAGGCCGAGTTTCGTGTACCATTCGTAAATCCGCTTGCCGCCGAGCCTGCCGCCGGACTGGTAGAAAAACATGTTGCAGGAGTGCATCAGGGCGTTTTCCAGATCCTGATCCCCGTGCCGGCCGAGGCAGGTAAAACGCGCGCTGCCCAAATACATCACCCGGTCGCAATGGAACGTTTCACCCGGGCGAATCACTCCTTCCGAAAGGGCTGCCAGGCCCACGATCGGCTTCACCACCGAGCCTGGCGGGAAAATCCCGGCAATCGCCCGGTCCAGGAGGGGATTGCGGCGGTCGTTCAGGAGCTTGTTGAAATCCTTGTTGTAGCTGTTCGGATCGTAAGAGGGGATACTGACCAGGCTGAGAATGCGGCCGTTCCTGGGATCCATCATCACCGCGACGCCGCACGGGACCCAGTTCGACTGGACCAATTCCGGGCGTTTCGCGACTTCCTTGATGTGCCGCTCGAGAATCTCGTAGGCCTGCCGCTGTACGTCCAACTTGAGGCTGAGGCGCAGATCCGGGCCGTTTTCGGCCTTTTCCACCTCCCCCTTCGGTTCGAAGCGGCGCCGGCCGGATTCGGAGTCGCGGGTGAGGTGGAGCTTCTGCAGACGGTGCCTGCCGCGGAGTGCCTGGTTGTAATACTGTTCCAATCCTTCGCGGCCGACCGTTTCGTTGGCGAAATAGCCCTGGGTCTTCACCATCTGGCCGTTACGCTTGATCTCTCGCAGGCGGATGATGAGTTCCTCGTCGGTCACCGGTTCGGTGTCGGCATTGCCGAGAATCGAGAAAAACACCCTGCCGCCCTTCGATATCACCCCCTTGCCCGGTTTGGCCCGATCCCCGTCCCACTGCCCCCGCAATTCCAGATATTCGGCGGCGGTGAGTTTGCCGACGTTGCCGGTAATATGCCCCATCAACCTTCCGGCCGGATAAAAACGTTTCCCGCCGGTGCGGATCACCGCCGCGTCCCAGACCTTGTCGTCAAAAGGATTCGCCCGGGCGGAACGGATTTCCAGGCCCAGCGCGAAATCGATGTCCTCGATGGCGGAGCGGGGGTAGACGAGGTCGTCGCGGGAGGTCGGCTTACCGGCCACGATGGCGGCGAGAATTTTCAATGCCACCTCCTCCTTTTTCATTTTGAGTTTTTCCGCCAACTTCGCTACCAGGGGATTACCCTCCACCAGGGCGGTCACCGCGACGTTCATCTCCAGGTCGCGGGTGTCGGTCCTGGCCGAGGCGATGGCCAGCATCTGATCTGCTGAGAGGGGAGGGAAGTTCGAAGTAATAACCCGGCGGCGGTTCACCCTCTCGACCTTGGCGGGAATTATCCACAGGTCCTGGGTGGGTTGATCCTCGGCGACGATTTTGCCGTCGAAGTCGAGGATGCGTCCCCGGCGTGGGACTTTTTGCTCGATATGGCTAAGCCGGCGATCCCGGTAGGCCGAGAGTTCGGCCGAACGGTGGAATTGCAGATCGACCAGGCGGTCGATGGCGCCGGCGAACATGGCGACGAAAAAAATGGCGACAACCACCAATCGGATGCGGAGCACTAATACCCTTCCCTATCCTTCCACGGCCGCAACGACGCCAGCCCCAATACCAGCATAAGCGGTAGATAACCCATCCCGGTGAGGACCCCGTCCACCAGCGAGACAAAAAACCACCTCTCCAAGAGTTTATAAGTCAGCGGCCCGTAATCAAGCGCGTGTTTCATCAACATCAACAGGAACGCCGAAAGCCCCGCCACCAGCGGCTGATAAAACCAGCCCCGCGTCGCGGCGAGCGGCCGCCAATACAGGGTAATCCAGCCGATGAAAGTGAAGGCGAGGGTGGCGGAACCCAACTTGGGTCCGAGCACCAGGTCGCGGATCAGTCCGCAAAGGAAAAAAGCCATTATGGCCGGATTCGGCGGTGCCTTTAAACCCGCATAAAAGGCCAACCCCCACAGCCAATCCGGCCGGGCGGGAAAATGCCCCCACCAACCGGCGGTCTCGGCTAGCAGGGCCGCCCCGGCGATAAGCAGCGCCAGAGGCACAAAGCTGTACCAGCATATGTCGTGATCGTACATGCGCGTATTCTCGAATCAGCCGGCATTTCCCGCTTTGCGAAACATCCCATAAAAAGAGGAAGAGACCCGTTATCCCGGTCTCTTCCTCCATAATCCCGCTTGGTCCAAAGTCTGCAGCTCCCCCGGGAGAAAATCGGTCGTCACCACCCGAACCCCCGAATGCCGGCAAAACTGTCGGAATCTTGCCGCAACCTATTCACCAGTTGTCGAACAGGAAGTCATAGGGCGGGAGATCCCGGCGGATGGGCAGCTGCGGGAGCAGGCTGTCGTCCGCGGACGGGTAGATGACGCTGGTGGGGGCGACGTCGCCGGTGGCTTCTGCGGCGGGTTCGGCGGCGCTGGGGGCGGCGATGGCGACGGATTCCGGAGCGTCGACGGCGCCGGCGGCCTGGATTTCAGCATCCGGGGTGGACGGCGGACGCGGACCATGGAAAACCGGACGCAGGAAAAGATTCTTCACGGTGGCCTGATCGATGTCCGACAGAGTCATAACATCCTCATCCCCCGCCCAGGCGCTTTGCATGACGACAGCGCAGAACAGCAAGGTTAATAAAGCTCCAAAACGAATTCCCGACATTCTCTCTCTCCTTTGCAGTAAAAAAGTGACATGGCATAAAACCTCTCGCATATCATAGCATCTGGCAAAGAAAAGTGAACATGTTTCACGCAAATATTTATAAATTATCGGAACTCCCTCATTTTCCTTCGCATACAAAGACATCTTTTAGGCCTTTTTACCCCGCGAAGGAAAAATTTTTCCTTCCGCCAAGCTTATTCCCTCCCCAATACCGTGACAAAATCGAGCGAAGTCAAATCCGCCACCGGCCTAAGTTCGGCCTCGAGGGTCCCGCTTTCCTCGCCTTCCACCAACCGGCCGGCGAGCGTTCCCAGTAACAGCCCTGCGGGAATGGAACCTTCCAACCCGCTGGTCATGGCCAGCCAGCCTTCCTTCGCAGCCACGCCGGAGGAAAACACCACCGCCGCCACGGCTCCGCCGCCCAAGCCCCGTACCGCGCCGAGCAGGCGCGGCCGGTCCGGCGAGCCGCCGGGTTCGCCGAGGCGGGCGGATAAGTAGCAACCCTGGGAGGACAGGGACAGCGCGAGGGCCGCGTCAGGCTCAGCCTTGACCACCAACCCGGCCAGAGCCTCCCCAACCACCACGGCCATGCCGGGCTTTACCCCATCGTTACTGCCGACGTCGATGGTGAAGGTGTCGAGCGTATTGTCGGGACCCAACCGCATGACCCGGCCGGCGATAATTTTCAGCTTCTCGACTTTTTCCTTGGTCACCCCGATTTCCGCCAAGCGGCGGCGCAAGTCGGCGATTTGCGCCTCTTTCTGATGCAGGAGGATGAGGAGATCACGGCTGTCGGAGAAGCTTTTCAGCTCCGCGTCGAGGCGGGGGTCGGGGGGACGCCAAAGCCGGGCCGCCATCCCCTGGACTCTCAGGCGCACGGCATAAAACGAGCCGTCCGGCAACATGTACAGGGCGGCTGCGAGGATGAGGAGGATAAACGAGGGGAGAATGGGGGTGCGCACGGGGGAAACACTCCAAAGGTATACCCAAGGCAGCGCCCAAAAATGACCGCAACCAACAAGTCGCGGTAATTTTTGGACAAGCCCTAACTGTCGTCGTCCCCCGAATCCAGGTATTGGTCGTAATCCTCGATGCCTTCGATGAACAGCCCCGTTCCCCGCGCCACCGCCTTCAGGGGTTCATCCGAAACGTGCACGGGAATACCCCGCGTTTCCTTGGCGATAAGCTTGTCGAGGCCACGCAGGAGCGCGCCGCCGCCGGCGAGGGAAATGCCGTTGGCGTAAATGTCGCCGGCCAGTTCCGGCGGGGTGTTTTCGAGCGTTTCGATGATGGCGGAAAGAATCTGGTCCAGCGGTTCCTTCAACGCCTCGCGGATTTCCTCGGAGCGCACGGTGATGGAACGCGGGAGCCCCTTCACCTGGTCCCGCCCCATGACCTCGATGGACATTTCCTCCTCCATCGGGAAAGCGCTCCCGATGGCCATCTTGATGCGTTCGGCCGTGGTTTCGCCGACGATGAAATTGTACTGGCGGCGGAGGTAATTCATCACCGCCTCGTCCAGCTCGTCGCCGGCGACGCGGATGGACTTCGAGTAAACCATCCCCATCATGGAGATGACGGCTACCTCGGTGGTGCCGCCGCCGATGTCGACAATCATGTTGCCGACCGGCTCGTCAATCGGCAGGCCGATTCCGATGGCCGCGGCCATTGGTTCGGAGATGACCCAGACTTTGCGGGCCCTGGCCTTGACGGCGCTTTCCTTGACGGCGCGCTTTTCGACTTCGGTGATGCCGGAGGGTACGGCGATGACCACCCGGGGCCGGGCGAGGTTGGAGAAATTATGCACCTTGCCGACGAAATAGGTGAGCATGGCCTCGGTCATCTCGAAGTCGGCGATGACCCCGTCCTTCATCGGCCGGATGGCGGAGAAGTTGCCGGGGGTGCGGCCGACCATTTTTTTGGCGCGGTCCCCGACCGCCTGGCCGTTCAGGAGGACGCGGCGGTCCTTTTTGGAGACGGCGACCACGCTTGGTTCGGAGAGGACGATGCCTTCCCCGCGTTTGTAGACGAGGGTGTTGCAGGTCCCGAGGTCGATGCCCAAGTCGTGGCTGAAGAACCCGAAAATGCTTTCTATAAACACATTCCATCCTCTTTCCAGGTTTGGCACTGGAGGATCGTATGATAAGGATACGCAATTATATTGTATATCGTTTTATTTCTCCCGGGACTTGAATAATCCTTGGGGAACCGGAGTTTTGCACCATCGCCATTCAAACCGCCGCAGGGCGAGCTTGTAAAATTTAAACCCAAAAAACCCTGAAAAACCGATTTAAAAGTGGCGATTGGCAGTTGAACCGCCACTTTCAAAACTTCGCTTGGGAACGCGCATAAATCGTAGGACGAAAAGGGCGCCGGGAAAAGATAAAAAACCTTACCGCAAAGATTATCGCTCGCGGATTGGCCGGCGGATGGTGTCGCCGGGTTCCGGATTCAAGCTCGCCTGCAGCACTTCGCAGGAGGATTGATTGGCAAATACGTCCACCACCCGGAGGTCGGCGATCCAGCGGCCGTCGCGGGTGAGTTCCAGCCGGGTGCCTTCGCCCAAGCCCAAATCGCGGCCGCCTTCGACCATAACCCGTTTCTGGGCGTTAGAAATCGACACCACCTGATAACCGCCTCCGCCTGGCGCGGGGGGCAGGTCCGCCGCCGCCGGCTTGCCGTTGCGGGCTGGGGGGGACATTTGCCGCACATCCTCCCCGGCGGTTTCGCCTTCGGAAGCGAAGCCGATCCCGGCCGGGAGGTTGCGCAGGACCAATTCGGCGGCCGAGGCGGGCGGCGGGGCGATTGCCGACCGGAGCGGAGCGGGATTGTTCCGTTGACGCGGAAAAGGCGCTTCCGCCGAAGGAAAACGCGCTTCCGGCCTGCCGGCTTGGCGCAGATCCCGGTTTTGATCCAGACGCGCCGGTCGGGCCGGACGCTGCTGCCGGAGCGGGGCGGAGGGTAACGGTTCAAGCTGGGACAGGGGCGCGGAGGGGCGGACGGGCACGGTGGAGGTGGACTGGGCCTGGAGGCGACGGACAGCCTCCCGCAAGTCGGCGATTTCCTGTCGGGATTCGGCACGCAGGGCATCGAGTTGGCGGTAGGTCTTGATGAAGCCGCCCAGAAGGAAAAAGGCGAATGCCACCGCCGCCGCGGCAATCCAGGCGGGAGCGGAGGGACGGCCATAGGTGAAATGGCGGTCCTCGGGGTCTTCCTCCGGTTCGCGGGTGGGTTTGCGGTATGGCTGCATGGCGTTTTTCACTTAGACGGTCTCGACTTTAAAGAATAACAAACCAACCGCCGTCCGCTTTCCTTTGAAAGCTATCCTGTTGCATGGTAAGGGCCATTCCTCTCAAAAAGAAAGGAATGGAAATCCCGGCGGATCCATACCTGGGCCCAAAGGGCGATTTTTTTTGGGGTAAGATGGTCAGTCAAACCCCGGCGTGCTCTAGGATGGCCTAACTACCCGCCTTCTTCTCCTCCGCGACCCGTTAAAT
>JAVBQR010000101.1:0-33969 GCA_031548865.1 Planctomycetota bacterium
CCGTCCGAGTTTTGCCGCCGGCTTCCTTCATACCCCGCGTTACCGCGACGCATTTGCCTTGGGCTAGCGATTCCGTTTCACCACGGCTCGCAGAGGACTTTAACCTCATAAGACGTACGCCGTGCCCGGCGTACAAGCAAAGTCCGCCAAGGCTTTATGGCCGTTGGCGGACTGTGTGGAATCTTAAAATGGTGGTCGCTACTGGACTCGAACCAGTGACCCCTACAATGTGAGTGTAGTGCTCTACCGACTGAGCTAAGCGACCATTTTTTTGCGGCAAAAAATAACCGCCGAACCGCAACCCAACCCCAAATAAGCATTCGGAAATCATATGGGGATTCGGGACTAACGCAAGATAAAAAAGAACGATTTCGCCTCAAAAAATCCGCCCTGATTGCCCTGCCCTGGAGGTATGCCGGGGACGCTTCTTAATTCGGGGAGTCGTAACGAGAGTGCTTAACACTGTCAAAGCGGTTCTGCGATATGTTCCTGATTTAACCCTATACTCATGCTACTTTTACGGAAGTGGTTCCCGTAAAAGTAGCGTTGTAGGATTAAATATTGTCCCCGGCATTTGCGGCTTTCATACCCTACACCAATTCGTCACCCGGTGACATCCACCGCTCGGGGTTCGGCAGGATGCGGTCGGGAAGCTCGTTCGCGCACACCCTCCGCCGCTCTTCCTCCGCCACCAGGTCTGCCAAGTTCCGGTCGTCCAGCACCGCCTCCATCGCTTCCTTCGCTTCGTTCCACAAATCGAGAAAAACGCATTTGCCGCGCAAGGGGCAGGCGTGGCCCGCGACACATTCCACCGGCGACAGGGACGACTCCATATACCGGACGATTTCGCCGACACTGACCTCCCGGGCGCTTCTATTCAGCATGAAGCCGCCGTCCTTGCCGCGCTTCGCCTTGACGAAACCGCCGTGGCGCAGTTCCGTCATCAGGTTCTCGAGAAAACGCGAAGGGATATGCTGGCGTTCTGAAATATCCCGCAGGGTCACCAGGCCGCCGTCCCCGTGTTTGGCAAGTTCGAACAGCGCCCGAACCGCGTACTGGCATTTCTGCGATAACGCCATTTGCCTCTCCTCGCGCTAACCTTGCGGCATTTCCCGTCGCAGCACCACCTGCAGACCGGTCACCTGTTCCAGGAGATCCGCCTTGTGCGGGAGTTTGTCCATGATGAGCCCGAGGTCGCCCAAAATCTGCAGGTACAAAATCAGCTTGCCGCCGGACACTTCCGCCCGGAGTTCCTTGACGCTGCCCTGATGCCCGCGGTCCAGCACGTCGGCGAGGCGCAGGAGGCCCGCCAGTTTTCCCACCCGCAACCGGTCCGCCAGCGGCAGCGCCATGTATTCGGGGTAATCCCGCGACGGGAGGTCCCGGCGGTGGAAGAAGACGATTTGCGAAGTCAGGTAGCGGTCGCTTTCGTTCAGGCCGACGATATCCGACCACTTCACCAGGTAGGCGCTGTGGCGTTGATGATGGTGTTCGTTCACATACATCCCGATATCGTGCAGCACCGCCGCCAGTTCAAGGAGAAGCCGATCCTTTTCGGCGAGATCGAGCATTTCCCGCAGGGTGTCGAACAGGGTCAGCGCGAAATCCGTCACCACCCGGGCGTGATTGCGGTCGTAGCCGTACTGCTCCCCCACTGCCCGCGCCGACCGCACCATTTGCCGCCGGAACGCCATCAGCGGGTTTTCGCCGCGCACGGTCATGGCCATCTCCACCGTCAGTCCGGAGAGCATTTCGGTGTTGGTGAAAGTTATTTCCGAGACTTCCGCCGCGGTGACGAAATTGTCGAGAATCAGCATAGCCGGAATGAGGATTTCCACTTCGGCGAGGCCCATGTTGAAGGTCCGGCCGATTTCCAGCGGGCTCAGCCCCGAGGCGCGGCCGATGCGTTCCCGCAGCACGTCGGCTGGTATGACGAAATCCGTTTCGCTGCGCACCGCCGCCGGATCTTCCCGGAAAGCCCGGTAGAGCATGCGGTTCACCAGGAAGAAGTGGGTTATGGTGTATTCCTGGTACGCTTCCTTGGTGGAGCGGACGATGTTCGAGGCGATGGTTTGGAGGCGTTCGGCGCGGGAGTGGCTGCCGCCGGCGGTGGCGGTGTGGAAAAGCCGCGAGGTGCCGAGGCGCCGGGTGCCGCCGATCTGCAAATCCTCCCCTCTGAGAATCATGATTTCCGTCGAGCCGCCGCCGAGGTTCAGGGCCATCGTGTACGCCCCCTGGCATTGCCTGAGCCAGGGAAGGAGCGCCTGGTAGATGATGCGGCTTTCCTCGATACTGTCGAGGATTTCCAGATCCAGGCCGGCGTTGTGGCGGATGCGGTCGACGAGGATTTCCCGGTTGGACGCTTCGCGAATCGCCGAGGAGGCTACCGCCCGGCGGTGTTGGACGCCGTAGTCGTCCAGGAGGCGGAGGAAGTCGCCAAGGATGTTGCAGATGGAAAAAAGCGTTTCCGGCAGAATCCGCCCATGGCGGAAGGTGTCGGCGCCGGTGGTCACGGGATGGGCGAGCTCCTCGATGACTTTGATGGGGGCGTCGGGGAGGTATTCGGCGATGTGCATGCGCACCGCCGTTGACCCCAGGTCAATCGCTCCCAACAGTATGGGGCGTGGCCCGGAGCGGCTGCGGCGGCGGTTGCGTTTTTTGTTTGCCCGCGTCGGCGCGTTTTCTTGGTTGCCGGTTTCGCCTGCCTCTTCCGAAGTTATGGAAAGGGGAGCCGGGCCGGGTGCGGTTTGGCCGCCAACCGCCGGACCAGCGGGGGTATTTCCTTCGGATTCTTCGCCGGGGTTATTGGCGTCGAAGTTTGGCTTAGGATCGTCGCTTGTGTCTGTCATGTTGGTTCACCATTTGCATCTCTTTGAAATTCAAGCATCTTCAACCCACCTCCAACGGCAACAACATATCCAACACCACCACCAACAAATCATAGCAAGCATGGCTGCCCGCCGCTATCCCAAAGCCGCGTTCTATATAAATCGCGGCAAAATACAACCCCGCCAAGGTCCGAAACGTAAACACCGGCAACGCCGCACGCGCCTCCATCACATTGGTAATCTGCTCCGGGCTACCCGGCAAATGGTGCGACGCCGAAAACAGCAAAGCCTGAAACAACGCCGCCAACATCCACTTCCATCCACCCCGCAACCCCAAAATCTTGCCGAAAAACAGCGCGAACAGCCCCATCACCAATATCCGAAAGAAAAACTCCTCATACACCCCCGCCCCGCAGCTCAACACCAGATTCGCCTCCCAGGCGATTTCCGCCTGCCCCCCGCCCTCCGCCGCCAACATGCCTGTCGGCGCCAGACCCGCCGTCAAAAGCACCCCCCGCCCCGTCTCCACCAGCGCCCGGATCGGTAACAGCATCGAATCGATGGGCAGGTAATCCACCAGCTTCACCACCAGCCGCGACAATAAAAAAACCGGCAGCGACAACGCCAGACTTTCCAGCACCATCAAAAACCAGGTATACAGGGGCGGCCAGCTCCATGGCTTCCCCGTCATCGCGTGCATGGTCAAAAACACCATCACCACCGCCACGAACGACAAAAGCGGCCCCGCCATGCCGAGCTTGTTGAGACCGTTGGCGATGGAAATGTCCACCGCGTTCGCCCACTTCAGACCGGAAAAAGTGTTCAGCCACCACAACCCGGCGTGGTACACCAAAAACAGCGGCAACGCGAACAGGAAACCGGTCAGCGGCGCCGCCGAATACTCCATGTACTGCTGGTACGCGCCCGGACCGTTGCCCGCTTCCATATCCAAGGCTTCCATCGTCTACCCCTTCCTCACTTCGCCTTGGCGTAGGAATCCTTCAAGGTGGTGGTGCGGTTGAATACCGGCCGTCCCGGTTTACCGTCCGGGTCGGCGATGAAATAACCGAGACGCTCGAACTGATAGGGGAACCGCGACGGCAGAACCGCCAGGGACGGCTCCAGCCGGCAATCCTTCAACACTTCCAGGCTGTCCGGGTTCAGGTTGTCCAGCCAGGTCTTCCCCTCCGGCGCGTCCGAGGGATCGTCCATCGTGAACATCCGCTCGTACAAACGCACCTCCGCCGGCACCGCATGCTTGGCCGAAACCCAGTGCAGGGTCGCCTTCACCTTGCGGCCATCCGGCGCGTCGCCGCCGCGGGTCGCCGGGTCGTAGCTGCAACGCAACTCGACAATTTCGCCAGCCGCGTTCTTCACCGCCTCCTTGCAGGTGATAAGGTAGGCATAGCGCAGGCGAACCTCCCGCCCCGGCGCCAGCCGGAAAAACTTCTTCGGCGGATCCTCCATGAAGTCCTCTTGTTCAATATACAATTCGCGCCCGAACGGCACCGGCCTGGTGCCGGCGGCCGGGTCCTCGGGATTGTTCACCGCTTCCAGTAGTTCCTCCTGCCCCTCGGGATAATTCTCGATAACGATTTTCAGGGGCCGCAGGACCGCCATGGCCCGTGGGGCGCGGCGGTTCAGGTCTTCCCGGAGGCAGGCTTCGAGGAGCTGGATGTCGACGCGGGAATTGGTTTTCGCCAAGCCAATCCTCTGGCAGAAATCACGGATGGACTCCGGGGTGTAACCCCGCCGCCGCAGGCCGGAAATGGTCGGCATCCGCGGGTCGTCCCAGCCCGAAACCAGCTTCTCGTTGACCAATTGGATCAGCCAACGTTTCGAGAGGATGGTGTTGGTCAAATTCAAGCGCGCGAACTCGATCTGCCGCGACGGGAATACGGGCAGGTTCTGGATCACCCAGTCGTACAAGGGGCGGTGGTTCTCGAACTCGAGGGAGCAGCAGGAATGGGTGATTTCCTCCAAGGCGTCCTCGATGGGGTGGGCATAATCGTACATCGGATAGATGCACCATTTGGCGCCGGTGCGGTGATGGTGGGCGTTGGAGATGCGGTACAGGACCGGATCCCGCATGTTCAGGTTCGGGTGGGCCATGTCGATTTTGGCACGGAGGACATGCGCCCCTTCCGGGAATTCCCCCGCCTTCATGCGCCGGAACAGGTCGAGGTTTTCCGCGACCGGGCGCTCGCGGTATGGCGAATTTTCCCCGGGCGGGGTGACCCCGCGTTCCTTCGCCCCCATGGTGCCGCGCTTCTGGCGAATCTCCTCGGAACTCTGCGAATCGATGTAGGCTTTGCCGTCCTTGATGAGCAGCTCGGCGAACTCGTACATCTTGTCGAAATAGTCCGAGGCGAAGAACAGCCGGTCCTCCCAGTCAATTCCCAGCCAGCGGAGGTCGGCGAGGATGGCGTCAACGTATTCGGTGTCCTCCTTGGCGGGATTGGTGTCGTCGAAACGCATATTGAACTTGCCGGCGTAGGACGCCGCCAGGGCGAAATTGGTCAGGGCCGCCTTGCAGTGGCCGATGTGCATATAGCCGTTCGGTTCCGGAGGAAAGCGGGTGTGGACGTGATCGTAGCGTCCGGCGGCGAGGTCGGCATTGATCTGTTCGCGAATGAAATCGGTGGCGGGAACGTTGGGGATGGTCATAACTTGTTCCTGGTGGTCGGGTTATTAAAAAAAGCGCCGCGCGCAGGCGCGGACGTCGGCGTTACAGCGTTAGGAACTGGACTTTTGCAAAATCACCATTCAAACCGCCGAATGGCGATTTTGTAAAATCAAAAACCCTTGAATTTCGGGCAAAAACGATTTTTGCAAAGTGGCGATTGGCGGTTAAATCGCCACTTTGCAAAAGTTCAGTTAGGAAAAACCAATTGGACATTATAGCCGCCGGGCGCCGCGGTTAAATAAAAAAAGGGACGGCTCTCTCGGAAAAGCCGCCCCGCTTCGATTTCTCCAACTTGTAATTATGGGTTTGGAAGGTGTCTCCGTACCCTGTTCCGCCGCAGACCTCCCCCCACCGTCATCCCGACGTCTCTATGGTGGAATTGACACCCACAATTACGAGTTTGACCAGGTACAATGCACTAGATTTAATAAGCGGTTCTCTGTGTCCTCTGTGTTGAATAAGCGGTTTTCACAAATTCAAATCGAGTCCGGTATCAATCCCGGTACGGCTCCTCGTCGAGACCAACGCCGCCGCCGGAGGATCCGGACAACAGCGGGGGCGGGGGCGGCGGCGGCTTGTCCATGGCCACCTGCTCCGCCGTCACCTCTTTCGCCTCCTCGGCGGCAAAGGGTTTGTGGTCCAGGTCGTCGGCTTTTTTCTTCTTGTCGGGGATAAGCGTGGGATCCGGTTCCGAATCGAAGTAGACGTGATTGTCCTTTAGCCGCACCGTCACCTTGGTGCCGGGGTTTACGCCGCCGGAAAGGATCTCTTCCGCCACCCGGTCCTCGATTTCCCGGCTGATGGTGCGGCGGAGCGGCCGGGCGCCGTAGTCCTGGTTGTAACCCTTGTCGATCAGGTAGGCGCGGGCGTCGTCGGCCAGTTCCAGGCCGATGAATTGTTCCGAGAGGCGCTTCCTGAGGCCGGAAATTTCGATGTCGATGATCTTGTCCATGTCGTCGCGGGTCAGGTATTTGAAGACGATCAGCTCGTCGATGCGGTTGATGAATTCGGGGCGGAATTCGCGCTCGACCGCTTCGTAGAGGCTTTTTCTGAGCCGATCCAGGTCCGATTCCTCGGTCTTTTTCGTGAAGCCGAGGGAACCTTGCTTCCGGATCAGGTCGGCGCCGACGTTCGAGGTCATGATGAGAATGGTGTTGCGGAAATCCACCTTGCGGCCGTAGGAGTCGGTGACTTTGCCCTCTTCCATGATTTGAAGAAGGATGTTGAATATTTCGTGGTGCGCCTTTTCCAGTTCATCGAGAAGGAGAACCGAATAGGGGCGCCGCCGCACGCGCTCGGTCAGCTGCCCGCCTTCCTCGAAGCCGACATACCCGGGAGGCGCGCCGACCAACCGGCTGACGGAATGCTTTTCCATGTACTCGGACATGTCGATTTGAATCAGGGCGTCCTCTTCCCCGAACATGAATTCGGCGAGAGCCCGGGCCAGAAGCGTTTTCCCGACCCCGGTCGGACCCAGAAACAGGAACGTCCCCATCGGCCGGCGCGGGTCCTTCAAGCCGGCGCGGCTGCGCCGGACAGCGCGGGCAATCGCGGAAATGGCGTCCTCCTGGCTCACCACCCGCTTATGGAGTTCGTCCTCGATTTTCAGCATCCGCTCCTGTTCCTTCGCTTCCAGCTTGTACAGGGGGATTCCGGTCATCGACGACACCACTTCCGTCACCGCCTCGGGACCGACCACGCCCCGGGCCTGGTGCGTGCGTTCCTTCCAGGCTTCCTTGATTTCCTTGATTTCCTTCTTTAGGGCGTCGGCCTGGTCGCGGACCCGGGCGGCGCGCTCGAAGTCCTGGGCGGTCACCGCCTCCTTCTTCTCGCGTTCGAGCGTTTCGACTTCCTTCTCCTTGTCCTTCAGATCCGGCGGTCTGGTCATGGACGACAGCCTGACCCGCGAGCCCGCCTCGTCGATGACGTCAATCGCCTTGTCCGGCAGGAACCGCCCGGAAATGTAACGCTCAGACAATTTCACTGCCTCTTCAATCGCGTCGTCGGTGATTCGCACCCGGTGGTGGGCTTCGTAGCGGTCGCGAAGGCCCTTGAGAATGGCGATGGTTTCCTGGGCGCTCGGCGGATTGACGATAATCGACTGGAAGCGGCGTTCCAGCGCCGTGTCCTTTTCCACATACTTGCGGTATTCGTCCAACGTCGTCGCGCCGACGCACTGCACTTCGCCGCGGGCCAGGGCGGGTTTCAGGACGTTCGAGGCGTCAATCGAACCTTCGGCGCCGCCGGCTCCGACCAGGGTGTGGAGTTCGTCGATGAAAAGGATGACGTTCTTCGCCCGGCGGACCTCGTTCATGACCGCCTTGATGCGTTCTTCGAACTGTCCCCGGTATTTCGTTCCCGCCACCATCATCGCCAGATCCAGGACGACGATGCGCTTCCCAAGAAGAATTTCCGGTACGTTGCCGTTGATGATGTCCTGGGCCAAACCTTCGACAATCGCGGTTTTGCCGACGCCGGCTTCGCCTAGCAGGACCGGATTATTCTTGGTGCGGCGGGAGAGAATCTGCAGGACCCGCTGGATTTCCTTCGAGCGGCCGATGACCGGATCGAGCGACCCTTCGCGGGCCAATTGGGTAAGGTCGCGGCCGAAGGAGTCGAGGGCCGGAGTGGCGTTTTCAGTTGTTGGCTGCGGGCTGTCTCCCGGATGGCGCGGATTGTGATGGTGCGGAATCCCGACCTGCGGCGGATCCTGGGACACGTCGGCGCCGAGGAGCTCCATGAGTTCGGCGCGGACGTCCTCCAGTTTTACGCCAAGGTTCAGGAGCACCTGGGCGGCCATGCCGTCCTGCTCCCTCAGCACCCCGAGAAGAAGATGTTCGGTGCCGATGTAATTATGTTCGAGAATCCGCGCTTCCTCCATGGCCAGCTCGAGGACCTTTTTCGCCTTGGGGGTGAAAGGGAGGCTTGAAGATGCGGAGATCGTTTCGCCCGGGGACGACACGTACTTCTCCACTTCGATGCGGATTTTTTCCAAATCGACCCCGAGGTTTTCCAGCACGTTCGCGGCCACCCCGGACCCCTCCTTCACGAGGCCAAGGAGGATGTGCTCGGTGCCGATGAACTCGTGGCCGAGGCGCTCGGCTTCCTGCCGGGCGAGGTTGATTACCTTCCTTGCCCGATCGGTGAATTTCTCCAGCATGACTGCTCCTAGAGTTATTGGCGCGGCGGAAAAGCGGTCCACTATCCGCGGCGCCAAGGTACATTCCGTATGTAAATAGACAGTTCGTTATATCTATCGCATGGGCTTTTTCTTCCCTCGCCGGCTTACTCAATGCTTAATCCGCACGCTTCCGGTGCGCCGCAGCGCCCGGTCCAAACATGCGCCGAGGATGGAAATCCCCTCATCCAATTCATCCCGGGAAATGTTCAAGGCCGGCAGCATGCGCAGAATGGTTTTGTGGGTGCAATTGATGAGGAGGCCGTGATTGCGGCAGTCCGCCACCAAATCCGCGCCTTCGAATTCCAGGACAATTCCGATCATGAACCCGGTCCGGCGAATCGCCTTCACGCCGGCGGTCGGCTTCAGGAGCGTTTTCAGGCGATCGTCCAGCCAGGGACCGAGAGTGTTTACATTGTCCATCACCCTTTCGTCCTCCATCGCCTTGAAGGCGGCGATGCCGGCGGCGCAGCCTAGGGAGTGGCCGCCGAAGGTGCTGGCGTGGGTGCCGGGCTTCAGATAGGGGGCGACGTCCGGTTTGGCCAGCATCACCGCCATCGGCATGCCGCCGGCAATCGCCTTGGCGGTGGTGATGATGTCGGGTTGGACGCCGAAATATTGATAGCCGAACCATCTCCCTAGGCGGCAGGGCGCGGTCTGGACTTCGTCGAAAATCAGCAGGAGGTTCTTTTGGTCGGCGATTTTCCTGAGCCCCTGCAAAAATTCGGGGGTGGCGGCGAGGACCCCCGCCTCGCCCTGGACCGGTTCCAGCATGATGGCGCAGGTGTCGCCGTCGACCAGGGCCGCCACCGAATCGAGGTCGTTCATTTTCGCGTAGGAAAAACCGGGGACGACGGGGGCGAAGCCGGCCTGGTATTCCGGCTGGCCGGTGGCGGAAATCGCCCCGAAGGTGCGGCCGTGGAATGATTCCTGCATGGTGATTATCTTGTATTTCGGCTGCCGGGCCAGACGGGCGAGCTTGATTGCCGCTTCGTTCGCCTCGGCGCCGGAATTGCAGAAAAAGGCTTTTCTACCCTCGGCCCTGGTCGAAAGGATTTCCCCGAACTCGCCCTGTTCCTCATTGTAATAATGATTGGCGACGTGGATAAGCTTGCGGGCCTGTTTACATATCGCCTCCGCCACCGCCGGGTGGCAGTGGCCGAGTCCCGCCACGCCCCAACCGGGGAAGAGGTCGAGGTATTCCCTGCCGTCCGCGTCCCATACCCGTGAGCCCTCGCCACGCACGACACAGATGGGTAAACGGCTGTAATTGGCGATGACGTGATTATTGAACTGGTCGATGATGTCGGACGTGTTCATAAAAAGCGGCCTTTCTTTGGCATTCACTGCTTCCCCGCGAAAAGGCGGGATAATTTCAAACTCTGTTACGTCAATCCGCATCCTGTTACGCCTGACTCCTCTCCACACGTCATTCCGGCGTCGCAAGCGTAGAACCGGGGGGAACGGCGGCTTGCCGGAATCCAGGCCGAGAAACCGCCGCTACGAGGCTATTAGGAGCTGATTTTTGCCCGAATTTCAAGGGTTTTTGCTTTTACGTAATCGCCATTCGTCGGTTTGAATGATGATTATGCAAAACTCCAGTTAAAGCACAATCTCCGTCCCCACCCCGGTCTTGGTGAAAATCTCCAAGAGTAGCGCGTGCGGCAGTTCCCCCGCGACGATATGCGCCTTCCTCACCCCGCCTTCAAGGGCAAACAGGCAGGCCTCGACTTTCGGAATCATCCCCCCGACAATCACCCCTTCGCGGATCAGCGTCTCGGCCTGGCCCCGGTTCAGGTGGGTGAAGATGCTGGCGGGGTCGTTCTTATCCCGGTAAATGCCGGAAATGTCCGAGATGAAAACCAGCTTTTCCGCGTGCAAATCGCGGGCGATCAGGGATGCGGCCGTGTCGCCGTTCACATTATATAGGTAATCCGCCTCGCGGCCGCAACCGCAGGCGACCGGGGCGACAAGGGGAATCCGCTCCTCGCCGTCCGGCCAATAGAAACCTTCGAAGGCGCGGTGCACCGGCGTCGCGTCGATAGCCACCGGTTCCCCGACAAAACCGAGATCCGAATCCGGGTATCCCGGCAAGGTTTTCTTGATGGCGCGGAGGAAGCGGTGGTCCCGGCCGTTCAGCAGGAAACCCTTGCCGCCGGTCTCTTGCAGAAGCCCCAGCAGATCCCCCCCGACGTCGTCGGCAAGGACTTTGGCGACGATGCGCATGGTATTGGCGTCGGTCACCCTTTGGCCATGGATGAAGCGGGCGGACTTCCCCGTTTCCTTCATCGCGGCGGTGATTTTCTTGCCGCCGCCGTACACCACCACCGGCCGCATTCCCACCGCCAGCATGATTTGACAGTCGAGAAAAATGTTTCTCAGAATGGCCGGGTCGTCCTGGGCGGAGCCGCCCAACTTGATGACGATGAATTTATTTTTGAATTCGCGGATATACGGCAGGGCTTCGGTGAGGACCTGGGCTTTTTTGACAGCGTCTTCCATGGGGTGTTCCCTTGCGTGCAGGTTGTCATTATCGCAAAGCGCCTCTAAACGAATTTTTAGAGGCGCCCCGCCGGAGGTTGCATTATAATCGAGGGAACGGTTCCATTCCATTGAAAACGCTCCCATTTCCAAGAAAAGAGAGGATAACCAATGTACGCCATCGGTATAAATGGCAGCCCGCGCAGCGGCGGCAACACCCAGATGCTGGTCAACACCGTTCTCGACACCTTGAAAGACTCCGGCTGGGAAACGGAGTTCTTCCAGTTGGGCGGGCAAAGGATTCGCGGCTGCCAGGCCTGTTCCGGCTGCTTTAAAACGAAAGATCGCACCTGCGTCATGAAAGACGACTGCTTCAACCAAGTATTCGCCAAAATTATCGCGGCCGACGCCGTCATTATCGGTTCCCCGACCTATTTCTCCGACGTCACCGCCGAAGTCAAGGCCCTCACCGACCGCACCGGTTATGTCGCCCTGGCCAACGGCCGCTTGTTGAAGGGGAAAGTCGGCGCCGCGGTGATCGCGGTCCGCCGTGGGGGAGCGATTCAGGCTTACGACAGTATCAACCATATGTACCTGATGACCCAGATGGTGGTGCCGGGCTCGCTTTATTGGAATCTCGGTTTCGGTCTGCGGCGCGAAGACGTGAAGAACGACGAGGAAGGTTTGGCCAACATGAAAAACCTCGGTAAAACCATTGATTTGGTCGGACGGGCGCTTAAGCCGGTGCGGGAACAGTGGCCGGAATGAGCGGAGCTTTTTTTTAAAAAAAGAATAACCCTATTGCCCCGCGTGAACGCGGCTATAAGGAAGTTGTAGTAAAGCTTCGGCCGAAGCTCGATTCGCCCGAATGGAAATCCCGGTCATGCGGGGTCCAAAGGGAATTTCTTAAGGCGTGCCAGTGCGATTTAACGGGTCGCGGAGGAGAAGAAGGCGGGTAGTTAGGCCATCCTAGAGCACGCCGGGGTTTGACTGACCATCCTACCCCAAAAAAAATCGCCCTTTGGGCCTCGGGAAGGATCCGCCGGGATTTCCATTCTTTTCTTTTGGAGAAGAATGGAGGCTCAGCATGGTCAGAAGAGTTTTCACCACAGAGGACATAGAGGAAAATCTCAGTTATTTCCTTTTTTTTTGGTTATTGCGGTTCTCTGTGTCCTCTGTGTTAAAAAATGTTTCACCATTTCGTTACACCGTCAGTATGACCGCCGTTCGAGTCCTTCGAAAAGCCCCCGCTTAAAGGCCTTCCATGACTTCCACCCCCAAAAGCCTCCGCCTTCACCTCGGCATTTTCGGCCGCCGAAATGCCGGCAAGTCCACCCTCCTGAATTTGGCCGCCGGCCAACAAGTCTCCATCGTCTCCCCCACCCCCGGCACCACCACCGACCCGGTCGAAAAAACCATGGAATTTCCACCATTGGGACCGGTAGTATGGTTAGACACCGCCGGCATCGACGACTCGGGAGAACTGGGCATCCTCCGCGCCGAACGCGCCCGCTCCGCCCTGGATCGCACCGACCTGGCCATTATCGTCTTCGCCGATAGCTGGTCCGCTTACGAACAAAACCTTTACGACGAGTTCCAGCGCCGCAAAATCCCGCTAATCGTCGTCGCCAACAAAATCGACCTGGAACCGGCCGGCTGCGACGGACGAGCCAAGGAAAAACCCGAAGACTACGGCGCCCCCCCGGACGTCCGCTTCCTCCGCATGGCCGCCGCCTCCGGCCGGGGGCTCGGCGCTTTCCGCCAAGCCGTCATCGCCGCCGCCCCGGCCGACTTCATCGAAACGCCCACCCTGGCCCGCGACCTGGTCCCGCCGGGAGCCCTGGTCATCCTGGTCACCCCCATCGATTCCGCCGCGCCGAAAGGCAGGCTCATACTCCCCCAAGTGCAGGTCCTCCGCGACCTGCTGGACGGCGACTGCCAAGCCCTGGTCTGCAAAGAAAACGACATCGCCGCCGCACTCGCCGCCTTGGCGAAGCCGCCCGCCCTGGTGATCACCGATTCGCAGGCCTTCGGGGTTGTCGCCGCCGCCGTACCCGAGTCCGTCCCCCTGACCGGATTCTCGGTCCTGATGGCCAGGGCTAAAGGCGATTTGGCCGCCTTCGCCGCCGGCGCCGGGTCGATTGACCGCTTGCGGTCTGGCGATCGGATCCTGGTGGCGGAATCCTGCTCCCACTACGCCAGCCACGAGGATATCGGCAGGGTAAAACTCCCCGCCCTCCTGCGGAAAAAATGCGGCGCCAAACTCGAGTTCGATTTCGTGGCTGGTCACGACTTTCCCGGCGACCTCCACCGTTACGCCCTGGTGCTCCACTGCGGCGCCTGCATGACCAATCGCCGGGAAATCCTCTCCCGGCTGGCCCGGGCGGAGGAGGCGGGCGTGCCGATGGTGAATTACGGCCTGGCGATTGCCTACTGCCAGGGGCTGCTCAAAAGGGCGCTCGGTCCATTTCCGGAAGCGCTGGCGGCGCTCGGTTCCACAACGAGGTAGCGGCGGAAAGGAGCCAAGCATGCGCCCCGGGCCTCACACCGCGCCGTCCCCCAAAGCGGCGTCCCCTAAATTTTCCCGCAGCCTCACCCGGCTCGACGGACGCTTCTCGACTTCCGTCCCCTTCTCGCCGGCCGCCATCTCCTCGCCCTTCCCGATGAAAATCGCCATCAGGGATTTCCGCGACGGCACCCCGAACTTCCGCAATATCTGCTTCACGTGGTTCGCCACCGTATGCTCGCTGATCCCCATAATCTTGGCGATGTCCCGGTTGGTAAGCCCCTTGATAATCAGGAGCGCCGCAGCCGATTCGCGCGGGGTCAATTCCTTTCTCAGGAATAATTCCTCGGCGTCCGCAGTATCGGTCGGGTTCCGCGCTTCGGCCGGATCCGCTGCGCCAATCAAATCGGAAAGGTCGGTGGTTTCGGTTCCGTCGTTCGTCTCGACCGCGGCGGGTCGCTTCGCCGCGCCGCCGGATGGAGGGGCGATGACCGCCGTGTCGGCGTCGCCGCCGCTCTCCCCCCCCGGATACACCGCTTCCGCCGCCGACAACCGGGCATACAGTTCGGCCTCCTGCTCCTGCGGCCGATGGTTCGCCACTTCCATGAAAGAAACGCCGGAATAGTCCGGCACCCGGGTTTTACCTAACGTCTTGGGGAGAGCGGTAAAATTGACGTTTTTCACCAAAATGTAGAACAGCATCACCATCAGGATGCAGAATAACACCAATAACCCGGGATCGTGGGTAAGGTGGTTGCGAATAGCCCCATTCATGGCATTGTTCGCCACCTGCAAACCGTACAGCAATGAGAGGGCGAGAAAATTCCTCCACCCGAAACGCACCAGCCGCGCCAAAGTCACCACGATGGTGATATAGGCGGCGTGCATGGCCATATAAACCGCCAAATCAACAACCCAATGCGCTTGCGAAACAGGCGAAGTGACCAATAACACCGGGGTCAGCATGAAAATGGCGGCGCAGAGCTGGATCAGCGGCTGGAAGGAGGAATAAGGGTAACGGTCCAGAAACCAGCCTACCACCGGACAGAATAGGTACAACACCGAGAGGTAGTACCCGTCCGACGACAAGGTCGGAATTACTGGGAAGTATTGTACCCTGTTCAATTCATTAATGAGCGAATAAATCAGGGCCGCGGCGATAATCAGGGTGATGGTCCGGCGCCGTTCCAGTTCCGCGTCTCGTAAAAACAGCGGTGGGGTGCGGTAGATGGTGAACGCCCCCCCAATCTGGGCTATGGTCAACACCGCCACCAACAATACGATGAGAACGTAGGTAACCAGGCTGAAAAAATGCAACTGCTCGCGGTTAACCACCTCTCCGTTGCCGAAAGCCCTGTTCCCGATATACAGGATCAACGCCGCCAGCACCGCGCCGAGGAATAGGGATGCGCCAAACGCCACCCCCTGCCGTCGCCGCGGGGTCAAGAAAAAGAAATAGCCATACACCAGCGGACATAACATGCCCAGGGTGAAGACGTTCAGGTAACGTATGACGTTCTCGCCCTGGTATTGCCAGACCATGCCGGGATAGTTGCACAGCAGCACAGATAACATGACGATGGGACCGATGGCATTACGGTGTACCCGGTAACGCCAATGAAAGCTGCCGCGACGCAGCAAGGGATCCACCGGTACCGGCGAAGGCGCCGTACCTTCCTCTTCAGTCGATACTGCTTCAATCAGAAAGGGCAGGAGCAGGCAGGCGGAGACGAATATGCCCAGGATGTGGCACAGGGTGATATGTTCGAGGGTGAAACTGACATCGACCCGAAAACGCATCAGCGAAGTTCGACAAAATAGGATCGCATGATACAACATTAGCGACAATATGGGGAGTATGAGGTTTTTACGCATTGTCTTCATTTGGTATAGTAGTAGCACGCGGCCATAAAAAAGGGATCCTTCCACATCCGTAAAGGGTGTTATCTGGCCCAGGTTTCGGAAAGAATCGAGTATACTTAATCGCAGGCGATTTTACCAGGGCCGGGCGCAATATACCCAGTAACACACCTAAAAGGCAAATTAATTATCCTAAAAACATTTTGAAATTCGTAAAATGGTTTGAAAAAATGAAAAAATATGAAACAATTTCAATCTGTACCGCACTGTCTAGTTAAAGGAATGCCAAAGCATTCAGAGATGAGGCGGAAACGCCTTCAATCAGGCCGATTTGCTTGAAAAAGGGAGTCGACAAAATGAAGAAACTGTTTCTGTTAGCGGCGCTGGCGATGGTTGTCGCGGTTGGCTACACCACTGTGGGGCAAGCCAAGGAACCCACCTTGCAGCCTCTGACCGAAAAAACCACTTTGGAAGGACCGCGTGGCTACTACCCCAGGCGAGGCGGCTGGGGACCTGGTCCCCGCTGGGGCCCGGGACCGCGTTGGGGCGGGTATTATGGCCCGCGTGGGGGTTGGGGCGGCGGCTGGTATGGCGGAGTCAGCTATTATAGTGGGCCGCGGGTAGTATATGCCCAGCCACAAGTAGTTTATACCCAGCCGACGGTGGTTTATACAACCCCGCAAGTGGTCACCACCGCCCCTTCCTATTGCGGTTCAGCGGTGACGGTGTATTGAATCGGCAGCGTGCATCGCAGGAATGCGATAATAAACCCGGTCGTTGGCTAACGACCGGGTTTTTATTTTCCAAGGCTGAGTTCATCTACTTTTCCGCCTTACTTTCCCGCGTAAAATTCCTTGATGGCGGCGAAGAAGGCGTCGATATTTGCCCACGGCGAGAGGGGCGGGATGTCGCAGCCGGAGGAGATGGAGAAATTGGGGTATTTGCTGCAGCGTTTCAAAAGGTTGAGCGTGACCTCGCGCATTTTTTCCGGAGTGCCGAGGCGGAAGTAGCCGGCCGGGTCGATGTTACCCAAAATCAGCACCTCCGGCGGGACGATTTTCAGCAAATCCTCGATATCGATGGCGTTCCCCAAGTGATAGGCGTCGGCCTGGATGGAGAGGAGGGTGTCCTTGAGGGGAACGGTGTTGCCGCAGTTGTGATAGATGAAGAGGAAATCCTTGGATTTGACGGCGGCAGCGATTTGTTTGACGTATTTCGAAGAGAATTCGTCGCAGAGCGCGGGAGAGAGAAGGCCGGCGGCGGGTTCAGCCATGACGATGCCGTTGGCGCCGACCTTGCGGTATTCCTCGATATACTTGGTGATGAAAGCGGTGGTTTTTTCCAGCACCGCATGAACCATTTCCGGTTCCTCATAACAGTTAATCATGATTTCCGACATGTCGATGAGCCGGCCGGCGAGGGAGAAGGGGCCGATGACGCCGGCGAAAATCGGCCGGTCGGTGATGAGCTTCCTGGCTTTGCCGATGGCCTGGATATAAAGTCCGGTGCGCCCGGCGGTCACCGAGGGAACCTGGAGTTTTGCGGCGTCCTCCGGTGTTGCCACCAACTGGCCGATTACCGAAGGGACTTCGTCGTCCGCGACCTTGATGCTGGCGCCGAAGGATTCGGCCTCGACCGAAAGGTCCATCATGGATACGGAAGCGGCGGTGGGGCAACGGTCGGCGACCATTTTCATGCCCTTGGCCTGGAGATCCGAATCGGAAATCAGGGTTTTGACACTAATGTCCATTAGGGTGATGGCGGGAAAGGACAGGATAGGCATGGCCTTTTTCGCGCCGGTGCCATACTGTTCCCGCTTCCATTGCTGCATATCCATGGGTTCTCCTTGCTGGTCGTTGTCCTGGGATGAAAAAATGAGGTTCGCGCAAGCCCTGATTTCACCTTTCAGTATACCTTCCCGCTGTCAGGTTTGGCTTGTCGGGTCGTGGTTATTTTTGGTAATATGATGCGCTGATAATTATTCGACCAGGTGGTAGTTGTTCATCGCGGGTAAAAACTTCTCCTGTTTATCCCTTGTCTATATCCTGGAAGTCCGGTATCCTAAGGTTAATTGCGGACCGGTACGGCATTTGTAACGCAAACGGAAAACTATGCCATGGGCAGGAAAAGCTCGAGGGATGAAATTCTCGATGCCGCCGAGCGGGTCATCCGCCGGCAGGGTCTGGCGGGGACGACCATCGAAGCGGTGGCGGCGGAGGCCGGAGTTTCGAAAGGCGGCTTGTTTTACCATTTCGGCAGCAAGAAGGAACTCCTGGTGCAATTGCTGGAACGTTACGGCCGGCAGTTCCAAACTCTCCGCGGCGACATTTACGCCAGCCTCCCCGAAGGCCCGACCCGCCTCCTCAAAGCCACCGTCCTCGCCTCCTGCCACAATCCGGCCCGGCACGATTCCCGCATTTCGAATTTCATTTCCCTTTTGGACGACGTGGAATTACGTGGGAAGGTTTTGGAATTGAAGCGCCGCCTCTTCGAGGAAATCAGCTCCGGATATCCCAAACCGGAACGGGTGGCCTTGGCGATGCTGGTGACGGACGGCTTGTGGGTGGTGGACTTGTTCGGGGACGATACGCTCAGCGGTGAGATGCGGGAGAAAATTATCAAGGAACTTCTGAATCTTATCGACCAACACGCCACGGCGGAGTGAAACACGGTGGCATATTATCCGTATCATCAGGGAGATTCGGCATGGATCAATTTGCTCAAGCGGATCATTATCTAGAAACCGGCGCCGGGGAAAAGGCGCTGGCGATTTTCCGGACCTTGGCGGACCAGACCGGCCGCCTCGACGCCATGCACTCCATCGCCCATACCTACCTCTACGGTATCGCCGGCGTCAAACAGGATTATGACCAGGCATTCCGCTGGTTTACCAAGGCTGCGAATCTGGGCTGTCCGCAAGCCATGTACCACCTCGGCATGTGTAACGCCAAAGGTTACGGCACACCTGTCAATCCGGAACTATCGGCCAAATGGTACCGCCGCTCCGCCGATTACGGTGACGAGGACGCGATGTACGAATTGGGGCGCTGTTACGAGGAAGGGCTTGGCGTCAAGACGGATTTGGCCGAGGCGAAAAAATGGTATAGGAAAGCGGCCGGCCTGGGGCAGGAAGAGGCGCGAGGGAAGTTGGCGTGAGGCGCTCCCACCCGGGTGTTACAAAACGCGAGAGCGAAGCCCTGACGAAGTATCCGGGCAAAACAGCATTTTTAGAGCTGCCCTACTGTTAGATGCCCGCATCCATAATCATAGGCTGTTCACAGTCTGTAAAAACTGTTCCGCAAACGCGTCGATTTCCGCATCGGAAGAATTGATGTCGATACCCATGCCGGCGCCGAGGCCCTTGTCCACCACTCCGACACTGAGGTTGAAGGCGCGGTCGAGTATGGCGTCGGTCCGGGGCAGCATGTGTTGGCGGTAATCCGCCTGCCCTTGGTACACCGGGCAGTCAAAGGGGCAGTTGAAGGTGCGGCCGGTCTTCTGGCCGAGGATTTGTTCCATATTGTTGTAAACGTGCCAGCCGGAGTGGGAAATCGGCTTGGCGCCGGTTTTCTCGGAGAAGGCGGCTGCCAGCCGGGCGTTGTCGAAAATGATGGTGAGGAGGGTGGCGCATTCGCCGGCGGGGTCGTGAAGAGTGCGGAAAGTGTAGCCTCTGCCGCCTTGGAGAAGCTTTTTCAGCCGGGCTTTTTTGCCGCGCAAGGTCGCGAGGATGCCGTCGAGCTTCCGGAGTTGCGCCAGGGCGACGGCGCCGGTGAGTTCGTTAATCCGCAGGTTCATGCCGATGATACTGCGCTTCCCCACTTCCACCCCGAGACGCGACGGCTTGTGGCCCTGGTCGTGGAAGCCGAAAGCCCGTTCGTAGAGGTCGTAGTCGTTCGTCACCACCGCGCCGCCGTCGCCGGCGGTGATGGTCTTGAAGAGGTTGAGGGAAAAGGCGCCGATGTCCCCGATGGTGCCGACGCGCTTCCCTTTGTAGGACGCGCCAAAGGCCTGACAGCAGTCCTCGATGACGCGGAGGTTATGCTTTTTGGCGACGGCCATGATGCGGTCCATGTCGCAGGGGTTCCCGAGCATGTGGACAGGCATGATGGCCCGGGTGCGGGGGGTGATGCGCTTTTCCAGATCGTCCGGGTCGAGGGTGAGCGATTCGTCAATCTCGGCCAGGACCGGAATGGCGTTCGCCATGACGATGGAGGAAATGGAGGCGATGAAGGTGTAACCCGGGACGATGACCTCGTCGCCGGCGCCGATCCCGAGGGCGGCGAGGCAACAGAGAAGGGCGCCGGTGCCGCTCGAGACGGCGACGCTGTGTTTGGCGCCGAGCTTTTCCGCCAGTTCCTTTTCGAAGGTCGCGACTTTATGCTTGAAGGCGGGGTCGTCGGCCTGTCCGTAGCGGAACAGATAACCCGATTCCAGCACATCCAGGACTTCGCGTTTTTCCTCCTCGCCCAATACGTACGAGCCGGGTCCGCCTGCCATGCGCAGTCCTCCTATGCAAGAAATTTGCTATCCGGAGAGTCTAGCAGCAGCAACCCTGCCTCGCAACCGCAAAATCGAAATAACCGGAGAGACGACCATGGAAAGCAAACGGATCACACCATATCGCGACAGAATGGTTCTGGCGGCGGTATTGGCCTTGTGGGCATGGGGAGCAGTATTCACGAACTCGGCAACGGCGGCGGAGACAAAATCGGAGAAAAGGGATATGACGAAATTATTGGAGCGCTTCCTGCGAATGCTTGAAAAGATTCGCCCGAACATGCATATCGTCGACACCGCCTTGGCGGCGATGCGGGCGCGGGGAATTGCACCGGAAGTGGTGCCGATACGCGGCGGGACGGACGGCTCGCAACTGTCTTGGCGGGGTTTGCCGACGCCGAATTTGTTTTCGGGACAGTACAATATCCACGGCTTGCACGAGTTCGCGGTCCTCGAGGATATGCGCGCGTCTGTCGACACGGTCCTGGATATTCTGGCGGCGTATACGAAGTGAGGGGCGGGAGGTTGGGGTGAATCGCGGGGCGGATTTTTGCTGACCGCGATATGAAAGTCTGGAAAATCCTCCTACTACACGACTGTTGTGAGAACCGCCTCCACAACAGTCGTGTGATCACAAGGTTGTACGGTAAACGGTATGTTGTGCCGTTTTTTGCCACCGCCTCTCGGATTACCGAAAAACCTAAACTTCATGCGTCATTTGCGGATGCGGTTCCCGCAAATGTCGCGTTGTAGAGAATTCCCACCTTAAAGCAAACTGTCGATAATCTGTTCATGCGGTCGCGGGATGACGACCTTCTGCACCAGCAGCCCTTTTTCGCTGGCAGTCACCACGCCCGCGTCGACCGCCGCTTTCACGTCCGACACTTCTCCCGTCAGGACGACGTAGCTTTTGCCGCCGATGCCGAAGGCCAGGTGCATGCGGATCGGCGTCACCGAAGCGGCCTTGACCGCGTAATCCGCCGCTTCGACAGTGGCGGCCACGCTGTAGGTTTCGATAATCCCCACCGCCCGCACCTTGTCCACCACCGTGCCGCCGCTGATGGCGGGCAGGATGGACGGGTGGATGTTCGGGATGACGAAGCTGTCCACCACCACTTCCGGCGTCACTTCCAGCCCGGCCCGGACCGACTGGTTTACCGCCGCGACGTCCCCCCCGACCAGCACGATGTACTTGCCGGGGCAGATGGTTTTCGCGACCAGCAGGGTCACGTCCGCCGTCTTAAGCATGGTATCGGACATCTCGATGCCTTTGGCGATGCTGTTGGATTCAATCAGCCCTAATGCGTGCACGGTCGGCTCCTGATTACACGGCGGAAATTACGACAGCGGTCGCGTCGACCGACTCGACCCGGCCCCGGATGCTCGCATGCACCCGCGCGCCCAGGGCTTTTTCCGGGATTTCGGCCACCAGTTGACCGGCTTCCACCATGTCTCCCGGCTTGACCAGCGGCGCGGCCGGCGCGCCGATATGCTGACGCAGTCGCAAAGCCACCCGCCGGGGCTGGTACGGCGTCTCGTCCAGCGGCGCCTTCTGGTTGTATTCGGCAATGTTCAACCGGGAAATCAGCCGGGAAATCGGTACCAGGCGGTGCTCGGCCATCGGGTCGGCATTGCGCAGGGCGCCGGTGTACCGCGCGCCTTTGGCCCGGAATTCGGCTTTCAGCATTTGATTGATCCGCATCGGGGAGATGTCCACCGGACACGACCACGCCTCGCATACCGCGCATTCGGAACAAGTCAAGGCGGACAGCAGCACCGACGGATTGCCGATATGATTATAATTCACCGAGCGCACGATGAGGTGCGGCGGCAGTTCGTGCCCGATTATGTGGCGGGGACACAATTCCGTGCAGAGGCAACACTGCTCGCAGACGGTGCGCGCCACGCGCAGCTGCACCTGGCGCGGTTGGGTGTGACGGCGGATGAGGATGTGCGAGGTTGGCAAGGCGATGATGCCGCCGCTGGTTTTGCCCACCGGTTCCGACAAACTGCTGAGCAGTTTCCCCATCATGGGACCGCCGTCGATAAAGGCGGGATCGGGGATGGTCACCCCGCCCGCCATATCTATCAGTTCCCCGAAGCTTACCCCCACGGGAACCGTCACCGTGATCGGCTTCTTGACCGCCCCGTTCACGGTCAAGGTGCGCCGGATGACAGGTGCGTCCTCGTCCACGGCTCTCGCCACATTGATTAAAGTCTGCGCGTTGTTGACCACCACCCCCACGTCCAACGGCAGCGCCGCCGGCGGCACGCGCCGTCCGGTGGCCATCCAAATGGTGATGACTTCGTCCCCGGCGGGGTAGACATCCTGCAGGATGTGAATCCGCATTCCGGGGAGAAGGCGCGGAGTAAGGGCGGCGATGGCGTGATCGTACTTGTGCTTCAGGGCGATGATGCCTTCCCCTGCCCCGGTGGCTTCCATGCCCAGCTGCAATCCGCGAATCAGCTGATCCGGGTATTTTTCGGCCAACTGTTGATCGACTTTCAGGAGCGGTTCGCACTCGGCGCAGTTGACCAGGAAAATATCCGCCTTGGCCTGGAATTTGACATGAGTGGGGAATCCGGCGCCTCCGGCGCCGACGACGCCCGCGTCACGGACCTGGTCCTGGATGGTTTGGGCCTTCGCCATGGCTATTCCTTGGCTCCAGGTTTCCGGTAGCGCGCCCCCGTCTTGACGAGTTCACCGGAGGCGACGGCTGCATCCAGCTGCTTGCGCACCTGCTGCGGCAGTCCGGGGAAATGGGTTTTCAGCTCTTTCCAATTGTAGCCCAGCTTGGCTTCGCCGATATAGGCGATAACTTCGCCAAGCTTGCCGCGCGCCGGGGCAGGCGCATTCGCGTCCGCACCCGCTTTGACCGCCTTGGGCGAATCCCCCGGCTTGACTGAAGGCACGGGGGGAGCGGCGGGCTTGCTTCCAGGCTCTGCCGGCGGTATCGGTTTGACCGAAGGCACCGGGGGAGCGGCGGGCTTGCTTCCAGGCTCGGCCGGCGGTATCGATTTGACCGAAGGCTCGGGGGGAGCGGCTGGTAACGGCTCGGCTCGAGGTGCCGGAGGAACCGCCGTGATCGCCGCCGGCGCTTCGGCCCGGGGGTGTTCGGACTCGGGCTGTTCCGCCTGGGCGATGCTTTCGCCCGGCAACTCCAGAATCATGGTCTCCGTATCGGCGTCGGGACGGCCGATGACGTGGCTGGCCAGCACCACGCCGATCTGCGAGGCGGCGGCGACCCCGGCGTTGACCGCGACACGACAAGCTGCCAGGTCGCCTTCTACCACCAAGGAGATCTGGCCCGGATGCACGCCATGCTGACGCAGCAGCCTGACTTTTGCACTTTTAAGCATGGCGTCGGCGGCTTCGATAGCAGCCACCAAACCGTATACCTCGATAAATCCCAGGGCGTTGATCCTTCTCACGGCAACCCCAATCGCTTAGATCCATTCCAAACCTTAGTCGATAAGGCTCCCAACCCGGCGTTTCGCGGGCGGCACGGGCAGGTGGCGCGTTCTCGCACGCACACACTGCATCTCACATACACACTCATACTCTCTCTCTGCCCGCACCGGTACCGGCCGTAACGGTCTACATGAAACTAATCGGCTTCCGGCCGATGTCCAGGACCGCCGAGGCGAACGCGCCGCAGGCCGCCTGGCAGGCTGCCTGGCTTCCGGTGAGGAACGCGCCGGAATAGTTCGTTTCCGACGGCGGCGGAATGTATTCCGCCAGTTGCACATCGGCGGCCTTGATGGCGGCGTCTATGGCGAAAGTGGCGTGCAGGGGCGGCGCAATCAGGTACGACATCGGGGCGCCCAGCGGAATATTCGCCAGCTTCGACAGATAGCTGCCGGTACGGGAGATCAGGTAGGCGAGGAAGGCGGTGTTTTCCGCGTCATTCGCCCACTGGAAGGCCGGACCGGATTCGATGGTGGCAATGGCCGCGTCCAGCCCTGCCTTGACCTCGGCGGGATTGGGGCCGGCGAACATGATGATTACCTCGCCGGCCAGGGGGGAACAGGAATGCGCGGCGCCGGCGTACAGCGAGCGTCCGTAGACCACTTCCACCAGGGCCTGTTTGGTGGCTTCGTCGGCGGCGATATAGGCCACGTCGTCCGAGTCGGCGGCGAGAAGCCCCAGGCTGTTCATGCCTTCGGGCAGTTTGAGCTTGGCCTTCATGTCCGGATGCAGGGAGGCAATCAACTTGACCGAGGTAACGTTGGCTTTTATGAAATCCAGAGCGGGCATTATGCATACTCCTCTAAGAAGTCCAATTATTTGTTAAGGGCGATGCCGGAGGCCTTTTTAGCCAACATCGTCTTTGCCATGTCCACGATGACCGCCGCCGCTTCGACCGGAGGGGTGCCGCCGGCATGAATGTTCGAGATGCAGGTGCGTTCGGCCTCCACGGTTGCCGCGGTCGGGCGGTATACCATATAGCAGGACAGGCTTTCCGACTGCCCCAGGCCCGGGCGCTCGCCCACCAGCATGGCCACCACGTCCGCGCCCAACAGTTCGCCGATCTGGTCTTCAATCTTGACCCGGCCGTAGCGTACGAAGAAGGGCGTACCCACCTCCAAGCCGGCGCTTTGCAGGCCCTTAAGGAGCGGCGGCATGATTTCGTCGAGGTTGGCGGTCACGGCGTCGGTGGAGAGGCCGTCAGACACCACCAGCTGGACTTTCGGGCTTTTTTTGCACTTGGACTTGATGATGTCCACCGCTTCCTTGGACAGGCGGCGGCCCCGGTCGGGGCGGGTGAGATACATGTCCTTGTTTTCGATATCGCTGTGGACTTCGAACAGGCCGGCTTTTTCCACCCATTCCTTGGGGATTTCCTTCAGGACGGTGTCCTTGGACCGGGAGTGGTCGGCAAGGAAGCGCAAGAGCGAGTGGGTGAGGGGGCGGGGTCCGGTACGGCCGGTGCAAACGCGGGCGGCGGTGCTTTTACGCAGTTGCTCCAGCACCTCCCGGCGTTTCGGGTTCCGGACTCCGATCCAGTTTCTCTGGAATTCGTCGCCACCAAGGTCGGGGAGGCTTCCGTTGCCGCCTCCGGAAGCACCGGCGCCGGAGGCTTGGACTCCGGAGGCCGCCGGTTTGGCCGAGCCTGGCGCCGCGGGAGCCCCGATCTGTGATAGGACGGTGCGGACGATATCTTCAATCTGACGTTGATCCATTGCTTACTCCTATGAAAGCTGTCAACATCCCGTCATGATGCGCCAGCAGCGCGTTGAACAAATCATGGACGTTTGCAGGGGCATGGGAAGCGAAGGCTTCCTACCTATCAAAAGAAGAGCGAGGCGTCGCCGGCGCGGGGCGTGAGGCGACCGTTTTCCATAATGCCCATTTTCACCAGCCACTTTTCGAATTCGGGGGCGGGGCGCAAGCCGAGCAACTGGCGGATGGTGGCGGTGTCGTGGAAGGCCGAGGTCTGGTAGTTGAGCATGATGTCGTCGCCCATCGGCATGCCCATGATGTAGTTGCAGCCGGCGGTGGCGAGGAGGATCATCAGGTTTTCGTTGGAGTTCTGGTCGGCGTCGGCGTGGTTGGTGTAGCAGCAGTCGCAACCCATGGAGATGCCGGTAAGTTTCCCCATAAAGTGGTCTTCCAGGCCGGCGCGGGTGATCTGGCGGTCGTTGTAAAGGTATTCGGGGCCGATGAACCCGACCACGGTATTGACCAGGAAGGGGTCGTAGCGGCGGGCTAGGCCGTAGTTGCGGGCTTCCATGGTCATCTGGTCCGCGCCGTTGTTGGCGTTGGCCGAAAGGGCGGTCCCCTGGCCGGTTTCAAAATACATGCAGTTGGGGCCGGCCAACTTGCTGTAGGAACGGCCCACCTCCAAAGCTTCGTCCAGGAGTTCAATGGTCACGCCGAACTCTTTCAGGCCTTTTTCGCAGCCGCAGATGCTCTGGAAGAACAGGCCGCCGGGAGCGCCCTGGCGGACGGCCTCGATTTGCGTCGAGACGTGGGCCAGCACGCAGGGCTGGGTGGGGATCTGGAACTTGTCGATAATTTCCTGTTGCGCCTGGAGCAGGCGTTTCACATTCTCCACATTGTCCGTCACCGGATTGGTGCCGATGACCGCGTCACCCACGCCGTAGGACAGGCCTTCGTAAATCTGGGCGACGATACTGTCGATGTCGTCGCGGGTGTCGTTGGGCTGGAGACGCGCGGAGAAGGTGCCGGGCAGGCCGAAGGTGGTATTGGCGTGCTTTACCACCGGCATTTTCTTGGCGCCGTAGATCAGATCGCTGTTCGAGCAAATCTTCGCCACGGCAGCCACCATTTCGGAGGTCAGGCCCTTCCGAAGCAACTCGATGTCCGCATACTCCGTTTCATCGCAGAGTATGTATTCGCGCAACTCGCTGATCGTCCAGTTGCGGATGCGGGCATACGCCGTCCCGTTGACGTTGTCCTGAATGACCCGGGTCACGCAGTCCGTTTCGTAGGGCACCACCGGGTTTTCGCGCAGATCGGCGACCTGCATCTCGGCAAGCACGTACTTGGCGGCGACGCGCTCCTGGGCGGTTTGGGCGGCCACCCCAGCCAGCACGTCGCCGGAACGGGCGTCCGAAGCTTTCGCCAGGACGTCCTTGACGTCCTTGAACTGGTAGGTATTTCCGAATAATCGCGTCGACAGTTTCATACGTTCTCCTATGAAAGACGCCAACCTCACGTCATAATACGCCAACAGCGCGTTTGCATGGACATGTACGCTTGCAGAAGGTTGGGAAGCCGCCGCTTCCTCCCGCTCTCAAGACGGAAACGCCAACGATTTCACTGTAAGCGGAACAATGCGTTCTCCAAACAGCGGTTTACCAATGTCGACATAATCCCCGTCACGGGTCACCACTTCGTCGAGGACCGCGAGTTCGCGGTTCCGTAACTGCGGCTGCAACTCCATCCCGAGCACCTTGCCGAAATCCTGCCTGGCGATGACTATCAGCGGATGCTTCGGATTCGGATGGCGCTCGCTGAAGCTTTTCAGTGCGGCGCTAATTGCCTGGACGGTCCGGTACTTTACCGGCATGTCCAGGGGCAAAGCCAGCGCGTACAGGTCGGAGGCGGGGTCGAGGTCCATACGCTTTGCCGCGACGGTCCAGGCTTCCGGCAACAACTCCCCTGCCTGGTCGCTCCACTGGACGCCGGCTTGCAGCACCGGCACGTTGCGGATGGGCAGACGCTCGGCGTTAAGCCATATCGTGCTGCCGGAGAGGGACAAAGTATGCGCCCCCGCCCCGATGACGGTGGCCCGCACCGTCTGGGACGGCTTCACCGTGGTCAGGTCGGCCAGGTCCTTATGGCGGCGGAGCGCGTCGGCCAGGAGCGGCCCAGTGTCGCCGTAAATGAACGGATCCACGACCTTTTCCGGATGGTAGTAACATTCGCCGACCCCTCCGGAGATGAAAACCTGGTCGTAGCGCCAACCGGGGCGAAGCGCCTCCGTCATCAGGAGGGACTTGGCCAGTTCCGAAGGTTCGCCGCGCAACACCTCCAGAATCATGTCCGCCATGGTTTCGATTACCGCCTCCATCTGCCGCCGGTCCAGCGCCTCCGGATCGACCTGTCCTCCGAAAAGGGCTTTACAGACCCGCCGCGCCGGTTCCCGCACCGTCCTGACCGAGCCGTCGCCAAAGGTTTCGACCAAGTGCCCGCCCGCATTCAGGCAGGCAGTGTCCACCACCCGGCCGGCCTCGAACACGACATAGTTGCTGGTGCCGCCGCCGATGTCGATGTTGAGGACCCGGCTGACCTCGCGCTTCGAGTATTCGCCCGCTCCGGAACCCTGTCCGGCGATAATCGCTTCCAGGTGCGGCCCGGCCGTGGCCACCACGAAATCGCCCAACATCCTGGCCAGTTCCATGATGGTGCCGCGCGCGTTCTTGGCCTTGGAGGTTTCGCCGGTGATGATAATTGCGCCGGACTCGACCTGTTCCAGGGTCAGTCCCGCCGCCGCGTATTGCGAGCGGATGAACTCCTCGAGCTCGGCCTGGCGCACGTTTTCGTTGTCGTCCAGCGGCGTGAACACCACCGGGCTGACGTAGGTGATTTCCCGCCTGGAAAACTCGTAATGCGGCACCTGCGAAACCGGCGCGCGGTTCACCAATTCCAGTTCGGAAAAAATCACCTGCGTCGTGGTGGTGCCGATGTCGATGCCGACGCTGTGTATAACTCGTGCGCTCATCGGTCCGTTACCTTGCCTTTAGGCCTTAGACACTACGCCTTGGCCTTGTCCGGTTCCACGCCGACCGTGGGCTTGGGGGCGAACAGCATGGCAAAGAGCACCGCAGTCACGCCGCCGACCAGCTTGCCGACAATCATGGGGAAAATCATCGGAGCGGCAACGGCGGCGGTGAAGCCGAGGTGGTCGCCGAAGGTGAAGGCGGCGGAGACGGCGAAGGCGACGTTCAGGACCTTGCCCCGGTTGTCCATCTTGTTCATCATGCCGAACATGGGGATGTTATTGGCGAGAGTGGCGACCATGCCGGCGGCGGCGGCTTCGTTCATCTGCAGGATTGACCCGATTTTTTGTAGCTGCGGGCCGAACCAGCGGGTGAGCAGGAACACCATCGGATACGCGCCAAGCAGCACACAGGCGATTTTGCCGATGGTTTCGATGGCCCGGATGGCGGTGGCGGCATTGGCGGTGGTGTCGGAGAAGATCGGTTCCATACCGGGTATTAGGGTGACGCCAAGGGCATCGGTGAACACCGCGGCGGCGAGACCGACGGTGATGACGGCGATGAGTATTTTCGCGAAAATCTGGAAGCCGTTGATGAGTTTTTCCGGCATGACCTTGAGGCCGATGGCGATGGCCACGGCCACGATGATGACCGGAATCATATTCATCAGAATCATGGTCATGTTGAAGTTCACCGGTTGTCCGTCGATGACCGGTTGGGTTATCATCGCGGTAATGCCGCCGGCGATGCAGCCCAGGGGAATGGTGACGATTCCGGCCAGCACGCCCAGAGCCAGCCAACGGCGGTCTTCCTTGTCGATGATGCCGAGACCCACCGGAATGGAGAAGACGATGGTGGGGCCCATCATGGCGCCGAGGATAATGCCCGCGTACATCCAGGCGCCGACGTCGCCGCCGGAGAGTTCCCGTGCCAATGGGAAGCCGCCCATGTCGCAGGCCAGGAAGGTGGTGGCGAACATGGCCGGGTTGGCCCCGAGCGCGGTGTAAATCGGGGTGATGATTGCGCCCAACAGTTGCGCCAGCACCGGAGCCAGCGCGATCACCCCGACCATGGCCAAGGCCAGCGAGCCCATGGCCATGAAGCCTTCCTCGAACTGCTTGCCCGCACCCGAGAATTTTTTCCCGAAGTCGCCCAACAATTTTTCAGAGCCGCCGAACTGATCGAGAATGCGGTCAATCGCAGCAAGGATCATGAAAAGCATCATAATCCACATGATAATTCTATCAATAGACATGGGGCGTTTCTCCTTCGCTCTGGCTGCCGTAATCGTTCATTCATCGATCCAGCGCGTGCTGGTATACTTGTATGATTTGCCGTTTGTTCACCGTCCGGGGATTGGTCGGCAGGCAGTAGTCCTGCAAAGCCGCCTCCGCAAACGCCTCGAAATCCTCCGCCTTGCCGCCCACCCCCTTCAGATTGCCAGGGAGACCCAAATCAAGGATCAGCCGCTGCACGGCGGCAATGGCCTCTCCCGAGCTCATGAGTTGGCCGGTCAGGGCCAGGCCGATGTCGGAATATTCCTTTTTGCAGACCAATTCGTTGAAAGTCATCACCGACGGCACCATGATGGCATTGGCCATGCCGTGCGGCAGATTGTATTTCGGCCCAAGCTGGTGGGCCATGGAATGGGTGAGCCCGAGGCCTGCGTTGGAAAAAGCCACTCCCGCCATGTACGAGGCGAGCGCCATGGATTCGCGGGCTTCCACATTGTCGCCCCGGCCGACCGCGATCGGCAACGCCGCGCCAATCTGCCGCAGGGCCTGGAAGGCGAGCGCCCGGGTGAGAGGCGTGGCCCGGGTCGCCACATACGATTCGATGGAGTGGACCAGGGCGTCGACACCGGTGGCGGCGGTGACGCTGGGCGGCACCCTGAGCATCAGGCAGGCGTCGATTATCGCCAAATCCGGCACCAGACTGGGGTGGCCGATGACTTGCTTGAGGTGGGTCGCCGAATCGGAGATAACCGTGACGCTGGTCGCTTCCGAACCGGTGCCGGCCGTGGTCGGCACGGCAATAAGCGGTGCGCGCCGGTTGCGAATGTTGGAAGGATCCTTGAGATCGGCTACTTTGAGACCCGGGTTGGCGGCCAGCACCACGATGGCCTTGGAGGCGTCCATGGCCGAACCGCCGCCGATGGCAATCATGCCGTCGCAACCCGATTCGGCGAAGTGGCCGGCTTCCTCCTCGACCACGTCACTCTGGGGTTCCCCGGCCGGAGGTTTGCATTCGCGGTATTTGATGCCGCTGTAGGCGAGGGAACGGTACATGCCTTCGGCCAGGCCGAGCGTTTCCACCACTTCATCCACGACGATAAACACGTTCTTGATGCCGCGCGCCGCTACCGCCTCGCCGATGCGGGTTATCGCCCCGCCGCCGATATAGGTGTCGGGGGGGACCTGGAATTCCTTAATCGCCCTGGAATTCATCAGGTCCAGGGTCCGCAGTACGACTTGGCTGACTTCGCGCTCATTCATGTCATTCCGCCTCGGGTCATACCGAATTATCGATTTTACCTTCCGCCATCCTTTTGCCGGTAGGCCGCGATGGCAAGCGGCGTGAGGAACAAAGGGTGATCCGGCAACACGACGGCGTGATCGGGGAATTCATCCTGGAACAAATCGCGCACCCCGGGGAGAGCGCACGAGCCACCGGAAAGATACAGCGCCCCGACCTCGTGCCCCGCGATATGGTTGCGGACAATGTCGGCCATTTTTTCAAACACCGGCCGCACCATGGGCCACACCTTCTTGCCGTGGGCGATTTTCAGCGCTTCCGCCTCTTCCAGGGGGATGCGGTTGGCACCGGCGATGGTGAGCGAAACATGGCGCCCGCCTGTGGCTTCGTCCCCGGAATAGACGACCTTGCCGCCCCGCAAAACGGCGATCCCGGTCGTGCCGCCGCCGATATCAATCACCGCCGCGTTGTCCAGCGCCAGGAGATTGGCCACCGCCGAAGGCTCGTCTATCACTTCCGCGACTTCCAATCCCGCCGCTTCCAGCACGTTGACGGAGATGCGCGGCTCAGTGCCGGGCGGGTAGGAAGTATTGACCTTGGTGAACTCCACTCCAAGCTTCGCCTTCAACGCTTCCAGCTGCTCACGGACGATGGTTACCGCGCCGTAGAAATTGAGCACCACCCCGTCGCGAACCACATCCGCCCACTCCAGGCATACCGCCACCGGGCTGTCGTCCTCGTCCAGGACCATACTGACCACATCGCTGGTGCCGAGGTCCACCCCAAACCGCAATTTCCCGGTCGGCTTGACCGGCTTCGGATCGTTCACGATCGCGGCGGCCCGGTTCAGGGATTTTGTCAGCCAACCGGGGACGGCGTCTGAAGGTGGCGGGGATTTGTGTCGCATCAAGGGTCTCACACAATGCGGAAATGGTCGACCAGCACGCAGCGGCGCAGGCGCACGAAGGTGCGGGCGCACGTCACCCCTTCGCCCGTGGGCGTGGAGATGGTCATGGAAGTCCAGCCTTCGCCGCCGAACCCGAGACCGGCGATGCAGGGCCCGTTTTTCACAAAAATACTGGTGTTGATAACGTTCGCCATGCGGTCGAGGTTATCCAGATCCTTCGAGTGCATGGCGGCGGTGTGGTGACGCCCGCCTTCGAGCCTGACCCCCAGGTCGATGGCTTCGTCCGCATTCGCGGCGCGAATCAATGGGATGATAGGCATCATCAGTTCCGTCATCGCGAAGGGGTGGTCGGGACCGGTTTCCACAAACAGCAGGCGGGTGTCAGCCGGCACGTCCAGGCCGATGGCGGCGGCGATTTTCACCGCGTCCCGGCCCACGTAGTCGCGGCTTACCGCCCCCACGCCATGCTCGTCGACATTGCTTAGCAGGATGGGGACAAGCTTCTTGGCCTGTTCCGCCGTGATTTCCACCGCCCCGTTCTTCTTGAGTTCGGCTTTCAGCTTGTCGCAAATGGAAGAGACGGCGACGATTTCCTTTTCGTCGGCGCAGATGATATTGTTGTCGAAGGACGCGCCGTACACGATGTGTTTTGCCGCCTTGGCCAGGTCCGCCGTTTCGTCCACCACCACCGGCGGGTTACCCGCCCCGGCGGCGATGAGGCGCTTGTCGGTGTGCTGCCGGGCGGTGTGCACCACCGCTTCGCCGCCGGTTACCACCAGGAGATCGATGCCTGGATACTTGAACAGGCGCTGGGCGGTTTCTATGTCCGGCGACACCACCGTGGTCAGGGTATTGGCCGGGCCGCCCGCCGCGACAATGGCTTCGTTAAGAAGGGTAATGGCCCGCTGCGACACCTTTTTTGCCGCCGGATGCGGCGCAAAAACCACCGTGTTTCCCGCCGAAACCATGCTGATGGCGTTATTGATGACCGTGGCGGCGGGGTTGGTTGAGGGTGTCACCGATGCGATGACGCCCCAGGCGGCGTTTTCGATAAGCGCCAAACCCTTGTCGCCGGTCAACACCTCGGGGTGAAGGCATTCCGGGCCGGGAGTATAACGTGCCTGGGAGATATTCTTGGCGATTTTGTCGTCAACCCGACCCATGCCGGTTTCGGAGACCGCCAATTCCGCGAGTTCCCGCGCGTGTTTCTCACCCGCCTGGCGGATGGCCGCGACGGCGCATTCGCGCATGGCGACGGAATGAAGCGCCTTCTGTGCGCAACGCGCTTCGCCCACGGCGTCGTCAAGCTCCCGGCACATCCCCGGGGCGCTCGGCTCGGCCCGGCCCGCCGGCGGCGAGCCGCCATTCATGGACGCCACCACGATGCGGACGATGCGTTCAACCTCTTGTGCATTGATATCCACAGTCCACTCCTAACTGGGCTTTTGCCACACTGCAAAACTTCAGTTATTTATGGAAAACGACCTTGTCCCGCAACACCACCTCGTCGACGATGCCGACGACGCTCATGTCGACAGGCGCGTCATTGCCGACGGTTTTACGGGCGGAACTCCCTTGGACCACCAGCACCCATTCACCGTTGCCGGCGCCGATATCGTCTGCCGCGACGTGCGTTTCGTTCTGGGGTTTTCCGTCCGGCCCGATAAAATCGACCAAAAGCAACCGCTCCTGCCCCAGCCCGCTGCTCTTTACCGTGGACACCACCTGTCCAATGACGACGGCGAGTTTCATACGCATTCCCAACCATAGCAAGTTGTGGGGGGCAGCTCGAAGAAAGTTCATCTAAGGAACTGCCCGGTGGTCGGCGCGGGGTAGCGATCGTAAATTACCCGCGCGCCACCGGCGCGGTGACGTCCCGCGCCGGTGAAGCCATGTTTCAGCCCATGGATACCTGCCTTAACCGTCGATGTTGCCCGTCATTTTGATGGGGAAGATCTCTTCCAAATCGCCATGAGGGCGGGGAATGACATGCACGGAAACGAGTTCGCCAATGCGCTGCGCCGCAGCCGCGCCGGCGTCGGTGGCGGCTTTGCAGGCGGCGACGTCGCCGCGGACCATCGCGGTAACCAGGCCGCCGCCGATTTGCTTGTAACCGACCAGTTTCACCCGGGCGGCCTTGACCATGGCGTCCGACGCCTCGATAAGCGCGACCAGTCCTTTGGTTTCAATCAAGCCCAATGCTTCCATTGTCTGTCTCCATGTGGTTGAAAAGGGTCCGGGTATTTACTCTATAAATACCACAGCACAACTGCTGCCTAAAACGCTGCTCATCACTTCCCCAGCGGCGCCATTTTCATCGCCAATAGCGCCGCCTCCACCATGTCGTCCGCCGTCGCCCCC
>JAVBQR010000094.1:0-29380 GCA_031548865.1 Planctomycetota bacterium
ACGATGGATTGCCGGGACCCAGTGGAAAAAACAACGGCTACGCATCGATTTGACCATGAAAAATAATTGAGGAATGATCGATAAACTTCTACATAGCGACTGTTTACCCCACTGGGTCCCGGCACGCCATCGTTTACACCCCGGCTTGATGTATATACGCCGGGATGACGGAGTGGGGAGGTTAGCAGCGTAACAGGGTAGGGAGGTACACACAGCTGCCGTAATTTTGCAAAAGTCCCGTTATCCATATTTCAGCACTATCCCGACCTATCTCAACACTCTACCAGGACCCCCCCCATGCGCCTCTCCCTAATCATCAGCACCTACAACCGCCTCGACGCCCTCCGCGCCGTAATAGCCGGAGTCTCAGCGCAAATCGTCCCGCCCCACGAAGTCCTCGTCGCCGACGACGGCTCCGGACCGGAAACGAAAAAATTTGTAAATATCCTCGCCGCCGCCGGCCTGCCCATCCGCCACGTCTGGCACGAGGACCAAGGTTTCCGCCTCTCCGCCATCCGCAACCGCGCCGTCGCCCTCGCCACAGGGGACTACCTGGTGTTTATCGACGGGGACATTTTCCCACACCGCTCTTTTATCTCCGACCACATCGCCGCCGCCCGGCCGGGATTTTTCGTTCAGGGCTCCCGGGCGATTCTTGATGAAACCGCCACGAAAAATCTGTTGGATCATCCAATTCACCTCTGGCCGGAATTGTCCACCCCCGGCGTCGGCAACCGGAAAAATCTACTCCGATCGCTCCTGCTTTCCCGGCTGTTTTCAGGCGAACGGAGCGGCTTGAAGGGCATCCGCGCCTGCAATTTCGCCTTCTGGCGGGACGACGTCATCCGGGTCAACGGGTTTAACGAGGACTTCGTCGGCTGGGGGCGGGAGGACAGCGAATTTGTCACCCGGCTCATGAACGCCGGGGTGAAGCGCCGCAATCTCCGTTTCGCCGCGCTGTGCTGCCACCTGCACCATCCGCCGCAGTCCCGTGCCAATTTGGGCGATAACGACGCGCTCCTGGCCAGGACTATCGCGGAAAAATTGACCCGCTGTCAGAATGGGGTCGACAAGTATCTACCGGTCTCGGTCTGAAAGGGTGATTTTGTATTCCAGCGCCATTCGATACTGTCCCCGAACTTCCGCTCCGAAACGCTGTCACGCCGGACACCACCCGCACGTCGGCGGTAACGTCGAGGCAAGGGAACGGCGGCTCCGCGCCCTGTTACGACTGACACCACCCCACCCGTCATTCCGGCGTCATAAACATTGAACCGGGGGGAAGCGTGGCTCGCCGGAATCCAGGCCGATAGACGACCGCTACCGTGGCGTTTGTTCCTTGTCTTACCGAGGTGTAAGTTCCGACACCGATAGGGTGTTTAGTGGAACCGCAGAACGACGGTTTATCGGCCTGGATTCCGGCGAGTTACGCCTCTCCCCGGTTCAACGTTTGCGACGCCGGAATGACGTGCGGTGAGGTTTGCGGCGCTACAGGTTGAGGAGTTGCGCAAAAAATTCCGTGGCTCCGGAACTATCAAAAAAAAATAAAAAATTCCTTTTGCTCCGCATGAACGCGGATAAAAAGTAGGTTGTAGTAAAGAGAACTTTAAAGGAAAGCGAACGGCGGTTGGTTCGCTTTCCTTTAAACAGAGGTAAAGCTTCGGCCGAAGCTCGAAACGCCCGAATGGAAATCCCGGTCATGCGGGGTCCAAAGGGAATTCTTTAAGGCGTGCCAGTGCGATTTAACGGGTCGCGGAGGAGAAGAAGGCGGGTAGTTAGGCCATCCTAGAGCACGCCGGGGTTTGACTGACCACCTTACCCCAAAAAATCGCCCTTTGGGCCTCGGGTATGGATCCGCCGGGATTTCCATTCCTTTCTTTTGGAGAGGAATGGCGGTCGGTTATTGGCGAAGCATTTTAAGCAATGTCAAGCGCCTCTGCCCCGTCCCCTTTCACCAAAGGAAAAGCCATGCCCACCACCCTCATCAAAAACGCCCGCATCCTCAGCGGCTCCGACCTCCTCCACGGCGACCTCCTCATCGAAAACGAAGTTATCGCCCGCCTCGACCCCCACATCCCCCAGGGGAACGCCAAAATCATCGACGCCCAGGGGAAATACCTCCTCCCCGGCGGGGTCGACGTCCCCACCCATTTCGATTTGGATTTGGGCGCTTTCAAAGCCAACGACTCCTGGTACACCGGCTCCGTCGCCGCCGCCTGCGGCGGCACCACCACCGTCGTCGACCACGTCGGGAACGGCCCCGACGGCTGTCCCCTCGGCTATCAAATCGAGGTCTACCGCCGCCTGGCCGCGCCGGCGGTCATCGACTACTCCTTCCACGGGGTAATCCAACACGTCGACGCCGCCATCCTCGACGACATGGAAAAACTGATCGGCGCCGGCATCACCTCCCACAAGATCTACACCACTTACGGCAATAAGCAGGAAGACCCCAAAATCCTCCGCGTCCTCGAACGCGCCAAAGCTTTGGGGACCATCATCTGCGTCCACTGCGAGAACGACGCCATCGTTAAATTCCTCACGCAAGGCCTGCTGGAAAAAGGCCACACCAGCCCCAGCGGCCACCCCCTGGCTAGGCCGGCCTGCTGCGAAGCCGAAGCTGTCGACCGCCTCATCATGCTGGCCAAAGCCGTCGGCGAAGCGCCCCTCTACATCGTCCACCTCTCCGCCGCCCTCAGCCTCGAAGCTGTCCGCGCCGCCCGCCGCCGGGGACAACGGAACCTCTACGCCGAAACCTGCCCCCAATACCTTTTCCTCGACGATTCGCGCTATGACGACCCGGCCGAAGGCCTGAAATACATCATGAGCCCGCCCCTGCGGACCGCGTCCGATAACATGATCCTCTGGGAAGGACTCCGCCGCGGCGACTTCGACGCCGTCGCCACCGACCACTGCCCCTTCTGCTTCAAGAAGGACAAACAAGCCGGCAAAAACGATTTCTCCCAAACCCCCGGCGGCGCCCCCGGCGTCGAACTCCGCCTCGCCCTGCTCCTTTCGGAAGGCTTCCTGAACGGTCGCCTCAGCCTCGCCGAGGTGGTCCGCTACGCCTCCACCCGTCCGGCCGAAGTCTTTGGCCTCTACCCGAAGAAGGGGGTTATCCTGCCCGGTTCCGACGCCGACCTGGTCCTCTTCGACCCCGACCCCGCCCTGGACCGGGACATCGATCGCGCGAACCTGCACGAGAACGTCGATTACACCCCCTACCAAGGCATGCGGCAGAGAGGCCGGATCGTCATGACATTGTCACGGGGGGAAGTGATTGCCGCAAACAACCAATGCCTAGCCGCGGAGGGACGCGGCAAATTCGTCAAGCGCGGTTTGGGAGGGGGGAGGTGAATCAAAAATCAACAAATGAGTGGCCGTTTTCATCATTCCCCAATCTCCGCCAATACTCCAGCAATCAATCTAGGGGAATACCATGCTCCGGCAACAAGCAATTTGTCCGTAAACGGCTTCAGTTTGGGAATAATACCGAGAGTTTTAGCCCTCGCCAATATTGCCAACAACCCCATCACTTTCAATCCGGTGGCCTGGGCTACTTTGCGGCCGCGCAAGTCGTCCAAGCAAACGTGGCGGATGTTATGATCCAAGGCAAGCTGAATAACCTCGGCTTCTCCGCGGTCGAGAAACTGCACCATCATCGGAGAAACAGGGGATGATAGTTGCCGCACCTTCAGCCATTCAGGCGCCACCATGGCATAACCTAAATGTACCCCATCATCCAGTTCATCGCGTACGGCAGGAGGGCAGACAAATCGGTAAGGCATCTTCCCCAGGATGGCGATTTCCTGAATACGATTAAGCAAAATGAGTGGACCGCTGTTGATTACGATAGTGTCAATTTCCACGGATGAACTCCAGTTCCTCCTCCAGCTCATCCGGACCAATGTTACTCATGGGATAGCCATGTTCGGGAAGTTCATATAGAAATTGGACCTTGCTCATACCGCAAAGCCTGGCGGCTTGACCGGCGGTAAGTTTCCCATCCAGCCACAGTTTGGCAACCACGGTAAATTTTGCCGAGTCGATAAATTCCTTCGAGGTCATGTTGGTCGCCAACAACACCTCCTCGGCAAATGGAACCGTCACCGTATCCGACATGACTGCAATCCTTTCATTGAACGGCCTATCTGCACCCAACTTTATTATACAAGATTTGCCGTCATCCGGATAAGTGAATCCCTCATCCACCCCGCTTGCGGCGCCGCGACCCGAATAACAAGGGCGGGACGCCAACGATTTGGCGTCCCGCCCTTGTTTTGTTTGCCGGAAAGTATATCCTGGTTTTCCGGCGTTTTGTCCAGTCTCAAGCAACAAGCGATAAGTAATAGGCCACGAGAAAGGGGATTATGACTTATGGTTTGTTATTTTATTACTGCTTGGCTGATAGGGTTTCCTCGACTCCGCGTAGTCGTCCTAGCGTCCGCAGGGGCTGCAGGACTTGACGATCGGGGTGGTGCAGGGCGAGGCGCAGTCGACGGTCAGATTCTGGCAGGACGAACCGCCGCAGCTGCAGCCGGAGGCGACAAACAGAATGCCCATGAGAACCGCGGAAATCCCCAGCAACTTGATGGTCTTCATTGTTTCCCCTTCTTCTCTAGTCTGAAATTTCTGGGTGGTTGCGAGGACCTCCCCTGGCCCTCGTTATGAAAAACGAGTAAACGCATTTGGCCCCCGCGAGTCAAGAAGATTGCTTTACGAAAAATCCTTGGGAAGCGGTCAAAAAAAACGCAAAAACCGCCTCGGCAAGCTTTTTAGAATCCGAACGGCGTTTGCTAAAATTTGCGTTTTTCATATAATTTCCCCGACGCCGCCTTGGCGGAAACCGCCTCCGTAACGGCGGCCAAAATTTTGGACCAGCGGCAATCGTGGAAACACTGCGTGGAAATATGGAAAAAAGTCACCCCGTCCTGCCGGTCGTGAAATGGGTCGGCGGCAAACGTCAGCTCCTCTCCCTCCTCGCCCCGCTGGTCCCCAAGCGGTACCGGCTCTATTGCGAACCGTTTCTCGGCGGCGGCGCCCTCTTATTCCACCAGCGGCCCGCCCGCGCCCACGCGAACGACATCAATGCCGAACTGGTCAACGTCTACGAGGTAATCAAGAAGGACGTCGAAAAACTCGTCCTCGAACTGGCGAAATACCGGAACGACGAAGAACAGTACTACGAAGTCCGGGACTGGGACCGGGACAGCGTCTTCTACGGGAAGCTCTCCCCCGTCCGCCGCGCCGCCCGCCTTATCTACCTGAACAAAACCTGCTACAACGGCCTGTTCCGGGTCAACAACGCCGGCGAATTCAACACCCCGTTCGGCCGGCACAAAAACCCGAATATCGCCAACGCCCCGCTGCTCCGGGCGGTCAGCCGCTATTTCCGCGAAGCCGACATCCGCTTCACCACCCGGGATTACGCGGAAGTCCTCGACCTGTTGCCGGCCGACTCCTTCACCTACCTGGACCCGCCCTATTTCCCCGTTTCGAAGTCCGCCAATTTCACCAACTACACCAAAATCGGCTTCGATCAAAGCGAACAAATCCGCCTGAAAGAGGCCTGCGATCGGCTCGACCGCCGGGGCGTCAAGTTCATGCTCTCGAACTCGGCCGCCGCATTCATCCTGGAGCTTTATTCCGGTTACAACGTCCGGATAATAAAGGCGAAACGCGCCGTCAATTCGGTCTCGACAAAGCGCGGCGACGTCGACGAAATCGTCGTCCGGAATTACGAGTGAAACCATGGCCAAACGCGAAAGCCAGAACGACGCGGCCTGGCGCAAACTGTTCGCCAAATACGCTCTGCCGGATCGGGTCGAAGCCGAGGGTTCATGCCTGATCAGCGCCGCGCAAATCAAGGAATTCCGCGAACCGCGTTTGATGGCCAAATTCGACCACCGCCTGCAGCTCCCCAAACCCTTCGCCGAACAGGGCCTGGCCTTGCTCCCGGTTTCCCGGGGGGAATACCTCCTCGCCCGTTTCGACTGTTTCCTGCCGCTTTACCCCGCCGCCGGCGGCATCGTCAGGATGAAGCTGCCCCTGGGCCTGGAAAGCCTGGACCCCGGAGTGATCACCAGCGAAGCGGTGGCGGTGAATTGCGCCCTGGCGGCCGGGATATTCGCCGATTTCCTGGAGGATGACAACCTCGTCCCCACCGTGTCCGGCCGCGGCGGTTCGGGCGCGTTTACCTTCGCCGTCGTCGACGCCGCCTCCGGCCGCGAGGTCGAGGTTCGGGTCGACAACGCGCAGATTGAAATCGACGCGGCGCTGGAGGGTTCCCGCTGCCTGGCCCTGGTCGAGGCGAAGTGCGACCTGGCGGACGACTTTATCGTCCGCCAGCTCTATTACCCTTACAAAACCTGGGAGAAACGGGTCGGGAAAAAGCTTAGGTTGATCTATTTCGTGCATACGAACGGGGTGTTTCACCTGAGCGAATTCGCGGTCGCCGACAGCCGCGTCTATTCGTCGCTCCATCTGGTCCGCAGCCGCCGCTATTCCATAGAAGACACGTACTTGAGCTTTGCCGATCTTGATCGGGTGGCCGAGGAAACGGCCCCCGAGCCCGAGCCGCCGCTCCCCTTTCCCCAGGCGGATTCCTTCGACCGCATCGTCAACCTTTGCGAGCTGCTCCGGGCCGGCGGCTTGAGCCGCGAGGAAGTGACGGCGAACTACGACTTCGACGTCCGCCAGACCAAATATTACACCGACGCCGGGGCTTACCTGGGTTTGTTGTGGAAAGTTGCCGCCGGCAGAACCGTGAATTACACGCTTACCCCGGAAGCGGAGGCGCTCCTCCGCTTGCGTTACCGCGAGCGGCAATTGGCATTCGCCGGAAGAATATTGCGGCATGCGGTATTTCGCGAAGCTTATTGTCTGTTCCGGCAGACCGGGGCGATGCCGGGGCGGGAAACGCTGGTTGACCTGATGAAGCGTTCAGGGCTTTACAAAATTACCGAAGCTTCCACCTATTTGCGCCGGGCTTCCACGGTGTCGGGGTGGGTCAAATGGCTGGCGGGCTTGTGTCCGGAGAGGAGGTTGTTTTAAGGGGCTTTTAAAGAAAAGCGAACAAACCGCCGTTCGCTCTCCTTTAAAAGTCGAGGCTATAGGAATCCATCACGAATAGCACTGGAATAAGGGCAGACCCTATTCAGCGCCATTCCTCCCACCTACTTCTTCGCCTGCTTCTCAAAAATCTTCCCCATCCGCCGGCAGGTGACTTCGGAAAACTTCAACTCCCTAAGTTTATCCACCACCGCCTGCGCATCCACCGGCCCCATCTTCATCACCGCCTCCTTCGCCGCCGGCAACTCCTCCTTGAACACCACATCCTGCAGCTGCTCCGCCATCTCCGTCGCCTTGTCAATCGTCTGCGCCGCAAAATTCAGGACGTTCTGGTTCGCCGCCACATTGATACCCTTGTTGATTGCCGCCCGGCTCGTCTGCCGCGCCTTGGTCGCCGTTCCGAAAACTCCCCGGACCATTTTCAAGGCTTCGGACTTCCTGCCGCTCCGGCGCAACAAGGCGATAATCAGGTTCATCACATTGATCTCGTACTTGACGTCGCCGGTCGAGGCATGGTTCAAAATGTCCTGGTAACGCGCCAGCGCCACCGTCATCGCCTGGCCCTCCTCGACGGGAATACCAGGCCAACTGGACTGGAACGACTCCAGATAATCCTCGAAACTTGTAAAGCCGGAAGGAACCCTCTCGTCCGGCAAGCCGAGCTGGGACTTTTCCCGGAAGAGCCAGGCCAGACGCAAATAAAACCGCGCCAGCTTCGGATACTGGCGCATGTTGACAGACAGCAGTTCCTGGGCGTAAATTGCCAACAAATGCGCCAAAATTGCCGAATCCACGTGGTAGAGATCGGCGTCGAAATGAATGTTCGAACCCATGTTGGAAATGACGCTGTTAGGCATACGGGAGTGAATCAGGAGCTTTTCCTTGATTAATTCCAGCTTGCCGCCGGACTTGTCCTCGCCCCGGAAAGTCTCCTTCTCGTCGCAGTAATGGCAGGTCGGACAATGCCAGATGTGATAAAAATTCGGCCGGATACTGCCGAATTCCGGATTCTCCCACGCGTAAACCGCCACGTGCGAATCCTCCTCCACCACATCGTCCTTATACATCCGCGACTTGATATAGCGTTGCGTCGATTCGACTTGACAGAACGGGCATTTTACCTTTACCCCGACAAACGGCGTCTCCTTGGCCATCAGCTTACCCTCCTCAAGTTAGGCGTTTCTCTTATTTCCGGATAAAGATACAACAAAAAAGCCCGGCGTAAAAGAAAAAAGGGCGCCCAAAATTTGGACGCCCCCATGTTTGCCGAAGCAAAACCCCAAAAATACGGAACTCATTCCCCCGCGTTCGGTTTGACCGACGGGGCCGGCGCCGCTTCGGGAGCCGCTTCCGGGCGTAACGCAGCCGCCGCTTCCGACACCGCGCGCTCCGCCGCCGCCGGGGCATTTTCGATCACTCCCTCGGCATTTTCCACCGCCTTGTCGACCACGGATGCCGCCGCCGCCGCGCCGTCCGGACGCACCGACTGCCCGCCGGCACCGTCCGGCGCCGGAACCTCTTCCGGACGCAAACCGCCCGGCTCAACCAGCGGACCCGCCGAAGGGGCCTCGCCGGCGCCTCTCTCTACCTGCGGGACGGCCATTCCGCCGGGAAGGCTGGTGTCGACCCGCTGGTGGAAGTACCGGTTGATGGTCAGGCACATCAGGACAAACAGGGTGAAGAGGTAGGCGGTCATGCGCCGCAGGGGATTTTTCGCGCCCATGACGCCGTCCATGCCGGTCGACATGCCGGTAAGGCCGCCGCCTTTACCTTCCTGCAAAAGCACCATGCCGACAATCAAAAACGATACGAAGAAGAAAACCAGCATAAGAAGAAAACCCACGGACGACCCTCCTGACCCGATTTTGGCGGGTTCATACCGAATGCACAGGCATTCGGTATATGCAAACAATAAAAAATGCCGCCGGCGTCGTTCTCCGACGCTAGCCCCCAACCGTGAAAGGAAACATTATATGGTGGCGGGCGGAGCAAGCAAGGGAAAAATCACACCGGTCCACCCTGAATGGAATGGATGAGCGACCCGTCCCGGTACAACAAGCACTTGACCCGCCGCCCCGGCGTGGGCCGGAACTCGGGAATATCCCCTTCGCGGCACTCCGGCATGACCTTGGGACAACGGGTGTGGAAACGGCACCCGGGCGGCGGGTGGTCGGCGCGGGGAACGTCGCCGGATAAAATTATCCGCCGCTTTTGTTCCGCCGCCGCCGGGTCCGGCTCGGGGATGGCCGACAGGAGCGCCTGGGTGTAAGGATGGAGCGGCTGGGCGAAAAGCTGCTCCGCCCTGCCCTCCTCGACCAGGTTTCCCAAATACATCACTCCCACCCGGTGCGAAAGGTGCCGCACCACCGCCAGGTCGTGGGCGATGAAGAGATATGCCAGACCCAGCCGCTCCTGCAGGTCGCGGAGGAGATTGATGATCTGCGCCTGAATCGACACGTCCAGGGCCGACACCGCCTCGTCCGCGACAATGAAGCGGGGGTCGGTCGCCAGCGCCCGGGCCAGGCCGACGCGTTGCCGTTGGCCGCCGGAGAACTCGTGGGGGTAACGGTCCAGGGCGTCGGCCCCGAGACCGGTGAGGGCGAGGATTTCGGCGGCGCGCTCGCGCTTGGCGGCGGGGGACATTTTCGGCTGATGGATGGTCATCCCCTCTTCGACGATGGCGCCGACGCTCATGCGGGGGTTGAGGCTGGAGAAGGGGTCCTGAAAAACCACCTGGGTTTGCCGCCGGAAGCGCCGGAGTTCCTTACCGTGCAATTCGGCGATGTCCCTCCCCTCCATCATGACCTGGCCCGAAGTCGGTTTCTCGAGATTCAGGAACAGCCGCCCGGTGGTGCTTTTCCCGCAACCGGATTCGCCGACCAGCGAGTATGTTTCCCCCTTCGCGATGTGCAGGGTCAGATTGTCGACGGCGCGGACGTGCCCGGTGATTCTGCCAAACACGCCGCTCTTGATGGGATAATGCTTGGTGAGGTGGCGGCATTCGACCAGGGGTGGGGCGACGGTGGGATCGGCAGCGTTTGCGATCGTACCGGACGGGGAAGTTTGGGAGGGGTCGTTGGCGGTTAACATGTATGGATTCATTTGCCTTTCGGTTTGGGAATATTGAAATGGCGGCAGACTCCGGCTACTACACCGAGAGAAATATCCGTATGCCTTGGAACCGGCATGTATTTGTCGCTGTCGGCGCTTTCCCAAATGTCGTGTTCACCTCCGCGACGGCGAAGTCGACAACCATGTTCAGACAAGTGTTGTGTGAATTTTCGGCGATTCATGACCTTGCCTTCGCCAATGTACGCCGTCGATTCGGCATCCGTTTATTTGAGATATCGGCGCTTTCGCCATTCAACCGGCGTCTTGCTTCAATATCTTCCGCCCGGCACTCATCCAGAAGTCTTTTCGCGTCGTACGCCATGGCGAACGCCTCGTCGATGCTTCGTGCCTGGGTTACCAATTCGGGGTCAAACGGGCAAGTGACCACCAGCCATTTGCCACCGTCAGATTCCAAGGTCAATACCATGTTTCCATCGGTGACGGTATAAGTTTTGCCAGGTTTCTCGATTGTTTTCATATTGAATTCCTAATGGTATCCCGCCTCCCCCTTCACCTGTCCGCCACGCCCGGGAAATGACAAGCCGCACTCTGCCCGCCGCCGTTGTCCAGGAGCGGCGGTACGATTTCCCGGCAGATGTTTTGCGCGAAGCGACAGCGCGGCGCGAAAGTGCAGCCCGGCGGCCGGGACGCGAGGCCAGGCACGCTGCCGCCGATCGCCGGCAGACGCTCCACAGTAGCGCCCAAGCGGGGAATGCTGGCGAGAAGGCCGGAAGTGTAGGGGTGGAGCGGCCGCCGGAAAATGTCCCCGACCTCTGCCACTTCGACAATCCGCCCCGCGTACATTACGGCGGCGCGGTGGGCGAGTTCGGCGACCAGCCCCAAGTTATGGGTGATAAAAAGCATCGACATGCCGCGCTCTTCGCGGATGCGTTCCAGGAGCTCGATGATCTGCGCTTGGATGGTGACGTCCAGGGCGGTCGTCGGTTCGTCGCAGAGGAGGATTTCCGGATTTCCCAGGAGGGCCATGGCGATCATCGCCCGCTGTTTCATGCCCCCGGAAAGCTCGTGCGGGTAACGCGCCATCAGCCCGCGCGGATTGGGGAGCCCCACCGCCGCGATGGCGGCGGCGACTTTGGCGTCGATTTCCTCGGGGGTATCCCGGGTGGAATGGGCCAGGGCGGCTTCGGCCAGCTGGTCGCCCATGGTATAGACCGGGTCGAAGCTGGTCATCGGTTCCTGAAAAATCATGGACATCGCGGCGCCGCGCACGGCGCACATTTCCCTGTCGGACAGTTTGAACAAATCCCGTCCCGACAGAATCGCTTCGCCCCCGGCGATGCGGGCCGGCGGGATCGGGAGGAGCCGCATGAGGGCGAGGCAGGTCACGGATTTCCCGCAGCCGGATTCGCCGACCAGGGCGAGCGTTTCCCCCTCCCTTACGGCAAAGGAAATATTGTCCACGGCGAGCGCTTCCGTATTTTCGCCCAGACGAAAGGCGACGGAAAGTTCCTTGACTTCGAGCCTGGATGGTTTCGCCATGACAAACCTTTGGGTTGATTCGCTTTGCCTGTTCGTTTATAATAATCGCCGTGGTTCCGCCGTCTTTTTATTATAAAGACTTGGTTACCCGGAGGCAAGTGGGCGATGGAATACGAACTGGACGCGTCGGAAGATATAATGGAAGCGGTGCGTTATATCCACCAGATGCGCGGCAAAAAGTACATGACCCGCGAAGAGAAGGAAATGCTCAATCGCGCCAAATTGCGGATCGCCTACTGGGCTTGCCGTAGCGAAGGGATCGTGGCTTCGCGGGACAACCTGGAATACGTGATGGGGGCGGACGCTTTCGATATCATCAAGGCCTACGATAAATACCTGATTACCGAAGAGGAAAGGGCGCAACGGGAAAAACTTGCCCGGCGTAAGAAACAGCGCAAGGACAGCGGGAAGTTCTGGGGCGGCGCCAGCGGCGATAGGTGACCGGCGGCATATCGCCTTGATGGCGTAGGGAATGGCAGGAGACGGACATGCGCTCTGAACCGGAGGTAACATCGGAAACGCTGATTCACCAGGGCCGTTTCCTCGGCACCAAGCTTCTCCACTGGCGGGACGCCAACGGCACTGCGCGGGACTGGGAGGCGGCGGACCGGGCGGCGTGGTCGGGGGCGGTGTTGATAATTCCCCTACTCCTGCCGAGCCGGCGCCTGGCGCTTATCCGCCAGTTTCGCCCCCCGGCGCGGCGCCAGGTTTACGAATTCCCGGCCGGCCTGGTGGATCACGGCGAAAGCCCGGAGGCGGCGGCCGAACGCGAGCTGCGCGAAGAAACCGGCTTTGTCGCGAGCCGGCTCAGGGTGTTTCCCGAGGCGTTCACCTCGCCGGGCATGACCAACGAATCGGTGTATGTGGTGCTGGCGGACATCGACGAATTGGCCCCGGAAAACCGCAACCCGCAAACCGAATTCGACGCGTCGGAATGCATCGAAACGTTATTCGTCGCCGAAAGCGAACTGGCGGAGTTCTACCGCCGGGAATGCAGGCGCGGCGCGGCCTTCGACGCGAAATTGGCGGCCTACATCGTGGCGCGGCTGATTGACTGAAGTTTGGCATCGGCAAAGCGAAAATTGAGCGGGTTGGACTCCAGCAGTCCAACCCGTTTTTTATTTGGTGTTAACTCTACTACACGACTGTTGCGGGAACCGCCTCCACAACAGTCATGTGATCAATAGGTTGCATGGTGAACAGTATGCCGTGCCGTTATTCGCCACCGCCTCTCGGATTACCGATAAACCCAACCTCATGCGACATTTGCGGATGCGGTTCCCGCAAATGTTGCGTTGTAGAGTCAAGTTGACGTAAATAAGCAATAAATATTCGCAAAATGGTAGTTGAAAAATAACTAAACTATTTTAATATACATGTGCCAGTTCTTCAACATGATTGACGTCACTACATGTAGATATTAACAGGTAACTCGAACATAAAAGGCGTTTTTCTACACTTATATCGAGAAATCACTGCGAAATCACGAGACACTCTTCCCGAGTAAATAGCGGTTAACTCTACAACGCTAGATTTACGGGAACCGCATCCGCAAATGCCGCATGAAGTTAGGGTTGCCAGATATCCGGAAGATAAGCCTTGTTCACGCGTGCATATTCCTGGTGGAAAACATTCGCTTTTTTACCCCCGCAAACGTCCATGCGCTTTCGCGCGCGCGGTTGGCGCATCATGACGGGGGTTGACATCTTTCATAAGGGAGGGAAGACGGTATGCGAAGAAAATTCCTGGCAAGTATCGGGTTGGTCGCCACGTTGTGGTTAGGTTTCTGTTGTCTCTCCCCGGTCGCGGCCGGGCAGATGACCGACGTCGGAACCCCGCGTTCCGAAACGCTCATCATCGATCCCCTGAACGGCCGCGCCCCCAGCGTCAACCAGTTCAACCCCTTCCTGCCCGGCGTGGTCGATCCGGGCTACGGTTTCCGGCAAATCGTCAACGAACCGCTCTGGGACGTGGACTCGGTGCACGGCAAGCAGATTCCGGTCCTGGCCGAATCCTACGCCGAACCGGAGGACAAAACCTACACCAAATTCAAGGTCAAGCTGCGCAAGGGGGTGAAGTGGTCGGACGGCAAGGACTTCACCGCCGACGACGTGGTCTTCACCAGCGAAATGCTGCAAAAGAACCAGGAACTGGTGTATAGCGGCGCCTTCTCGCAGGTGGTCAAGAAAATCGAGGCGCTGGACAGCCACACCATCCGCATCGAAACGCACAAGCCCGAATACCGCCTCGAACAGCTGCTGGGCATCGTCATCGTCGACACCATCTTCAAAATCGTCCCCAAGCACATCTGGGAAAAAGTCGACCCCAAAACCTTCGACAACAAGGCCAACATCGCCACCGGCCCCTACGTCTTCACCAAGGTCGACCCCCAAGGCAACTGGTTCCTGTTCCAAAAACGCCCGGACTGGAACGCCAGCGCCACCGGCATGATCGCCGGCGAACCCGCGCCCAAATACATTCTCTACCGCGTCTACGGCACGGAAGAGAAGAAAATCATGGCCGCCATCCAGAACGACATCGACATCCTCTGCGACGTCTCGCCGGAAAGCTGGGACATCCTCCGCAAGCGCAACCCCACCGCCAAGGCCTGGCTCGACAGCTTCCCCTGGGCCGACTTCGACGACCCGGCCGCGCGCGGCATCATGTTCAATTGCGCCAAAGCCCCGTTCGACAATCCCGAAGTGCGCTGGGCGCTCCTCCTGGCCCTCGACCTGAAGCGCATCACCATGTCCTCCTACAGCGGCATGCTCCGGGCCAGCCCCATCGCGCTCCCGCCCACCTCCGGCCTGACCGCCGCCTATCACGCGCCGATGACCGCCTGGCTGAAGGAATTCGCCCTCTCCGACGGCTACAAGCCCTTTGACCCCGACTTCGCCGCCGACATGGTGAAAATGCTCGAAAAGGAGGGTATCGAAGGCCTGCCCACCGATAAACAGGCCATGATCGACCTCTTCGGAGTGGGTTGGTGGAAACACGACCCCGCCCAGGCCGAAAAAATGCTGACCAAGAACGGCTTCAGCAAGAAGGACGGCAAGTGGCACCTGCCCGACGGCAAGCTCTGGCAGTTCTCCCTCACCGGCCCCTCGGGCTTCGAGGTCATCGCCGAGCGCGGCTCATTCGCCATAGTCGAGGCCTGGAAGCGCTTCGGCATCGACGTGGTGGTGAAGCCGGCCGACGGCAACTCCTATTTCGTCCTGAACCAGACCGGCGAATACGACGCGCAGTACTACTGGCCCTCCATCAACGTCATCACCGACGCCACCGCCATGGTCCGCTACTGGCACAAGGATCAAGTCGCCCCTATCGGGGTCAGCACCCCCGGCGGCGGCAACAACGGCGCCTGCACCAGATGGAAGAGCGACAAGGTCTCCTCACTCATCGACGAACTGGTCGACACCCCCTCGAACGATCCCAAGGTCGTCGGCATCATCACCGAGATCATGAAGGAACTGGTCAAGGCCCAGCCCTTCGCGCCCCTCACCGGGACCTCGAAGCTGGTGCCGGTCATCGGCCAATACTGGGACGGCTTCCAAACCGCCAAGAATCATTTCGAAGGTCCCTGGTGGTGGTGGTCCAACTTCCGGTTCTCCCCCGCCAAGTACCACCCGACCGGAAAATGAGGCGAGGAATCTCCGTCGACTCGCGCCACTTCCCGGCTTTGCCCGCCGGCGCCGCCCCTGCGGCGTTGGCGGGCGGGGTTGGGCGTCTGCCGGCGGACTGCCTAGAAAGAGACGGTAACAATGCCATTCCTGAAATATTTCCTGTCCCGCCTAATCGTCCTGCTGTTGGTGATTTTCATCGGCTTGACGACGGTGTTTTTCCTGCCCCGGTTTCTCCCGTCGGATCCGGTTGCCGGCGTGATGGCGCAGATTCAAAGCAATGCCTCGTTCATGGAACCGGCGGCGGTGGAGAAAATGCGGCAAACCCTCAGCGAAACCTTCGGCCTCACCGGCACCCTCTGGCAGCAGTACGTCGCCTTCCTGAAGCGGGCCGTCTTCACCTTCGACTTCGGACCGTCCCTGAGCATGTACCCGACCCCGGTCATCGAACTGATCAAGAACGTCCTGCCCTGGACCATCGGCCTGATGCTCACCACCACCATCCTCTCCTGGCTGATCGGCAACGCCATCGGTCTCCTGGCCGGATTCCGCCCCGGCAAGTTCTACTCCAAAGTCCTGGAGGCGGCGGCGATTTTCCTCTATCCCCAACCCTATTACATCTTCGCCCTCATCCTGATCATGCTCTTCGCCTACATCTTCCCGGTGTTCCCCCTCACCACCGTGGTGCAGGGCGTCCCCTGGTCCTTCGAGTTCATCAAGAGCGTTCTCTACAATTCCTTCCTGCCGGCCATGTCCATGATCCTCATCGGCACCGGCTGGTGGGTCCTCAGCATGAAAACCATTTCCATGAGCGTCGCGGAAGAGGATTACGTCAATTTCGCCCGCCTCAAGGGATTACCGGAAAACCGGATCATGACCCAGTACGTGGCCCGTAACGCCCTGCTGCCCCAGATCACCACCCTCTCCCTGCATCTCGGGGGCATCTTCGGCGGCGCCATCGTCACGGAAATTCTCTTCTCCTATCCCGGGGTGGGCTCGCTGATTTACAACGCGGTCATGCAGTCCGACTACAACCTGATTATGGGAACCATCGCCCTGTCCATCATCGCCATCGCGGGCATGAATTTCCTCATCGACATCCTCTATCCCTTCCTGGACCCCAGGATCCGCCACAGATAGGGACTCCGGCAAAGGACGCGCAAGCATGTTGAAAAACTGGAACCTGCAGCTAAAAATCGGCGTACCGGTCTTGTTAGCTTTTCTCATCATCGGCTTCGTCTTCCCCCTGTTCATGGAGGGGACGCCCCTGGATTGGGGGACCTACCCCAAGAACCGCGGACCGTCGACGGCCCACCTGTTGGGCACCACCAGCCTCGGACAGGACACCTTCTGGATGTTGGTTATGTCCATACGCAATTCCTTCGTCATCGGCCTCCTGGTCGCCCTGTTCGCCACCCTTATCGGCGTTCTGGTGGGGTTGTTCTCCGGGTTCAGGGGCGGGTTAATCGACCGGGCCATAACCCTGATTATCGACACCTTCATCGTCATCCCCCAGCTCCCCATCCTCATCCTCATGGGCAGCCTTCTCAAGGGGCGCACCTCGGTCCTGGCCATCTCCACCATCCTGGTGCTGATCAACTGGCCCTGGCCGGGCCGGCAGGCCCGGGCCATGGCGATGTCCCTCCGGGAACGGGATTTCATCGACACGGCGCGCTTCTCCGGCCAGGGGACCTTCTCCATAATCATCAGGGAGATATTCCCCTTCGTCAGCGGCTGGTCCCTGGCCAATTTCGTGAACACCATTCTCGTGGCGATTCAAGCCGAATCCAGCCTGGCGGTCATCGGGCTGTCGAACAATTCCGAGGCCACCCTGGGAACGATGATCTACTGGGCGAACCAGTACCAGGCCATGCTGGCCGGCAACTGGTGGTGGATAGGATCGCCCGTGGCGGCGATAACCCTGATTTTCGTCTCCCTGTTCCTCACCCTGTCCGGCGCGCAGCAGCGCAACGCCTACCGAAGGGGGAAATCGCTATGATGCGCCTCCACAACGTCAGCGCCCGCTACAAAATCGCCAACGGCTTCGTGAACGCGGTCGACGACATCGACTTCACCGTCGAACCGAACGTGATTTTCGGCATCGCCGGCGAATCCGGCTGCGGCAAGTCGACGCTCCTGAAAATCATGTACGACCTCCTGCGCTACCCCCTGGAGATTTCCGGCGGCGAAGTCACCCTCGCCACCGGCGGCCGGGGCGGCGACGGGACGCTTCTGCGAACCGGGGAAATCCGCAAGCATTGGTGGAAGGAAATTTCCTACGTCCCCCAGGGCGCCATGCATGTCATGAATCCGGTCCTCAAGGTCGGCGTCCAATTCCTCGACGCCGTCGGCAAATATCGGCGGGATATCGGCGCCAGGGCGCTCAAGGCCGAGGTCGTCGAGTACCTCCGGGGGCTGGAACTGCCGCCCGAGGTGATGGACGCCTATCCGCACCAGCTGTCCGGCGGGATGAAACAGCGGGTCCTCATCGCCCTCGCCACCTTTCTCGCGCCGCCGGTGGTGTTGGCCGACGAGCCGACCACCGCCCTGGACGTGGTGGTGCAGCGGGGCATATTGACCATGCTCATGAAGGTGCAGAAGGCGAACCGCAATTCCATCGTCATCGTTTCCCACGACATGGGCGTCCACTACCAGATTACCGACCGCCTCGGCATCATGTACGCGGGGCGGATGATCGAGATCGGCAAAACCGCCACCCTGTTCGCGGCCCCGGCCCACCCCTACACCCGGATGCTGATTAACGCCCTGCCGCACATCGGCGACGTCAGCCAGAAGGAGGGCATTCCCGGCACGCCGCCGAGCCTGCGCAATCCGCCCGGCGGTTGCCGCTTCGCCCAGCGTTGCCCGATGGTCCATGACATCTGCTGGCAGAAAAATCCCGAAAGCCGCGACCTCGGGGACGGCCACCGGGCCAGTTGCCACGCCATCGGCGCCCCGAACTGGACCGCCGGCGGGAAGACCGCGCCGGCCTCGGCCCTGGTTGAGACGGACCGGATTTAAGGAGACGATCTTGTCAAGTGAAATGCTGATTCTGAAAAACCTGCAATGCAGCTTCAGAATGGGAAGCATGCTTTGGGGGACCAAAATAAAGGCGGTCGACAACATCTCCCTGACCCTCCCCAAGGGCGAGCCGTGGATCCTGAGCATTGTCGGCGAATCCGGCAGCGGCAAAACCACCCTGGGCCGGATCATACTCGGGCTCCAGACCCCCACCGCCGGCGAGGTGCGGGTGGACGGGCGGCCCATCGGGTCGGTCGGCAAGGACTGGCCCCGGGCCGAGTTCTATCGCGAAGTGCAGCCGATTTTCCAAAATCCGTTTTCAGCCTTCAATATGCACCGGACCGTGGACCGCTACCTCCTGGACACGGCGATGAAAGTCGCGGGGAAGGAAACCCGGGCCGAGGCCGAGGCGGTCATCGTCCCGACCCTGGCGGCGGTCGGCCTGGACTACGAACTGCAGGTGAAGGGCAAATACCCCAACCAATTCTCCGGCGGCGAGCTGCAGCGTATCGCCATCGCCCGGGCGCTCCTCCCCAACCCCAAGCTGGTGGTCGCGGACGAGCCGGTGGCGATGATCGACGCGTCCTTGCGCATGAACGTGGTGAACCTGTTCAAGCGGCTGAAGGAGACCTACCGGACGCATTTCATTTACGTGACCCACGACTTGTCCACCGCCTATTACGTGAGCGACTACCTGGCGGTGATGTACCGCGGCCAGTTCATTGAAACGGGCCGGGCCCAGGACATCCTCGCCAAGCCGTCGCACCCCTACACCATGCTCCTCCTGGAGTCCATCCCCAAGGTGGGCGAAAAGTGGGACGCCGATGTCGCCCTGCCGGATATGGAGGCCAAGGAATACGCCAGCGCGAGCTGCAAATTCGCCCCGCGCTGCCGCTATGCCCAGGACATCTGCCGCAAAAATCCGCCCCGGGAGGTGAAAGTCGGCGAGGGCCACGCGGCGAGTTGCTTCAAGTTGTGCGATTACAAGATCTGACTGGACTTTTGCAAAATCACCATTCAAACCGCCGAATGGCGATTTTGTAAAAGCAAAAACCCTTGAAATCCGGGCAAAAACGATTTTTGCAAAAGTCCAGATCTGGGGCGGGCTTCAGTTTTCATTCACCTACGGAGACGACACATGCTTAACGGTTTGGGTTTGGGGATGGGCAGTTTGTCCTGCCTGTCCAACATGGTGACGCGGTCCATCAGCCCCGAGCACCTCGGCGGCGAAAAGGGCAAGGGCGGAATGTACGACAAAGGCACCGGCGCCAAGTACGCGGTCGACCTCGGGCTGGGCTGGAAAATTTCCCCGTCCGTGGACATTCAGCCGGGCGAGACCTTCGTCATGGCCGACATCAAGGACCAGGGCGCCATCCAGAACATCTGGATGACCGGCCAGAACATCGGCCGCAATTCCATCCTCCGCTTCTATTGGGACGACCAGGAAATCCCTTCGGTGGAATGCCCCGCCCCGGATTTCTTCGCCTTCGGCTGGAACTCGGAAGAAGGCGGACCCGGGAACGGTTTCCCCCTGGTGAAGTCGATACCGGTCACGGTCGGCCCTTGCCGGGCCTTTTCCTGTTTCTGGGAAATGCCCTTCCGGAAGCGCTGCCGCATTACCATGGAAAACGTGGGCGACCTCACCCTTACCCTGTATTACCAGGTGAACTACGCGCTGGGCGCGGTGCCGGACGAGGCGGCCTATTTCCACGCCCAATGGCGGCGCACCAATCCCGTGCCCTACAAGGACGTCCACGTCGTCTTGGACAACATCAAGGGCCGCGGGCATTATGTCGGCATGGCCCTCTTCGCCGGACTGAACGGGGCGAACGACTGGTGGGGCGAGGGCGAGGTCAAGTTCTACCTGGACGGCGACCAGGAATTCCCCACCATCTGTGGCACCGGCCTGGAGGACTATTTCCTCGGCGCCTACGACTGGCTGGTCAAGGACAAGTACGTCACCTATTCCTTCCCCTTCGCCGGCATGTACCAGGTGATTGAACCCAAGGGCGGGCTGTTCTCGCAACAGCGTTTCGGCATGTACCGCTTCCACGTGCTGGATCCCATCCGCTTCGCGAGCGATCTGCGCATCACCTTCCAGGATTTGGGCTGGCGCAACAACCCCAAGCGCTACTTGTCGCGCCGGGACGACTACACCACCGTCGCCTACTGGTACCAAACCCTGCCCACCCCGCCTTTCCCGCCGCTGCCGTCCAACGACGACCGGGAAATCATCTGATCGGCAGACGCTTGAAAAGGATTACGGGGACACGAAATTTAATGATCCAAACCGCCGGATAATTAAACATCATGTCCCCGAATTCCTCGCGTTTATCGATCGTGAAAAAGCTACCGGCACTCCCGCCCCATCACCCCTCAAGCTCCGCCCCGTCCTCGGACGCGGGGGCAACCGAAGCCAGGTGGATTTCCACCCCTTTGCTTCCGATGCTTTGCAGGGGATCGGGGGGGAGGTTGGAATCGGTCACGAAGATTTCGATGGATTCCCAATCGCAGAATTGAAAGCAGCGGTTGCGGCCGAATTTGTTCGAGGCGGTCACGCACACCGTGAGGGCGGCCTGTTCCATCATCACCTTCTTGGTCTGGGATCCGGTCAGGCTTTGATTCAACAGGTGCGTTTCGTTAAAGCCGTCGCAGGAGATCATGCAGATATCGACCGAAGTCTTCGCCGCCGCCTCTTGGGCGACCGGGCCGTCCAGGGTGTTTCCGTCGTCGGAAAGGCGGCCGCCGAGCAGGATGGATTCGATTCGCGGTTTCCCGAGCACTTCGCGGACGATGGCGATGGAGTCGGTCACCACCGTGCATTTTTTTCCGCCCGAGGAAAGCCGCTTGGCGATTTCAAAGCAGGTCGTCCCGCCGTCCAGGTAGACGCTGCCGCCGTCGGGGATGAAGGTCTCAGCCCGGATGGCCAGGGCCATTTTCACCTCGAGGTTCTCGGCCACCCGGTTCTGGAAATCCTGTTCCTTCTCCCAGGGGTCGACGATGGCGGCTCCGCCGTGGACGCGTTTCACCAAACCTTCGGCAGCCATTTCGTTCAGGCAGCGCCGCACCGTCATGTCGCTTACGCCGAGGAGACTCTGCAGATCGGCAATCTTGGCGCTCCGCTGCACCCGCAGGAAATTCAAGATCGTCTCGTTCCGATCCGTGTGGTTGTGCCCGCCTCTTTCCTTCGCCATGGCCTTCGCTCCGTTCGGGGCTTCATGCCCGACAAAAAAACGCGGGAAGCGCCGCCGGGACGCTTCCACACGAATGCGTTATATACTGGGTGCAACGTGAAATGCTGGAAATCTATATTCACCACAGAGGCACAGAGGACACAGAGGTTCACAGAGCAACTAAAAAGAACGGTTGTGGCTAGCAATTTATATCTAATTTCCTGTTTTCTATGTTTGCCCCAATTCTTAAGGACTCTGTGAACCTCTGTGTTCTCTGTGCCTCTGTGGTGAATAACCATTTTCACCATTTCGCCTCGCGACCGGTATACAAATTAATCATTTCTCTGTAAATTTACCCGTCGACCTCGTACGAATCAACCGTTTTACCCTGTCTACGGCTGGACATGCGAATCGGGCCGACCACCCCAAGGAGAGCCTTGCCGCTCTCCGGGTCGAAGTAGCGGATGCCGGAGCTGACCGGGGTCAGGAGAATGTCCTCCCCCACCCGCAGGCGGTGGCGGGAGGCGATGCTGGCGACCAGGGTCGGTTCCGGGGCGTCCCGGTCCGGCAGGAGGTAGAGGTGGGTCTCGGCCCCGAGTTCCTCGATGACCGCGATGTTCGCCCTGAGGACGTTCCGAACCGCCCCCGCCGGAGCCAGCGACCAGCCTTCCGGCCGGACGCCCAGGACGACCTCCGTTCCGGCCCGGCTTTCCAGGTATTTCTCGTGCTCCGGGCTGACTTCGAAGGAAAAACCCCGGCCTTCGGTCTGGAGTCCGGCGGCGGTCTTGACCAGAATCCCCTGCAGGAAATTCATCGGCGGCGAGCCGATGAAACCGGCCACGAACAGATTGCAGGGATAGTCGTACAACAGGAGGGGGGACCCGATCTGCTGCACCACCCCGTCCTTCATGACCACGATTTTGTCCCCCATGGTCATGGCTTCGACCTGGTCGTGGGTGACGTAAATCATGGTCGCGCCGAGACGGCTGTGGAGGCGGGAAATTTCCGTCCGCATCTTGACCCGGAGTTTGGCGTCCAGGTTCGACAAGGGTTCGTCGAAGAGGAAGACTTTCGGCTCCCGGACTATCGCCCGGCCGACCGCGACCCGCTGCCGCTGCCCTCCGGACAGGGCGCCGGGTTTCCGCTTCAGGTAGTCGGTCAGGCCGAGAATCTGCGACGCATCCCGGATGCGGCGGTCGATTTCGGCCTGGGGCATCTTTTTCATCCGCAAGCTGAGGGCCATGTTCTCGTAGACCGTCATGTGGGGGTAGAGGGCGTAGTTCTGGAAGACCATGGCGATATTGCGGTCCTTCGGTTCGACGTCGTTCATCAGTTCGCCGTCGATGCGGAGTTCCCCGCCGCTGATGTCCTCGAGACCGGCGATCATCCGTAGGGTCGTCGACTTCCCGCAGCCGGAAGGACCGACCAGCACCGCGAACTCCTGGTCCTCGACGACCACGTTCACGTCCGACACCGCTTTCACCCCGCCGGGATAAATCTTCCCCAGGTTCTTCAGTTCCACTTTCGCCATGTTCGGGTCCTCCTAGAGCTATTTCAGGATTTCCCCGCCGCACCCATCAGGTTGATGCAGTGGGCGACGGTTTTCTTGACCGCCTTCTTGCCGAACTCGGACAGTTCCATCAGGCCCCATTCCTTCGGATTGTCGTTCGTCGCCTGCCGGAAGGCCTTGATGAATTCGGCGCGGATGATGGTGGAGAAGTTGATTTTCCTGACCCCCAGGCGAATCGCCTCCTTGACCGCCTCGTCCGGCACGCCGGTGCCGCCGTGGAGGACAATGGGGAGGTTGCCGGAGAGCTGGCGGATTTTCTTCAGCCGCTCGAAATCGAGCTTGGGTTCCTTGGTGTAGAAGCCGTGGGCGGTGCCTATGGCGACGGCCAGGCAGTCGACGCCGCTGGCTTTGGCAAAGTCGGCGGCGGCCTGCGGGTCGGATAGCTCCTCGTCCTTGGCGGCGGCGAAACCGGCGTCCTCTGCCCCGAGAATTTTCCCGATTTCACCCTCTACGGAAACGCCGGCGGCGTGGGCGGCTTTGACGATTTCCTTGGTCTCCCGCAGATTGTCGTTGTAATCGAGGGCGGAGCCGTCGAACATCACCGAAGTAAAGCCGCGCTTGATGCAGCGGATGGCTTCGGCGTATTCGCGGCCGTGGTCGAGGTGGAGGGCGCAGCGCACGCCGTAGCGCTTGGCGGCGCGGGCGACGAACTCGCCGGTGGCGTCCTCGCCAAAGTAGTAAACTTCCGAAGTGGCCATCTGCATGATGAGAGGGGACTTCAGGTCCCTGGCGGCTTCGAGGGAGGGATAGAGGACTTCAAGGTTGCTGAAATTGATGGCCGGCAGGGCATAGCCGCCTTTTTCCGCGTCCTGAAGCAGTTCGTGCATGGGAACCAGGGACATGTGACTCTCCTTTGTTTTAGCTTTTTTATGATACGAGCGATCGTTTTGAACGCTTGTCGTTTTTTTACAAATAGGCCATCAACCCGGCGGTAAAAGCATCCCCCAGCCCAATCGACGCCCTGACCGGCAGGCCGGCCAGGGTCGGAACCAGCAGTTCCCGGTAGCCGTCCACCAGCGGCACCGCTTCGGAAACTAGGGCATTTTCTGATATCTCCGCCGTTTCCGCAATGAGGCGGCGAATTTTATCCAGTCCGACAAAGGCGCCGTAATATGCCTTGGCCGAGGAAAACAGAATCGCCAGGCCAATCGCCAACAGTTCCCGCTCGATCGGGAAACGGGTTACGGTCCGGCAGTTGGCGGCGGTGTGGAGGCAGACCCGTTTCAGGCCGTGCCGGCGGGCGATTTCCAATAGGGATTCGGTAAGCCGCGTTGCATCGAGGCCGAACAGGGCGCATTCGGCCCCAAACTCGACCTCGTTCATGCCCAGGCTGTCCGCCAGAGGCCAGATGGTCTGGGAAATGGTGTCGCGGCGTTCCTGCACGTGATCCCACTGGTAACTGTCTTCGATATGCACGAAGGAGTTCCGCGGATTCGCCGCCCGGTAGCGGCGGATCAGTTCCCGCGTCTCACCGGCGAAACGGTGGAAAATTTCCAGATCCCGGCAAAGATTGTAGCCGTTGACCAAGAGGGACGACTCCGGGTAAGCCCGCTCCGCCCGGGCGATGAAATCCTCCGCCAAACGTAAATCCGCATTCGCGCGCCCGCCGTCGAGGATGACCCGGTCATGCCGGGGCGCGGTCAAATCCGCCCCGCCGTAACGGAGGCGCGCCCCCTGCTGATAATCGAGGATGCAGTGGATTTCCGAAAAAGCCGCGTCTTCCGCCAGCAGGTCGGCGTAGCCGGTGCGGTTGTCGACGATGTCCATTTTGTCCACCAGCAGCACTTCACGGAAGGCCTCGTCGTAGAGCGGCAGATACAGCACGATCCCGGTAAAGCCGGCGTGGGCCAGCCAATTCGCCGCCTGGGCTCCGGTGCCACCGATGGAGCGGTAGTTCGGCAGGCTCTCAATCAGCTCCCGCACCGGCCGCATGGAGGGGATCGACGCTTCGCCGCCGACACCCCGGGCCATGAACCAGGCGGCGTAGTCGAGGGCCTGGCCCGGGCTGGCGATAGTTGGCGCGGGCGGCTGGTCGGAAGCTTCGGGTGAGGAGCCGAAGCGCTCCTGGGCCGCGCGGAAAGCGCCGTCCCGCACAGGAATGACGATGTCGACGTTCCCGGTCAGGCCGCAGAGGATGGTTCGGTCCAGCCGCAGGGAGGCGAGGGAATTTTCCAGAACCGTGCGTAAGGTGGTCATTCCTTCACCGCCCCGGCGGTCAAGCCGTAAATGATGCGCCTTTGGAAGGCGAAAACCAGGACAATCAGGGGAATCGTCACCAGGACCGTCGCCGCCGCGAGGTCGCCCCAAGGGATGTGGAACATCTGCGGGAAAAAGGCGATGCCGACCGGAATGGTTTGGGCGGCAGGCGAATTGGTGAAGGTGAGAGCGAAGAGGAATTCGTTCCAGGACATGATGAAAACCAGGATGGCGCTGGTGAAGATGCCCGGCGCGGCGATAGGCAGGAACACCTTGAAGAGAATCTGTATTCGCGACAATCCGTCTATGAGAGCCGCTTCCTCCAGGCTGGCGGGGATGGTCTTGAAGAAGCTGGTCAGTATCCAAATGGAAAGGGGCAGGGTGAAAATCATGTTGGAGATGATCATCGGGTAAAAGGTGTTCAGGATGTTGACGTTCTTGTAAATGATGTAGAGGGTGCTGACGATGGCGATTTGCGGGAACATGGAGGCCGCGAGAATCAGCCCCATGACCGGGCCCTTCCCCCGGAAGCGGAGGCGCGAGAGGGCGTAGGCGCAAAACGATCCGATCAGGAGCGAGACCAGGGTGGTCACCGTGGAGACGATGACGCTGTTCCGGAGGTAATTGTTGAAATTGTTGAAGCCGAGCACGTTCCGGTAATGTTCGAGGGTGAGTTCGGCGGGAACAATCGGGGGAATGGTGTTGATGTCCCGATCGAACTTGAAGGAGGTGAAGATCTGCCAGGCGAACGGCAGCACGCAGTAGAGGATAATCGCCGCCACCAATAGGTAGAACCCGCAGGCGGAGACGGCGCGCTTCGAATTTCTGCTCATGCCGGGGTTCCTTTTACCGGATCGCGTCCTTCTTCTCGTAGTGGCGCATGACGACGAAGAAGGCCAGGGCCAGGGCGAGAATGGTGAAGAAGATGCTCATGGCCAGGGTCGAACCGTAGCCGAAATTGGTCAGGTTGAAGAGCTGCTTGTAGGTGTAGGAGGAGAGGACCTCGGTGGAATCGGCCGGGCCCCCTTGGGTCATGATGAAGACCACGTCGAAGACCCGGAAGGCGTCCAGGCAGCGGAGCAACATGGCGACCAGCAGCACCGGCCGCAAGAGGGGCAGGGTGATTTTCCAGAAAGCCTGGGCCGGACTCAGGCCGTCGATTTTCGCCGATTCGTAGACATCCCGGGGAATGCTGGTGAGGCCGGCGAGAATCAGGAGCGCCATGAACGGGGTGGTTTTCCAAACGTCCACGAAAATGAGGACCGCCATGGCCAGGCCCTGGGTGCCGAGCCAATTCGCGGCGGTGGGGAGTAGGCCGAGGCTGGTCAGGAGATAATTGAGAATGCCGTAACTGGAGTTGAAAATCCACTCCCACATTTTTGAGGAAACCACGGTGGGGATGGCCCAGGGGATGAGGATGGCGGCCCGGACCAGGCCGCGGCCGCGGAAATTCCGCGCAATCACCAGGGCGATAACCAAACCGAACACCGTCTCGAAAAATACCGACGCGAAGGTGAAAATAACCGTGTGTTCCCAGGCCGAGACGAACTTGACGTCGTTCAGGAGGCGAAGGTAATTGCCGAATCCCTCCCAGCGGTCGGCGTTGGGGAACTTGAGGATCATCCGCTGCAGGCTCATCCAGAAGGTGTTGAGGATGGGGTAAATCGCCAAAGCGACCAGGACCACCAGGGCCGGAGTCATGTACCAGACGGCGAGGCGCCGCTCGGCGTCGGAACGGGGGGTCGGCTTTTTCAACTGGAGAACCCTCCTTCACGCTATCCTTGGTGGCAAGTTGCTAATTCGGGGGCAGGATATTTCCTTATGCCGACTGCCGCATAATTAACTATCATGTCCCCGAATCACTCATTTCCTTGAATTTCTTCGGACGCAACTCAACTCTGTTACATCAATCCACATCCTGTTACGCCTGACACCACCCACACGTCATTCCGGCGCTGCAAGCGTTCAACCGGGGTGAGGCGTAACTCGCCGGAATCCAGGCCGCTAAACCGTCGCTGGGTGGTTCCACTTAGTACTACTGTTGCATGTTGAGGCAACACGTGATTCCGAACCCTGTTCTGCCGCAACCTTCCCCGCGCGTCATTCCGGCGTCTTGACGATCGCTACACCCCTAACGGGCGGTTTCGCCGGAATGACGGGTGGGATTAGGTCCGATGTGGCAGGACAAAGAGCTATGTTTGCGAGGCGGTTCCCGCAAAAGCGGCACGTGAACTGCCCTAATCGTTCAGTATGCTGCTGATCTGTTCGATTTGCCCGGCCAGGGCGTCCAATTCCTTGTCGATGTCGATGTTCTCGGTCGAGCAGATCTTCGAGAAGCTGGACTGGAGGGCGAGGGAGACGTCGGGATAGAGCGGGGTGATCGGCCGCGGGGTGGAGCCGGTGAAGACGCTCTTCAGCTCGACCAGGAAGGGGTTGATTTTCTTGATTTCCGGATCGTCGAAGACGGCCGGGCGGGTGGGGGCGAGGGAGAGCATCTTGGCGAAGTGCTTCTGGGAATCGTAGCTGGAGAGGAATTTGGCGAACTTCACCGCTTCGTCGGGGTTCTTGGTGGCGCGGCTGATGGCCCACTGGTAGCCGCCGAGGCAGGAGGCGCTGGCGCTGTCGGTGAAGGCGGGCATGGGGACGATGCCGACTTTCCCGACCACGGAGGAGTTCTCGGGGTTCTGGGAAACGTTCCAGACGTAGGTCCAATTGCGGAGGAACACGGCATTGCCGTCGGTGAAGACGGTGCGGCTGGGTTCTTCGTCAAAGGTGTTGACTTCGCGGGGGGAGAGTTTTTCCTTGAAGATCAGGTCGTGCATGAGGCGGGCGGTGCGTTTCCCGTACTGGTTGTTGATGACCGCCTTGCCGTTCGCGTCCAGGACCTCGCCCTTGGAACCGAGGAATTCGACCAGATCGCAAACCAGGACTTCGGCTTGTTTGGCCTGGTAGACGAAGCCGTTCAGCTTGGGGTTCTTTTCGCCTTCGAGGATTTTCTTGGCGCCGGCGATTAATTCGGGCCAGGTTTTCGGGGCGGCGACGTTGTACTTGTCGAGGAGGTCCTTGCGGTAATAGAGGAGGCCGCCGTCGACATACCAGGGCGCGCCGTACATTTTGCCGCGGTAGGTCACCGTTTCGATGGTGCCGTTAAAGTGTTCCTTTTTCTCGGCGTCGCTGTAATATTTGGTCACGTCCAGCAGCCAGCCGGCCGAGGCGAATTCAGGGAACCAGATGCAGTCGGCGGTGACGACGTCGACGTCGCCGGCGTTGGAGCCGAGGTTGGTGACCAGCCACTGGTGGACTTCGGTGGAGTTGTTGGGGGAGGGGAGTTGGATGAAGTTGATTTTGACGTTGGGGTTTTCCTTCTCGTACTTTTCGATAAGCGGCTTCATGGGGTCTTCGGTGTACATCTTGATGGCGGCGAAGGTGAGGTTGACCTTTTCCCCGGCCATGACGGTTACGGCGAAGGCGCTCGCCAGGCAGGCACAGAACGCTACATGCAGCAGCTTCTTCATGACATCTCCTCCAAGTAAATGAATCCCGATGCTGGGACGGAACAATCCTTCGGCGACACGCCGGCGGCGCGCAGCTGAGCGGATTACGAGACATGACGTTTAGGGGTGTGAGAGGGTCAGGCCAAGGGGGAGCTCTAGGCGCGTGCAGCAGGCGGCATTGCCAAGCGTGAAAAGGCCTGACTCGCGATTTTTGCGTAGCGGCTATATTTGAACGTGATGATAATATAACATGCAAAAGAGCTATGTCAATGGTTTTGTTCAATAAAATCCAAAACAAACAAATTTTTGTAAGATATTTGGCGATATGCACAGAAATGCAGGTTCGGGAGTATGATTAGCAATCGCCGTCGGACTGGATTTCAAGGGTTTTTGATTTTACAAAATCGCCATTCGGCGGTTTGAATGGTGATTTTACAAAAGTCCAGTTAGTACTACAGTTGCGTGTTGAGGCAACACGTGACTCCGAACCCTGTTACGCCGCACCCCTCCCCACTCGTCATTCCGGCGTCGCAAACGGTAGCTGCAGCCCCAACGGGCGGTTTCGCCGGGATACCGCGGGGGTTACGAGAGAGGGGGGCTTAATTGTGGTTAGGGGCGGCAGGG
>JAVBQR010000185.1:0-4765 GCA_031548865.1 Planctomycetota bacterium
AAAACCAACTTGATTATCCCGAACGGCTGATGGATATTCACATTCTGGAGATTCCCAAACTTCCCCGCCGTCATGATTCGACGGCCTTATGGTCCTGGCTCCGTTTTTTTGGCGCCAAAACCGCAGGAGAACTCAAAATGGTAGCCAAACGCGAACCGCAAATAGCTGAAGCAGTCGAAATCCTACTCGACCTCAGTGGCGACAGTATTGCCCGCCGACGTGCCGAAAACCGGGAGAAAGCTCGCCGCGACTACGCCGCCAACCTCGAGGGGAGCAGAAGAAGAGGCCGCGAAGAAGGCCGGGTGGAAGGCGAGCGGCTGAAGGCCCTGGATACCGCGCGCATCGGTTTATCAAAAAACATCCCTCTGGAAGATATAGCCGATTTGTCAGGCTTGAGCATCAAGGAAATATTAGCCTTGAAAAAGGGGGTTAAATGAAAAACTCACCACTCCCCCAATACCCGAAACGCATTCGCCGTGGTCGCATCACGAATCGCATCCGGCGTAGTCCCGCGTAATTCAGCCAAAACTTCCGCCACCCGAATCACCCCGGTAGGTTCGTTACGGTCGGATTTTTTAGGACGAGGAGATAGATACGGCGCGTCGGTTTCGAGAAGCAGCAGATGGTTGGGAATTTTCGCCGCGTATTCGCGTAGTGGCTTCTGGTCTTCAAAGGTCACCAGGCCGCCAATGCCAAGATAAACCCCATGTTTCACGGCAAAATCCAGGGCCGGGCCGATTTCCTTTTTTCCCGCCACAAAGCAATGCCAAATGACCTTGAGGCCTTCGGCAAAGTGCGGTTCCAGCAGGGCGAGAACGTCCCCGACGCTGTCCCGGGCATGCACCGACAGCGGTTTCCCCAGTTCCAAAGCCAACTCGATGTGGCGGCGGAACCACTCCTTTTGGACGTCCGGCGGACTGTCCTTCCAGTAGTAATCCAGCCCCGTTTCCCCAATCGCCAAAACCCGGGGGTTCCTGGCCAAGACGCCGATTTCCGACCAGCCAAGTTCATCCAAATCTTTGCTGTCCGTCGGGTGTACCCCGACTGCCGCCCTTACCCCGATGCACTCCTCCGCGAACAGTTCGGCCTTGTAGGAACTTTCCACTCCCGCCGCGACGGTGAGCATTTTCACCTTTGCCGCCAGGGCGCGCCGGGCGACCTCGACGGAATCCTGGTCGAACTTCCGGGAATCCAGGTGGCAGTGGGTGTCGACGTAATAGGGGTCGGCAGAACGACTATTCGCGCCGGTACGGGCGTTGGCATTGGCAGCGGCGCCAGCCTTGTCGTCGGGGTCGGTTGTGGAGCTTGGGCCAGCCTGGCGGGCTGGGTCGGGGTCGGCGCTTTTTTCTCTGGCATTATGAAAACAGTTTTTAGAATTATTACCGTTCCTATTAGAATAACTGCTATCAGAATAACTTTGACAACTACTTGAATTACACTTCTCGCAACCTTTATGATAATCAAGGCCGCCACTCCCAACAGCACCCATTCCGGTATCGTCACTCCCATCCCCCCTCATTTCCCCGCCCCCCGGCCGCTCCGCACCCGGGGGAGCGAAACATTGTACACCGTAGCCGCGCGCTTCCCGCCCGCCGCCGCCGCCACACACGACAAATTCCGGGGAAAACTCGGCATCACCACCCGGATTTCGGTGCTTTTGCGAATCCCCGCGAAATAACGGTCCGTCTCCTCCTCCCAAATCTTGTTTCCGAGTTTGCGTTCGATATCCTTGCGCACCTCATTGAACGGCACCTTCTGCAGCGGCCCAACCGACAGCAGCATCGCCACATGGCAGCCGAACGGGCTTTCGAGGATCGCCCCCACCTGCCCCGGAGTCTCTTCCCGTAACGCAGTCCGGATGTCCGTAAGCCAAGCTTCCCGTTCCGGATCTTCCGCTTCCGCCTCGGTCTCCAAACCTCCCCGCGCCCGGCTGTCCGGGTCGTCCGAAAACTTGGCTGCCGCCGCCTCGAAGGATATCTCCTCGTCGACAATCTTTTCCCAAACTTCCGTCGCCGCCTCCCGTGCCGCGTCCTCGCCGCCGCGTTTCGCATTCGAGAAAAAGATGTGCCGGAACTTCACCGTCCCCGGCCGCGAAAACTCCTCGGGGTGCGACTGGTAATAATTCTGAACCTGCCGGGGTCCGGGGTTCGGCGTGCGGGGTTTCAAAATCTGGTGCAGGTAGGACTGGGTGAAAGCTTTCTTCCGCAGCCGCTCCTGCCATTCCGCGAATGTGAGGCCTCTACCTTCCAGGACCTTGTGGAGCTTGAGCATTCCCCCGGACTCCTGCACCATTTCCGAGGCGAGCATACGGAAATATTTTTCCATGTCCTGCTGCATCAACCGGCGGATTTCCGTCACCACCTGGTTCCGCGGCCGGCCCGCTCCGCCCTGCATTATCCGGTCGACAATCGCGTTCAACATGGACGCGTGCTCACGCTCCGCCTCCTGGTAAAATAACTCGTCCTTCACCAGGGCCAAGATCGCCCGTTCCCATTCGGTCTGGAGTTTTTGGTCGCCTTCCCGCGCTTCCATTTTCCCGTTACGCACCTTCGCCTGCGTTTCCGACCAAATCGGCGTCCACAATTCAAATACCTGGTAAGCCATGATATTGCCGCCGCCCACATGTGCCACCGGACCGAGGGCGTTCGGATTGGCGATAAGGGAAGGATTGGCCGCCTCCGGCACCAGCCCCTGGGCAATGTCCTGATGTAAATCCCGTTCGCCGCTCCTGACCACCGGCGTGGTTAAGGCGAATAGCAGCAGCGCCAATAGGGTAATATTTGTCTTAAGCATGAAAAACGCCTCCTGGATCAGGCTCTACCTGAAATCAGGCAAAACCTAACCTTTTCTGTTGAAAGTTGTCACCGCCCAATCGTACAAATCGCCGCCCCCGGCGGCAACGATAAAGACGGTTTTCGCTTGATTCCCTCACTCTCAATCGGAAGAATGAAGAACAGTATGCTGCATTATTCTACCCTGCCGGGAAGCTACGCCCAATGCCGTTTCCGCCACACGGTTTGCCGCGTGCCCATGGAGATTGCCCAATGCCGTCCGAAACACCCGCCCCAAACAAGAAAATCGACGCCGCGGCGCCAAGCCGGAAACCGCGCGGCTTCAAGATCGCCCTCCTGGTTCTCCTGGGCCTCTTCATTTTCTCCGCCGTCGGGCTTTACCTACTGCCCCGATTTCTTCCCGTCGACACCATTCGCGGCATCGCCAAAACGAAAGCCCGCGAACTCGCCGGCATGGACGTCGACTTCAGGAATCTTCGCTTCGGCTGGAACGGGGACGTGGTCCTGGATGATGTCACCCTCTCCCGCCTCGATGCGGACGGCATCCCGGAAACGCCGCTTCTCCATATCAGGGAAGCCCGCACCAACGTCGCCCTCGCCCCCCTTATGTCCGGTAAAGCCATCGTCAATTCTATCAGCCTGGACGGCTTCAACCTGCGCCTCCACCGCGACGCGAACGGTCAACTCAACCTCCCCGACCTGGACAGCGTGCAAAATCGCCTAGAGACCTCGCTACTCCATACCAGCCCGGAAAGCGGCGGCGGTCACCGCCCACGACCGACCCGCGCTCTGCTCTCCTCACAACAACCTATCAACAACGCCGCCGCCAGCGACAGCACTGCCAGCGACCCCAGCGCCACCAGCGCTTCCGCCGCCGGCGAAGCCCTTCCCCCAATCGAACTTCACCACCTCGAACTCAAGAACGGCATCATCGGCCTCGAGGACGAGATGGCCGGCCTTAAACTCGATCTCGGCCTCGACTTCCTCCGCCTCGAAGGCAAAACCCTCAACGAACCCTTCGACGTAACCGGCCGCCTCATCCCCTATCCCGAAGCGCCTCAACTCGGCGGCCTCCCCTTCAACGGCCGTTTCGCCATGGTGAAAAACAATGCCTTCGATCCGGACGGCGTCGCCAACATCGAGGTGGCGGTGGAAAATTTCTCCCTCCACGAAATGGCCTTAAAGCTCGGCCTCGGGGAACTTGTCCAGTCCGGCATGGCGAACGGCAACCTCAAAACCGCTTACGCCCAGGGGAAAGGCTTCGTCGACATCAGTGAAATGCACCTCCGCAACCTCAACCTCGGTCTCGAACCCGGCCTCGCCCTCGAACTTCCCGACACGACGTTCGAGTTGAAAACCACCGTCGATCCCGTCGCCGGCCGCGCCGACCTCGCCCACGCCTCGTTCCTGAACGACGTCGCCTCCCTCACCGCGCAAGGGTATATCGGCGACTTTCACAATCTTGCCAGCGGCGGCGGCATTTCCTCGGAACTCGATTTCACCGGTTTCACCGACTTCGCCCAGGCCGGGCACTTTCTCGCCAGCGTCAAACTGGACCTCCCCGACCTCCCCCAGCTCGACGGCAACAGCAATTTCAAGGGAAAACTCATTCTCCCGGCCCAAGTCGTCGCCGGCCCTCTCGCCCCCACCCTAGCCCTCGACTTTACAGACGGTGACCTCCAGGTCCTCGAAAAGCACAGCGGGAACGTCGCCAAGGTAAAGCTCGCCGGCATCGGCCTGCGTTCGAACGCGGTTATTACGAATCCGCCGCAAATCAACGCCAACCTCAGCTTCGCCTCCGTCCCCGGCAGCCTCTTCGTTCCCGACCTCGCCCACCAGGCGCTGACTTTTGTGGCGAACGGCGGAGCGGCCCTGGTCCACACCCCGGACACCCGGGCGGTGGAACTGCGCCTCAAGAACACCACTGCCGAAATCCCCGCCACGCCGTGGACCTCGCCACTGTCGCTGGTGAA
>JAVBQR010000159.1:0-13027 GCA_031548865.1 Planctomycetota bacterium
TTTTTGGGGTAAGGTGGTCAGTCAAACCCCGGCGTGCTCTAGGATGGCCTAACTACCCGCCTTCTTCTCCTCCGCGACCCGTTAAATCGCACTGGCACGCCTTAAAAAGACCCTTTGGACCCCGCATGACCGGGATTTCCAATCGGGCACCGCAAGCTTTTGGCCAAAGCTTCACTACAGCTTTCCTTATAGCCGCGTTCAGGCGGGGCAATAACAAAAATTTGGAAAAATTTTTTATTGCCTGGACAACAGGACCGACGCATCTCAGTTTTGCTACTGCCGCTCCCTGCCCTGTTACGCCGCATCCTGCTTCACACGTCATTCCGGCGTCTTCGACAGGTGCTGCACCCCCAACGGGCGGTTTCGCCGGAATCCAGAGGGATTTACTTAGACGGCACCAGGTTTTCCAGATGTTCCGTGGCATTGGTTAAACCCTCTGGATTCCGGCGAGTTACGCCTCACCCCGGTTCACTGTTGTTGACGCCGGAATGACGTGTGGGGGGAGTCCGGTGTTACAGGGTCCGGTGCCGCCGTTCCCTTGCCTAACCGTTACCGCCGAGGTGTGGGGAGGTGTCAAGCGTAACAGGATGCCGAGGCAGGACGTTTCCCGAAAACCAAAGTGGTCCGAGTATAAACCGCCAATCGGCACTATGTAAAAGTCATTTTCGCCTGAATTTCAGGGGTTTTTGATTTTACGAAATCGCCATTCGGCGGCTTGAATGGTGATTTTGCAAAAGTCCAGTTTTTTACAAAAAAAGGCGCCCGAAACACCGGGCGCCCACATAGCAATAATCCATGTCGGCATCGCGACCCTAATCAATTCCTGGCCATAATCTTGAAATCCATGTCCTGGAAGGCGAAGATGCAGTCGGCCAGCTCCAGGGTGCAGAGATAGGTCAAGTCGATGCAGTCGTTCTCGATCTGCCGCATCAGTTCCCGCGCCCGCGCCGAGTGAACGGTAATTCTCAGTTCCGAATAACGCACCGCCTGGCCGGTTTCAATCAGGAAACCCCAGTCTGACGATATCGCCAAAAACAGCTCGCGGACCGCCTGGTTCAGGGCCCGGATAAGCAAAGCGTGCTCGGTGTATTTGTGTTTCGTCGCCAAATCGCTCATCTTGTTCGCCAGCCGGAACATGTGCCGGTAAACCCAGCAATTCGGCTGGTAGCTCCGCCCGTCCACCCAAGTCTGGAAGTAATCCTTCTTCCCCCACGAACTCGCCCCCGGCATCATCTTCTGGTGGGTCGGCACTTCGCCGAGGTATTCGGACGGGGTCACCGGCCGGACTTCCTGCTGGTCGTAGAGCATCTTCTTCAGGACCGACTCAATCCACATCGGCCCCTCCTCCCACCAGTGGCCGAACAACTCCGCGTCGTAGGCCGAGACAATCATCGACTTCCGGTTGGTGGTCCGCAGAACATGGTTCGCCTTCACCCCCCGGTAATAGGCAAACTGGCCGGCCTGCTCGTGCACCGTCCCCTCCGCCCACATCGGATTGTAATAATCCTTGTCGCCGAGGCTGCCGCCTTTCTTGGTAATCCGGTAATACTTGATGCCGGTGTTGCGGCGGACGTTCGCGGTATGGAAATATTCAGGGAGGTAGTCCCAATCCGCCTCGTAACCGAGGTCGCGGTACCATTCCTTGTAATTGGGGTGACCGGGGTAGCCGCCTTCCCGCGACCACACCGAAGCCCGGGTCTCCTCGTCTATGCCGAAGAACGCCACCCCGTTCGGGGAAATAACCGGCGCGTCAGTCCCGAAGAACGAGCGGGTATCGCCTTCGGTGATGCCGTTCGCATTGAGGAGCGCCCACTTGATGCCGGCGTCGGCCAGGAATTTGTCGATACCAGGGGTGAAGGCATTCTCCGGGAGCCACATGCCGCGGGGGGCCCGGCCGAAGACGCGGGTATACTGGTTGACGCCGGTCTGCACCTCAGCCCGGACCGATTCGGGGATATGCTTGAACAGGGGGAGAATCATGTGGGTCGCGGCGCAGGTGATGACCTCGATTTTCCCCATGTCCTGGAAATCGCGGTAGCCGCGGGTCAAATCGCCCTCGTAGGCGTCGAAGACCTCCTTGGCGATCCAGAAGCGGTGCAGGGTCTGCTCAATCGTGTTGTACCAGGGCTTCCCCTTCGAATTGTCCCGCTCGCGCGTCGCCAGGCGAATCAATTCGTCGATATGCCTGGCCGCCCGCATCTTCAAGGACGGCGTCTGCATCATCGACAGCAGGGACGGGGTCAGGGAAAGGGTGATGCGGAAATCGACCTTGTCCTTTTCGAGCCGCCAGAACAGGTTGAGGAGCTGGGTGTACACCGACACCACCGCTTCCATGAACCACTGTTCCTCCAGCGGCACGTCGTACTCGGGATGGTGGATGAAGGGGAGGTGCTGGTGCAGGACCAGGGACCAGTAGCCCTTCTCCTCCTGGGCGTAATGGGTGCGATTTTTCCAGTAATTGTATTGATTGAAACGCCAGTCCGAGGTCGGAACTTCGAGGATGACATTGTTCGGATCGACCTGGATGGACGGCCATTCCGCGTATTTCTGCTGGGTGGTGCGGGTGTTCTTCGGCGCGAAGGCGGAATTGGAGCGGGCGATCATCTCGAAATATTCGGTGCCGTTGGCGCGGTAACCGAGTTCGGCGATGTAATCGTTGTCCGGCTTCACCTTGATCCAGTACTCGTTTTTGTCGGATAGGTAGTCGTCGACTTCAAAAACGTTCTGGAAATTGAAGCCGTCGAACTCGATGCCGGTGACCTGGTAGACGCGGAGAATCAGCCGGTTCTTGCTGAAAAAGTCGGCGCCGAATTTCTCCGTCAGGTTCTTGCGGCAGCCGTCGTCAACTTCCCACAGCAGGTACATCATCTCCGGGTCGCGGGGAACCAGGTACAGGTAGGTCTGGTTATAAAACGGATCCAGATATGGCACTTCCTTCAGGAGTTCCAGATCCGCCTTCACTCTGACACCTTCCTCGCCTGGTATGCTGTCGCCCGGTTTCAAACCGTCCTCGAAACTGACCGCTGCTCCCCGCTGCACGCCGGTGTTAGCCGAGACCCTTCCGCCGGTGCGCAGGACATCGGGGAATTCGGCCGGCCGTTTGGAAATTTCCTCTTCCGCCGCTACCGCCTGCAAGTCCAGGGCCGGGGTCTCGGCGGCGGCGGCAGCCAAGCCGTGCGTCCCCACCCCCACGCCAACAGGCGAACCGGGCGGGGGCTGCTGCAATGCGCGTTTAGATTGCTCCGCCGAAGCCACCGGTTGCAGCAGGGGCGGCCGGGCAGTGGGGTTGTCGGGGGTGGCGGGGTCGCCTTTCGGCAAGGGGGGGGTGACCGGAGTCGGGGGAACGGAGGGATGACCCTTGATATTTTCGTCAGACATCTTTACTCCTCAAGTAAACCACGTTGGACGCGTTCAACCTCCCTCTTTGTGGAGTTTGCCCCACATACTGTAAAAGCCTAGCAAAACAAACCATAGGGCAAAATTGCAAAAAACGCAAGCGAACTTTCCGCCTCACGACGCCGTCCGGACCGATACCAAATCGAGGAAATCCTCGGGATCGACCTTGTCCACCGTCAGGACCAAAATCCTCCGTTCCTCCAACATTTGAATGGCTTCCCCCACCACTTGCGACAAATCCGTGGAACTGACATTGTGAAACACCACGTTTAATTTCTCGATTTTTTCCAGGCGCTCCGCCATTTCCCGCAATTTGCGATGCAGGGCCAGATGCAGCAGCAGGTCGGCGCGCAATTTCTCCAGCGACTCCGGCTTCTTGTCCAAATGCTCGACCTCGTAAGTGTTCCGGTCCGCGTAGGTGACTATGGAGCTCGCCAACCCCACCACCTCGTCCTCGCTCGGGGGAACATAATTCCCGCCCGCCGGGCTGGCGGCGACCGCCTCGTCAACCCTCCGCTGCAATTCGGTGAGGCGGCGTTCAAGCTTCCCCTGGCGGTCGATTAGCCGGCTGTGCCGGCCCCAGCGGAGCGGCGTGATCAGGTGGTTCCACCATTTCAGGCGGGCGATGACGAAGGCCATCGATTCGGGCGGGAAGACGCCGGATTTGATATTGTCGGACTTTTGGGTGAGCTGTTCGGAGGAGCGGATAATCACCCCCCAGACCGTCCAGGCGAGAAGCACCGCAAAGAAAACGAACGAGGCTTTGGCCAGCCCGGGCTTCCCGAAAATGTACAGGGCGGCCGAGATCAGCAGGGTGACAATCAGGCTGGCGAAGGAAGTGGCCGGCGTGTCGTCGAAGGAACTGCCGCCCCGGCTGATCATGTCCTCGCCGGTGCGCTGGCAGAAATAATCGAACAAATTGGGAACATGCAGCACGTCGTCCCGCGATTCATTGGAAGTATCCATGCGAACTTACCCCCCGACCGGACACAAGCGCATGGCCAAATCCCTCGGCGCCACCCCCACCTTGATGCCGCATTCCTTAAGGCGCGGACCGAAACGCCGCAGCAGGCTATTTTTCGCCGTGTCCGGCGTATTGTTTTCCTTGGACAAATGCGACAGGACAATCCGCCTGAGCCTCTCCCCCCTGAGCCCGAACAGCAATTCCGCCGCCTCGCCGTTCGATAAATGTCCCCCGGAACCGCGTATCCGCGCCTTCAGGCCCGGCGGATAACGCCGGTTCCCCGCCAACATGCCGGGGTCGTAATTGCTTTCCAGAAAAACGAAATCGAGGCCGGCAAGATGCTCGGCGAGGCCGGGGAAGACGTGGCCGAGATCGGTATAAATCCCGCAGCGCCGGCCATTCCTCTCCACCGTCACCACCACCGGCTCCGCGCCGTCGTGGGGAGTGGGGTGGAAGGAAAACTTCAACCCCGCCACCGAAAGCCCGCCGGAAGCGTCGACGACTTCGACTTGGACATTCCCCAGACTCTCCCCCGCCGCGTCGCGGGTTCCCCGGGTCATCCACAACTTCCAGCCGTGCTTCCTCTGGAGAATTCCCGCTCCGCGGATGTGGTCGATGTGGTCGTGGGTGACGATTATGCCCCGCACCAAGGCGGGATCGCCGCCGGCGACGGCGATGTTTTCCAACACTTTCTTCCCAGACAGGCCGGCGTCAATCAGGACCGCCCCCTCCGGACTCTCGACATAATAGGAATTCCCCGACGAACCGCTCCCGAGGGACGCTACCCGCATCGGCATGTCAATTCACCTCGCTACCGTTTCCAGTTCCAGACCGTCGCGGACGCCAGCCTCGTACAGCCGGGTCGCCCGCGCCGCAATCATCACCGCGTTGTCGGTGCACAAAGCCAACGGGGGAACCGCCAACCGCATCCCTGCCGCCGTCGCCGCCTCCGCCATTTTGTTCCGCAAATACCCGTTTGCCGCCACGCCGCCGCCCATGGCCAGCCATTTCACCCCCGCGCGTTTCGCCGCCGCCAGGGTGCGGCTGACCAGCGCGTGCGTCACCGCCTCCTGGAATGACGCCGCCGCATCCCTCACCCCCTGTTCATCCAGAAGCAGCTCGCCCTTCCGTCCCGCCCTGCCCCGCGCCGCATACATCACCGCCGTCTTCAAACCGCTGAAGGAAAAATTCTCGCCGTCCGGCGGCAGGCAGGACTGCCGCCAATTGTACGCGCCGGCGTTTCCCTCCTTCGCCGCCTTTTCAATCCGGGGTCCGCCGGGGAACCCCAAGCCCAGCAGCTTCGCCGCCTTGTCGAAGGCTTCGCCGGCGGCGTCGTCGAGGGTCGAACCGAGACCGGTCATGCTGGCCCGGCCGCGCAACGGATCCTCCACCAGGTAAAGGTTGGTGTGGCCGCCCGAGACCACCAGCGCCACATAGGGGAATGCCAGCTCCGGCGTGGAAAACTCCGCCGCCGCGATGTGCCCTTCGATATGATCGACCCCGATGAGCGGCTTATCCCAAGCCAGCGCCAAGGCCTTCGCGGCCGACACCCCCACCAGGAGGGCGCCGATGAGGCCGGGGCGGTTGGTTACCGCCACGGCGGAAAGATCCGCCGGCGCGACTTTCGCGTCGGCGAGAAGTTTGTCCACTCCGGGAAGCAGGCATTCCATATGGGCGCGGCAGGCCACTTCCGGCACCACCCCGCCGTAGGCGCGATGAAGATCGATTTGACTGGCGACAAACTGGGACAGGACTTCGCGGCCGTTTCTAAGGATAGCGCCGGCCGTTTCGTCGCAGGACGATTCGAGGGCAAGGATGAGGGTGTCGGGCATGGAGTCGGATTCACCTTTGCTACTGAAGTTTACCGGATTACGGGGACACGAAAGAATGGCGCTGAAATAAGGATAAAGTTGCTCATAACTGAACTTTTGCAAAGTGCCGATTTAACCGCCAATCGCCACTTTGCAAAAATTGTTTTTGCCCGGATTTCATGGGTTTTTGATTTTACAAAATCGCCATTCGGCGGTTTGAATGGTGATTTTGCAAAAGTCCAGTCAAAATGTCCTTATTTCAGCGCCGTTCGCTACCGCCCGCCTAAACCACAGCCGTTTCGATTCTGCGCGCCGGCGTCGCCACCTGGTGCATAGGCACGTCGTGTCCGCCCTTGGGAATGGCCGGGTAAACCTGAAAATCGTAAGCCACCCCCACCCGTTGCATATTCCCGTACTTCCGTAACAGCGCGTCATAAACCCCCGCCCCCCGGCCCAAGCGGTCGCCACTTTCCGAAAAACAACGTCCCGGGACTATCGCCAATTGGATTACCTCGCCCTTCGCCTCGTAGCAGGATTCGTCAGGGACCAGAATCCCCCCCTTCCCCCGAACCAGCTGCCGGTCTATGTCCTCGACATAACGCAAACCTACCTGCGACTCCCCTTGCCAGACCGGCAGGACCAACACCCCGCCCTCCTCCAGCCAGCGCCGCAGAAATTCGGTTATGTCCGCCTCGTCCGGCAGGGCGGAGTAGGCGAGAATCGGACCGGTGGCGTTTTCCAGCGCCACGTCCCACAACTGCTCCACCAGCTCCGCGTCCAGGCGGCGGCGCTTCTCGGGCGGGTTCAGGTCGAACTGCTCCTTCGCCAGCCGCCGCCAGCGCTTCTTCTCCTCCCGCAAATCATCCTTGGCTTGGTCAGGCATGCCGGCGCTCATACTTCACTCTTTCATCCTTCGCTTTCGACGTGCAGCAACGATTCAACCCGGTACTTCGCCAAATTTTTCCTGCCGTGCAGGAAATCCAATTCGATGAGGAACCCCAAACCCGTAACCACCCCGCCTTCGCGTTCGACCAGCTTCACCATCGCCTCGGCCGTGCCGCCGGTGCCGAGGAGATCGTCCACCACCAATACCTTCTCGCCCGGCTTGATCGCGTCCTGGTGCATGTGGAGGACGGCGGTACCGTATTCAAGTTCATAGGCCTGCTCGTAGGTTTTCCAGGGGAGCTTACCCGGTTTCCGGATGGGGACTATGCCCCAGTCCAGCTTGTAACCCAAGGCGGCCGCGAACATGAATCCACGCGCTTCGGCGGCGCAGACCTTGGTGGCGCCGCTCTTCCCGAAACAGTCGGCGAACCAATCCACCGCGTATTTGAAGGCCTTGGGGTCTTCCAGGACCGGGGTGATATCCTTGAAATAAATGCCCGGCTTGGGGAAATCGGGAATGGTGCGGATGATGCGGTTGAGGTCCATTTTATTCACTCTCCCTGGAATTATGGGAAAAAATACGCCGCGGCGCCGAAGAATCCGATGAAAGTGGAACAAACAGTTATATTCCATATGCAAAACAACGCAAAGAAAAAGTACCAGCAGGCCGTCTGCCCTATTAGGATCCGGCCGCCCGGTCCCAGCGTTTTCCGTACAAGCGCACCAGTTCCCGCCGCACCGGCAAATGCTCCCGCGCATTCAACTCCGGATCCCTCTCCAAAACCGCCGCCGCGAATTTGCGCGCATCCACCATGATGTCCAGATCCGCCGCCAGATCCACCAGCTTCAACCCCGATCCGCCGCTCTGCCGCGTCCCCAAGAACTCCCCGGGACCGCGAAGGCGCAAATCCGCCTCGGCGATGGCGAAGCCGTCCGCGGCGCGCAGGAGCGCCCCCAGGCGTAAGCCCGCCTCGCCCTCCTGCGCGTCCGAAAGCATGACGAACCAGCCTTGGCTCACCCCCCGCCCCACGCGTCCCCGCAACTGGTGCAACTGTGCCATGCCGAAGCGTTCGGCGTCCTCGACCAGCATCACCGTGGCGTTGGGCACGTCGACGCCGACCTCGATGACAATCGTGGAAACGAGCGCGTCGACGGCACCGGCGCGGAACCGCGCCATGATCTCCGCCTGCTCGGAACGCTTCATCCGCCCGTGGAGAAGCTCCAGCCGGTAATCCTTCAGGACCCCGTCCGCCACTTCGCGGAGCGTCTTCTCGGCCGACCTGAGGTCGCTTTCCTCCGACTCCTCCACCAAGGGACACACCACAAACCCCTGTCTCCCCGCCGCCAGTTCCCGCCGGAAAATTTTCCAGCCCTCGCCCGGCGACGACTTCGAGGCGAGTACGGTCTTCACCGGTTTCCGGCCGGGGGGAAGGGTGCCAATTACGCTGAGGTCCAGGTCGCCGTAGGCCGATAGGGCGAGGCTGCGGGGAATCGGGGTGGCGGTCATGACCAGCGTATCGGGGCGGACCCCTTTCCGGGCCAAATCAATCCGTTGCCGGACGCCGAATTTGTGCTGCTCGTCAATCACCACCAAGCCGAGATCGCGGAATACCACGCTGTCGGAAATGGCCGAGTGGGTGGCGGAGACGATGTCGAGGGTGCCGTTGGCGAGACGCTCCAGAACGAGGCTGCGCTCCAGCGCCGACATGCCCCCCACCAACAGCCCGACCGACACCCGGGCGTTCTCGCTGTTAGCGAGAAAGCGGGTGAAGGTCTCGTGGTGCTGGCGGGCAAGGAGGCTCGTGGGGGCCATGATGCAGGCCTGGGTTTTGTTGGCTACCGCCGCGAGAAGGGCGTACATGGCGACCGCCGTTTTGCCGCTGCCGACGTCCCCCTGCAGGAGGCGCTGCATCGGCAGTTCGCTTTTCATGTCGTGGACGATTTCGGCGACGGCCTGGTCCTGGGCGGGGGTGAGCCGGAAAGGGAAAAGGCGGCGGATACGGGCGTCAAGTTCCGGGCCGATGGCGAATTTCCGGCCGGGAATGTCCAGAAGGGCGTGCCGGCGGGCGGCCAGGACGGTGAGCTGCAGGAAAAAACACTCGCCCCAGACCAAACGCTCGCGGGCGCGCTGGGCGGCGGCGGGGCTTTCGGGGAAATGCATGTTGCGGATGGACCATTGCAGGTCGGGGAAATTCTTTTCCGGCGGAATGACCTCGCGGAGCGGGTCCTCGAGCTGTTCCAGCCGGGTGTCGAGGGCGTAGGCCATGGCGGCGCGCCAGACGTTCTGGTTGAGGTTGCCGGTACAGGGGTACACGGGAACGATGCGGCCGAAATTCAGGCTCGAGGCCGGGTCCCAGTTCCCGGCTTCGACATGATCGGGAAGGACTTCGTGGAGCGGGTGATCGAGGTGGAGGATCGGCCCGACCCGGCGAGCCTTGCCGTGCAGGAGGACCCGCTTTCCGGCCAGCTTGTCCTTGAGCCAGGGCTGGTTGAACCAGACGACCTCGAGGATGCCGCCGGAGCCGTCGGTGAATTCGGCGGTGGTGATGGAGGTCGGGGGTTTCCGGCCCGAAAGGGTGCGGCCGCGTTTTTTGATGGCGCGTTCCGTGACCGAAATGGCGGTGGCGAGAATGGTGGCGGGGCGGTCCTCCGGGCAATTGGCGATAGTGAACATGTTCGAGCGGTCGGCGAGGTCGCGGGGGAAGGTCCAGATCAGATCACGGACGGTGGCGATGTCGAGGCGGGCGAAGTCGTCGGCGCGCGACGGTCCGACGTGCTTGAGGTATTGGATGCTGTCGTCCAGGGATGGGGTCATTTTGGTCCATTGAAATGCGGAAGCTCCCGGCGTCGCAAACGCCGAACCGGGGTGTAAACGACGGCCTGCCGGGACCCAGTGGAAAGAACATTAGCTACGCAATTGTTTCAGCATCTGCCAACCATTGCCAGGATGATGCTCAAAAACAACGTAGCGATTGTTTACCCCACTGGGTCCCGGCACGCCATCGTTTACACCCCGGTTCAAGGCACAGACGCCGGGATGACGGTGTGGGGGAGGGTTGCGGCGTGACAGGGTCCGGAACCGCCGTTCTCCAGACGCAACGTCACCACTCCGTAACGGATCCGTCGCACAGAGGTCCCAGGCGTAAAGACGCCTACTTCATTTCAAACACTCCTTCAACTCCCGCCCGTACTGATCCGCCGCGAGAAGCGCCGCGAGGTGGTCTTCTTCCGCATACTTCACCGGTTCCCAGTGCGTGCATTCGCCCGGCTGGTTCATGCGCTTGATGGCGATCATGAGGTGCTCGCGGGAGGTGTCATTGATGTCCAGGTCGGCCAGGCAAATCGGCAGCCGGCAGGCGAGGTGGAACTCGTAGGTGGCGGCGATGACCTCCTCCGGTTTCTGGGTGAGGAACAGGGAGGCGAGAATCCCCATGGCCACCTTCTCGCCGTGCAGGAAGTGGTGCGTTTCGGGGAGTTCCGCCAGGCCCTGGTGGAAGCCGTGCGCGGCGCCGAGGCCGCCGGATTCGAAACCGACCGTCGACATGAGGGTGCAGGCTTCGACGGTGTCCTCGAGCTGCGGGGTGACGATATGGAGGTCGCAGTGCTTCACCGCGGCTTCGGCCGATTCGAGAAGCGTTTCGTAGCAGAGTTTGGCGATGGCGTAGGCGGTGCGGGTGCCGGAGTAGCCGGTGAAATTCTGCCGCCGGGTGAGGAGGCAGGACTCGGCCTCGAACCAGGTGGCGAGGGCGTCGGCGATGCCGGCCGAAAGGTAACGGGTGGGGGCGGCGGCGATGACCGCGGTGTCGACGAGGACGATGTCCGGATTGAAGAGGCCGTGGATGTCCCGGTTGACGGTGTGGTCTTCGTTGTATACGACGGCGTTCTTGCTGCAGGGGGCGTCGGAGGCGCAGATGGTGGGGATGATGACCAGCTTGGCCGGATGGAAGTGGGCGCCCCCCTTGGCGGTGTCGACCGCCTTCCCGCCGCCGACGCCGATGATGATTTCGCAGTTGTGGGCCTTCGCCTTGGCGGCGACGGCCTGCATGGCGGCTTCGGTGGATTCGCCGCCGAAGTCGAAGAAGACGACCTCGAGGTGACCCTTGGCCGCTTCCTCGATTTTCGGTTTCATCATTTTGGCGATGCCCGGGTCCATGACCGCCAGGGCGGTTTTCCCGAGCGGCTTAAGATGTTTGCCGAGTTCCCCGATAGCCCCGGCGCCCTGGATGTAGCGGTGGGGGAAAATAGCGCTGCGAATCATGTGCGGCCTTTCCTTGTTTATCAAGTCTGCTAAAAAATTACCGTCACCCGCGACCTCGAACAACCAACCGTCCTCACAAACCGCGACCAGTATATCTTACCGCCACGGCGAAAAAAGGGAACCATCTCCCGAGGACTTTATTTTTGGCCGAATACCGGAGACACGAAATTTACTCGGCCAAAGCGCCGGGAAATTAACCTCATGTCCCCGTTATTCACACGTTTTCAATGGGTTGTCCTTATTTCAGCGCCATTCGAAGCAGTCCCGGTAAAGGCGGCGCGGTAAAATTCACTCCTTCACCCCTCCCGCCGTCAGCCCCTCGACCACGAAGCGCTGCACGAAGACAAACATCAGGGCGGTCGGCAACAGGGCCAGGACCCCGCCGGCCATCAAGGCGCCCCAGCGCACGTCGTACTTGCCGATGAGTGACTTCAGGCCCACCGGAATCGTCCACATGTCGGGGGTGTTCAGGAAGATGGTGCCGGCGATGAGTTCGTTCCAGGCGCCGATGAAGGCGAAGACAAACACGGCGACTATCCCCGGGAACATCACCGGCAGGACGATGCGCACCAGCCCCGACAAGCGGGTACAGCCGTCCACCCACGAGGCCTCCTCCAGCGCCACCGGAATCCGCTCGAAAAAGCTGCGCATGGTTATGGCGCAAAACGGCGCGTTCACCACCACGTAGAAGATGAGCAAGGACCAATGCGTATTGGTCAGGTTCAACTGCGTGAATATGAGGTAGGTGGGGATCATGACAAGAATCCCCGGAATCATTTGGGTAAGAAGCAGGAACAGCATCACCGAGCCCTTGCCGATGAATTTGTAGCGGGCCAGGGCGTAACCTCCCAGCACGGAAAAGACGGTGACAATCAAAGCCGTCGCCACCGACACCAGCAAACTGTTCTTGAGGAAAGCTCCGTAGTTCAGTTGTTGGAAAAGCGCCTGGTAATTTTCCAGGGTGAAGATTTTCGGCCAATAGCTGACCTGGTGGGCGTCGACGATTTCGGCGTGGGTCTTCAAGGAAGTGATGACCATCCAGTAAATCGGCGCCGCGACCAAGAGGGCGTAGAACGAGAGAATCGCCACCCGGAGGAGCGATGCCAGCCGCCTTTTCGTCTTGTTTTTCATCCGCATCAGAAGTCCCCGGCTTGGTTGTAATTCGTCACCGTGAGGAAGAAAATCGCGTACAGGCAGAGTATGCCCATAAGCACCACCCCAAGGGCCGAGGCGAGGCCGAAGTCGTAACTGGAAAAAGCCTTCGTGTACATGAAGCTGGGGAGGGTCTGGGAGGAGCTCGCCGGTCCGCCGCCGGTGATGATGACGATGAAGTCGAAGGAATTGAAAATCCAGATGGTCCGGAGCAAGACCGTCATGATGATGGTCGGTTTGATGAAGGGGAGGGTGATGCGGAAAAAGCGGTTGATGGGGCCGCAGGCGTCGATTTCCGCCGATTCGTAGATGTCGTTCGGAATCGACTGCAGGGCGGCGAGAATCATGATGGCGAAGAAGGGTATCCCCACCCAAATCATGGCGAGGATCACGACCCAGAGGGAGACGTCGGGGTCGCCCAGCCAAGCTATCCCCTCTTGAATCACCCCCAGCTTCAGAAGTATATCGTTGACGACCCCGTACTCGCCGTTAAAGGACCAGCGGAAGAGGAGCCCCACCACGAAGGCGGAGAAGGCCCAGGGGAGGAAGACCAGGGCCTGG
>JAVBQR010000090.1:0-40637 GCA_031548865.1 Planctomycetota bacterium
AAGGTGGTCAGTCAAACCCCGGCGTGCTCTAGGATGGCCTAACTACCCGCCTTCTTCTCCTCCGCGACCCGTTAAATCGCACTGGCACGCCTTAAGAAATTCCCTTTGGACCCCGCATGACCGGGATTTCCATTCGGGTACCGCTACCGCTTGCTCTGCGCAGAGCACTACTTCTAATTGTGGGTTATAGCCGCGTTCAGGCAGGGCAATAGAATTATTTTATTTTTTACAAAAAATTTTCCGCCAATAATTGTTCTGCCGGCCTTGGTCTGTGAATGTGATTTTTGTTTTTATTGATGATCGATTTTGCTAAGATTTATTATTCTTGCCAAAGGGTGTAACTCGGAAGGGTTACACCCCTTATTTTTTTGCTCCGCCTGCATCGAACCGCTTATAGCCCGGAGTCGCCTCCGGGCGGGAGACTTCAATCCATGCGCCAGTACCGCCCGCGTCGGTCAGTAAAAATCGCCCAACCGTTATCACGGTCCATCGGGCTGCTGTTTTGCCTCGTCTTCGGGCTGGGTTGCCATTTTGCCGGTTTCGCCGCCGACGCCCAAACCGTTAAGGAGAAATCCCCCGCCGCGGAACACGCCCCGGCCGCCGCCCCGACGCTGGACGGCGAAGCGCACCCGGCCTCCCAGGCACGCGGACAAAGCTACGCCGACCGCGCCGCCGCCGCCCAGGCGCATCTCGACGCCCTCCCGAAGGAAATCGAGGACGAGGCGCTCCGGGCCAAAGTGGCGGAACAATGGAAGGAGGCTCTGGTTTGTTGGCAAGCCGCCCAGCAGGCTTCCGAACAGCTCGCCCGCCGCCGCAAAACCATCGACGGCGCCCCGGCCCGCCTCCAGGCCATCGAAGGGGAGGACCAGGCCCTGCGTAAACGCGCCGCCTCGCCCGAAGCCGCCGACGCCGGGCACTCCCTCGCCGACCTCGAGGCGGAGCTGCGCGAACTCGACGTTAGCCTGCCGGAATTGAACAAACAGCTTAGCGAACGGGTCTCCCGTAACGAGTCGCAAGGCCAGCGCCTGGCCGAATCGCGGAAAAACGCCGAAGCCGCCCAAGCCCGCCTCGCCGCCAAACCCGATCCAATACCGGAGGACATTCCCGAGGAACTCAAGACCGCCCTGCGGGAAGCCCAGTCCGCCCGCCGCCGCGCCGACAACGAGATCGTCGCCAATTCGGAGTATTACCGGAACATCCAGGAGCCGTTGGCCCAACTCGACAACGCCGAGCGCACCCTCCTCTCCCACCGGGTAGAGTTCGGCAAGTCCCGGCGGGAACACCTGGCCAAACTCATCGCGGAAAAACGCCGCGAAGAGGCCGACCGCCTCCGCCGGGAAAGCGAAGCCGCCGCCGCCCGGGTCCTCGGCGCCCTCCCCGACGACTTCCGCGAAGTCGCCGCCGAAAACGACGAACTCACCAAAACCCTGAACCAAATCCTCGCCTACGAAAACCGCCGCAACACCTATCTCCAGACCGCCGACGAAAACGTCGACACCCTGCACAAGGATTACGAACGCATCCGGGAACAGCTCGAATCCGGCGGCGGCGGCCGGAATCTCGGCACCTATCTCTGGGCCAAGCGCCGCAGTCTCCAGCGCGACGTCTACCAGGCCCGGAAAGACCGGGAAAGCCTCCTGGGCGGAAACATCATGGGCCTCTCCCTCGCCAGCCTGGATGAACTGCGCCGCACCGTGCCCCGCCTGGAAAAGGAACTCGCCGCCTTCTCCGCCCGGCCGGACGTCGCCGCCCGTTCCGAGGCGGAACGGAACGAAATCATCGGCCAGGCCAGAAAAATCCTCGACTATCACGCCAAGCTGGTCGCCAGCCTCTCGGACGCCGTCTCCCGCCACGCCGCCGCCCTCATCGACCTCGATTCTTCGGGGAAGGAACTCCAGCGCATTTCCCGCCAGTACACCGCCCTGGCCGAACGTTACGTCCTGGAGCTGCCGGGTTCGCCCCCGCTTTGGCGGATTTCCCTCCCCAACGTCCTGAAAGGAGTGGGACGGGACATAGCCGGAACCAACCTATGGCGGGAAACGGGGGTGGCATTCATTTCCGGCCTCCTCACCTCGCCCTGGCTCCTGGTCCTGCTCGCCGCGGCTTTCGCCCCCGGGTTCCTCGCCCGCCTCCTCGGCAAATTGAAATGGTTCAGGAATATCGCCCGCCACGCCCCGCTGGCTGGCAGCCCACGCGGCCTCCTCTGGCGGCTCGGGAAGATCGCCCTGGGTTCCTACCAGGCGCCTCTCGCCATGTTTGTCGCCGGAGCCGCCATCTGGCGCACCGCCCTCCCGACCAGCGCGGCGGCGGCCTTGGGCGAGGCGTTTTTGCTGACCGTCGTCCCCTGGCTGCTGGTCAACCTGTGGCGCCACTTCTGCGACGCCGACGGCATCCTGGAGGTTTACGCCCGGACTCCCCCTCCCCTGTGCCAGCGCCTCGGCCGCCGCCTGACCGCACTCGCCCTGTTCGGGGTGCCGCTGTGGGCGGTCGTCTGCTATGCCCTGAACCGGACCGAACCGCCGGAATACCAGTCCTTGGGAAGCGTGCTGTCGATGCTCCTCGCCGGGCTGGCGGTGGGATTCTGGCTGCTGCGCATGCGCCCGGCCGTGCTGATGCGGGATTGCGGCCGCACCTGGAAGAGCGTTTGGCAGGCCTTGCACCTTACGGTGATGGTTTTGGGGGTGGTATGGTTGGGGATGTCCCTGATGGGATACAATTACGGGGCGGTTTTGGTAATCCATAAAGCGGCGGTTTCCGGCCTGATCGTCACCGTTCTCGGCGCGGCGGCTTTGTACTGGAGCCTCAGCCTGGCGCGTTCGCGCGAACGCCAGCGGGCGCGGGCCATCCTTTTCTACCGTTTCGGCGCGGTTCGCGCCGGCGGCCGGCGGCGGAGGCTGCCGGATGGGGCGGACCGGGCGGAAGCCGCCGTTTCCCCCCGGCTTAGGCAGGATAACGTCGCGAACGTCCTGGATAAAACCCCCGGCGCAGCCGCGCCGCTGCGGGCCGAATCCGAACGCGGCAAACCCGGCTCCTGCCCGACGCTATCAGTCCGTAACCACGCGAGGTCGGACCGGAAAAATACCGGTGCCGAAACCGGCCGTCCCGGCCCGGCCAGCACCGACACGAACGCTCCCGCCTCCGGCGACGGCGTCCCGGCCGCCCCCGCCGCGCCGGCCGGGCCGCTGCCATTATGCCAGCCGGGCGAAAACCCCGACGACATCCACTCCCCGGCGCCGGTCAAAGCCGCCGCCGCCAGCATTCCGCCGGCGGTGGAGCAGGAACTTTCGCAGTCGCTAACCGAAGCGCGGCGCCTGGTGGTATGGCTGTCCGTGGCCGCTTTGGCGGGACTCCTGCTCTGGCAGTGGTCGGATCTCTTCCCGGTGCAGGAGTGGCTGGGAAAGTTGTCGCTGTGGCTTAAGGGGGACGCGAAGACGGTGACCCTACGGGAAGTGGCCCGTGCCCTGGTGGGCGGGCTGTTCTGTTACCTGATAGCAAACCCTCTCGGCGCCTGGTTCAACCTGACCTTCTTCGGCTGGAATCCCGGCGAACGCGGCACCCGCATGGCGACGGCTTCCCTAATCCGTTACGCCGCGGTGGGGGCGGGGCTGATTTGGATTGCCCACGAACTCGGGATGGCCTGGTCGGACGCGCAGTGGCTGGTGGCGGCCTTGTCGGTCGGTATCGGCTTTGGCCTCCAGGAAATCATCCTGAATTTCGTCTCGGGGATAATTCTCCTCTTCGAGCGTCCGGTAAGGGTCGGGGACACAGTCACCATCGGCACCGCCGACGGCACCATCAGCCGCATCAACATCCGCACCACCACCCTCCTGGACGCGAACCGGCGCGAATTGATCATCCCCAACAAGGAGCTGATTACCGGCCGGGTGGTCAACTGGACCCTCTCCGACACCGTCACCCGGCTGGTCATTCCGGTGACGGTCGCCTACGGGTCGGACCTGGAGAAGGTGCAGCAGTTGCTGCTCGAGGCCGCCGATTCCCTCGACGAGGTCCTGGACGATCCGGCGCCGACGGTATTTTTCGTGGAGATGGCCGGAAGCGGCCTCAACTTCGAATTGCGGGTTTTCACCGGCCGCCTGGACGACCGCATGCCGGTGCAGCACCAGCTTTACCTGACTATCGACCGCCTTTTCAAGGAGAACGGAATCGAACGGCCTTACCCGCAGATGGACGTGCATGTGCGCAACGCCTAGTCGTACAATGCTAGTTTTGCGGAAGCGGCTCCCGAAAAACTTGCGTTGTAGGACTTGTAGGCCGTCTGCTAAATATTCCGAAGAAATCGAGCGGCGGTTTACTCGATTTCTTCGAAAAGCACCCTGCGCCACCGGAACTATTTGTTCGGCGCGAAAAGTCCCGTCGACAAGTAACGTTCGCCCGAATCCGGCAGCACCGTCGCCAACGTTTTCCCTTCGCACTCCCCGCGCGCGGCCAAGGCCAAAACCCCCGCCAAAGCCGCGCCGGAGGAAATGCCGACCAAAAATCCCTCGCTACGCGCCACCGCCCGCACCGCCGCCCGCGCCTCGGAAAGCGTCACCGGCAAAACCCCGTCCATGAGACCGCGGTCCAACACCTCGGGCACAAACCCCGCCCCAATCCCCTGCAAGCCGTGCGGACCGGCCTTCCCGCCGGATAATACGGGCGAATCGGCGGGTTCGACGGCATACAATTTCACCCCGGGATTACGCTCCCGCAAATACCGCCCGACTCCCGTCAGCGTGCCGCCCGTCCCCACTCCGGCCACAAAAATGTCGACCCCGCCCGGGCCGCCGACTCCCTGGCAGGCGTTCCAGATTTCCGGGCCGGTGCCGCGATAATGCGCCTGCGGATTGGCCAAATTCGAAAATTGATCCGGAATGAAACTCCCCGGAATCGCCGCTGCAAGTTCCCTCGCCTTCGCCATCGCCCCGGCCATCCCCAGCCGGCCTTCGGTGAGGACCAGTTCCGCCCCGTGCGCCAAGAGCAGGTTGCGCCGTTCCTCGCTCATGGTGTCCGGCATGGTGAGGATGACCCGGTAACCCTTGACCGCCCCCACTCCCGCCAGGGCGATACCGGTGTTGCCTGAAGTCGGTTCGACAATGGTGCCGCCGGGGGACAAACGCCCGTCCGCCTCCGCCACTTCCAACATCGCCAAAGCGACCCGATCCTTGATGCTGCCGAAAGGATTGGCGCTTTCCCTTTTGGCGAAGAGCCGGCCGGGAAAATGCGTATCGAGGGCAAAATTGGCCAGTTCAATCAGGCCGGTGCCGCCGATGCTTTTCAGGATGGTCGTCATTTTCACCTCCCCGCCGACGGCGCCCGCACTGGCCTCAGGCCCGAATCATCGACAAAAACGCCTCGGCCTTGGTGAACTCGTCCGCCAAACCGCCCGTCAACATCGGGAGCGTTTCCTTAGACAGCGCCAGCGCCAGCGCCGCCGACTTCGGCGGCTTGGGCGGATCGTCGAAGTCGCCCGCCTGCCCGTAGCGTTTCAGCCGGCACAAATATTTCGCCAGGGCGATCACCGCCGCCATGGTTTTGTACTCCACCGGCGCTTCGTCAATTTTATCCTGGTATTTGATCGGTTCCTGCACCTCTTCGGAAAGGTTCCACCTCTTAACCAGCCAATAGCCGATGGAAGTGTAACTCGTGGCGATGACCGACTTCTCCGCCTCGCTGAAGGAGAGCTTTTCCTCCTTCGCCTTCTGGAGAATCATGGAAAAATCGTCGTGGCAATATTGTTCCAGAATCACCTTGCCGATTCCCCCCAGAAGGCCGGTGACGAAGCCGGTGTCGGGGTGGAGGACCCCACAGCCGGAAAGCGGGTCGTCGGAGAGGCTGAGGATGATGTAACGGCTGATGGTGGCGACACCGAGGGAATTGACCCAGAATTCCTGGTAGTTGAAATCCTCGTCGTCGCCGTCGAACATGCCGATGATGCTGGCGGAGAGGACGATGGACTTCACCGTCTTGAAGCCGAGGATGGAGATGGCCTGGGAGACGGAGGTGACCCGTTTGGGGATGGCGTAAAAGGCCGAATTGACCAGCTTCAGCATTTTCGCGACCAGGGTTTGGTCCTTGCCCATGATGTTGTTGATGTCGCGGACTGACGCATCGGGATCGTCAAGCATGGTCATCAGGGTGGTGATGACCTGCGGGAGGGTCGGCAAATCGACGATGCTCTTGACGAGCACTTCCGTATTGTTACCCATACCTTTAAGCTTTCCGTTCCTCTTCGTCCAGGATCCGCAACATGGTTTTCAGCGCTTGCGTCTCGATTTGCCTGACCCGCTCGCGGGTTATCGCCGGAGTGAAGGTATAGCCAATCGCGTCCAAAGTCAAGGCTTCCTCCCGCCCGATGCCGTAACGCATGCAGATGACCTCTTTCTCCCGCGCTTCCAGGCAGGACAACAAAAGTTCCAGCTTCGCCTCGTCGTTGTCCACGGCCTGGTGGTCGCGGGCATCGTAGCGTTTCCCGGCCTGGGCCAGGAGTTCATCCAAATCGCCGTCGTCGTCGCGTCCCCGCGACAAACTGGCGAACGAGGACGAGTGCGCGGCGCCGATGGCTTTCTGCACCGCGCCGGCGCGTTCCTCGTTCAGGCTCCTTTCGTCGGCGCTTTCCTCCGGGGTGGCGGCCCGGTTCAATTCCTGGGCCAGTTCCGACGACACCTTTTTCCAGCGGCTGACCATTTCCGCCATGTAGGTGGGAACGCGGACGTTCTTCACCTTCGAGGAAAGGGCGCGGCGGATGGTTTGCTTAATCCACCACGAGGCATAAGTGGAAAAACGCCGGCCGCTTTCCGGATTGAAGCGTTCCACCGCCTTGAGGAGGCCGAGGTTGCCTTCGGCGATGACATCGAGGAGGACCAGGCCGCAATTCGAATAGGTTTTGGCTATGGAGACGACGAGGCGCAGATTACGTTCGATCATTTCCTCGCGCGCCTTGACGTCGCCTTCGAGGATGCGGCGGGACAACTCGATTTCCTCCTCTTCCGACAGACGCGGGAAGCGGCCGATTTCCTGCAAATATTGTTCGATATCGCCGTCACTCATAGGGTAGAAACCGCCTTGGGCGGTGGGTAGCGAAAGTTAAGGGAAAATAAGCGCGAATTACCCGTTTCCGTCGGCTTTAACGACCGGCGGCATAAAAAAAATATGATAACATTTCGTTCCCTCCGCACAAGGAAAAACACCCGCACCCTTTACTACCTCCAAGAGGGGAGGGATTTAATTCCAGCCTGTGCGCCCGGTCACTTCTCCCCGCTTTAGCCCACTTGTGCCAACGCCTTGAATTCCACCTGCACAATCCTTAGACTAGAATTGAAGGAGCACCCGTCACCTTCCCCGCCAAAAGAAAGGATTACGCATGCGCCGCAGGTTCCTCCGGAGCGGCGGTAAACTCTTGCTTGCCGTCGCCGCCCTTCCCGCCTTTGCCGTTGTTTCGTCTACCGCCTTCGCCGCCGAACCGGCGGTAACCCCCTTGTATTACGGTATCTTCCCTAACCCGGCCGCGGCAGCCGCGCCGGCGCCGGTTTATGCCGTACCGTCGCAAAACCTAACCTGGCCGGCCAACGCCTATACCCCCCCCAGCGCCGCACCCTACGCGACGCCGGCACCGGTTTACGCGGTACCGGCCGGACCGGCAGGGTTCTACGCAGCCAGCGGCGTTCCGCTCGCTCCGGCCGTACCGGCCGTCACTTATGCGAATCCGCTACCCACGGCGTCCCCGGCCCAGCCCGCCACCCAAACCTACCTATATCCGAATCCCGCGACCCTGGCGCATAACGCCGGCGGTATTCCGACCGGCGTCCTTCCCCCCGGACCGGGTGCGGCCTATTCCGGCGGCATCTCCGCCACCCCATATCAAACCGTATATACTCAAGGCCTGTCCAACGCGTCGAGCGATCCTTACGCCTCGGTCGGTGGTTTTGTCGATTACCAGTCTTACCTGAACCAGCAGTCGGAATCCGCCCCGGTCGCCGGCGTCACTCCGGCCGCATTGGCCGCTTCCGACCCGTTCGCCGCGGCGACGGCCATAACCCCGACCATCACTCCCGAACACATCCCGGCGGCGCTTAGCCCGGAACCATCCCCCGCCGCACCGGTTTCGCCGGCTGCGCCGGTGTTGCCGGTTTCCTCCGCACCCTCCCCTGATTCCGCCAGTAAACCAGCCGGGGAACCAGCTCCCGCCGCTTTTCCTCCCGCCATCCCGCCTCCCGCGCACAGCGCGCCGGCGGTTCCCGCTCACGAACGGGAAAAACCTGCGGTAGAAAAGAAGGCCCCGCTTAAGGACGAGTCGGTTACAAACGAACCGGATAAGCCCGAACCGGATAAGCCCGAACCGGAAAAGCCCGAACCGGAAAAAGCGGCACCGGAAAAGAAAACCGAAACGCCCGCCGCCGCAACCGCTTCGCCCGTCCTGGCCCGGAACGAATCCTCCAGTCCGGCCCCGGACCCGGTTGCGGAAGCGAAAAACCCGCCCGAATCCGCCGTTTCCCGCGACGATACGGCGGCTAAACCGCCTGCCGAAAGCCCCGCGCCCGACGACCGCGACCTCGCGACCGGCGTGCCACCTGCCTCTTCCCGCATACCAGCCGCACCTGCTAATCCCCCCGCCGCCCCGACCGGCGAAGCCCCGGTCGCGGGCATCGCCGTCAATGTGCATCAGCCGGAGGACGAAGCGGAGGAAATCCTGGCCGCGCCCGCCGCTCCGGACAGCGAAATTGACTCGGACTCCCTCTTCACCCAGGGTAAACCCCAGTTGCAATTTCCCGTGCCCCTGCCGCCGCCGCAGGAACTGGCCCCGCGGCCGCCGCAAACACCGGAGCCGCGCCAGCCCTCCGCCGCCGCACAGGGCGACGGCACCGCCGCCCCGGCGGCGCCGGTGCAAACCACTCCCGATGACCACCCTGCGTCCGAAGCGGCCTATCCCGCTCCGGTTCCTTCCCACCCCGCCGCCGAACCACTCTATGCGGTGCAAAATACGCTGGAAAACGCCACCGCCAGCCAGCCGGCGCTGGAACCCTACGGCCTCCTCGCCCCCGCCATGGTCCCCGATTCCTCGCCTACCGTCGGCTTGGCTGAACTCGGTTCCACCCGCGCCCTGGACGGCACCCCGCTGCCGCCGCCGCCCCTGCCGGAACTTCCGGCCACCAAGCCCGAACCCGCCCTGTCCACACCCGACATCGCCCTGGTCCGCGCCAGCTTCAACCGCCTGAAAACCTTCTGTGAAGAGGAAAGCCTCGGCTCGGCCGCCGAAGTTTTCGCCCGCATGCCGGACTTCGGCAAGGACGAGGAGATCAACCGCCTCCGCGCCAACGCCGCGAACCTGCTCATCCTCGCCCTCTGCCGGGGCGACAACCTCGCGGCGGCGCGGCGCATTTACGAATCCGTTCCCAACGAGCCCGCCGGCTACGACGCCAGCGTCGCCAAAGCCCGGGCCATCATCAACCTCACCACCTACTACGTCCGCGCCGAGCGCTGGAACGACGCCTACGCGGTCCTGATGGACATCGGTAAAATCCCCAACCGTTCCGCCCTGAACAACGAACTTTTCCGGCTGATGGCGCGGATGATTCCCTACCTTGACAATGCCGAGGAAACCGGTAAGGCGCAGACGGTTTTCGAACTGCTCCTGCGCGAAGTGAACAGCCCGGCGGCGGCCGCCCTCTTCGCGGACAACGCCCCGGGGATTTTCAAATATTATTTGCACTATGTCGACAAGACGGAATCCCCGCCCCGGCGTCGGAAGCGCCTGGACTTCCTCGAATTCGCCTTTGCGGAACTGGAAAAATTTTCCGCCAATCCCGATATGGCGGAGACGCGCAAAAAACTCGGCGAAGCCATCGCCGAACGCTATGCCGGCGACCCGGAGCGGGCCGCGAAGTTTTATTTGGAATGATGGGGAAAGCGTCATGCAATCCGCTTCCGTCGATTTGTACGGTGAAGACGCGGGGTTTACGATTTTGTTCGAAAAATCTCGGGGCTTGACTTGACAGTGATTATCGTGAGCAACACGATACCGTTAAGCAGGAGTGAAACGTGGATTGAATTTGGCATGAAAGTGTTTAGCGAATATTCTCTGGAGAAGCCATGCGTGAAAAAATCTCACCCAATATCCTTACGCTTCTGGCCCTGATACCGCTATTCGGAATAACCACCCCACCCGCCCAAACCGCCGATGCCGCCCCCAAACCAACCGCCGCCGTTTCTTCCCGTGCCGATGCGGACCCCGATATTGACGACAACCGGGACGAAAAAAATGACGAAAAAAATGCCGATAAAAAAGACGCCAAAAAGGACCGCGACAGCGCCTTTGCCGCCAAGGACAATGACTTTTTCCCCGAATTTGCCGAAAAAAAGCTGACTCTCATCCTGAACGGCGCCAAGCTCGACTACACCGCAACCACCGGCATGACCCCGATTTTTGACGACGAAGGCGAGGAAAAGGCGCGCATTTTCTCCACCTCGTACCTCCGCGCCGGCGGCGAACGCGAACGCCCGGTGACCTTCCTGTTTAACGGCGGCCCGGGTTCCGCTTCCGTTTACCTGCACGCCGCGTCATTCGCACCCAAAGCCTTCGCGTTCAAGGGAACCGGGGTGGAAATCCCCGAGCCCCCCTTCAAGCTCTTCGACAACCCCGACTGCCTGCTGGATGTCACCGACCTGGTTTTTGTCGATCCGGTGGGGACCGGCTACAGTTACGCCCTGACGCCGGAAGACGGGGGCGATGCCGACAAAGGCGAGGAAAAAGGCAAAAGCGGCGGCAAGGCGAAAGCGGATTACACCCCATTCTGGGGCGTCGATCAGGATATCGAGAGCATAACCGAATTCGTCCGGGTCTGGCTGGACCGGAACGAGCGCTGGGGCGCCAGGATAATCATCGGCGGCGAAAGCTACGGCGGCCTCAGGGCGGCGGGGTTGGCGGGGTCACTGGTGAAGATCGGCGCGGCCCCATCCGGGATAATCCTCATTTCGCCGGCCATGTCCTATCAGGGTCTCATGGATTCATTCGAAAACTTCACTCCGGCCATCGTCAGTATTCCCACTTATGCGGCGGTGGCGCATTATCACCACCGCCTCGACGCGGCGCAGCAAGCTTTTTCAGAAGAGGAATTTGTCAACCAGGTGAAGGAATGGTGCCTGGCCAGGCTTCTTCCCGCGCTTTGGCAGGGGAACAAACTCCCGCCGGTGCAACTGGAGCAAATCGCCGGCGAATTGAGCCGCTATACGGGCATTCCCGTGGCTGACGCGAAAATCAAGAAATTCCGCCTTTCGGCAAGTGACATATCGCGCCTCCTTCTCCGGGACAAGGGCCTGACTTTGAGCGTCTATGACGCGCGCCTCACCGCCCCCGCGACGGTGGACGATCGCTACACTTACGCCGAGGATCCGCTGGATCTGGTGGCGGGGGAGAATATCAAAACCGGCTTTCGGCGCTATCTTTCGGAAACACTCGGGCTGAAGACGCTCAGGAAATACCATTACTCCTCCGACCGCGCCAACGAGAAGTGGGATTTCACCCAGGATGGCCGGGGCCTGCACGGTTATCCCTCCACCGTCGACAGCCTGGCGCAGGCCATGCGCCGTCTGCCGTATATGAAGGTTTATCTGGCCATGGGCCGCTACGACATGATTACCCCGGCGGAAAGCGCCTTGCAAAGTATGAAAGACCTGGACATTCCCGCCGGCAGATTGGAAAACATCGCGGCGAAAATATACGCCGGCGGGCATATGATGTATACCAACCCCCAGGCGAAGAAGGAGCTGGCGGACGATTTGCGGAAGTGGATACACGAAAGTTTTTAAAACCGCCGGCATTCCTTTCCCGGTAATCCAATCCAATCCGCCTCACCCCGGCGTTAAGTCGCCCGGGGTGAATTTTTTTTTGAAACGGCTCCCCCTTCCCCGGGAAAGTAACGCTATGGCCGTATCTCCGGCGCCAATTGGCAAACGTTTTGCTTCAACTGGGAAGTGCGAAAATAAATCGTGATAAACCGGCAAAAATCGCCGCTACCCGGAAAAAAAGATTGAAGAAAACGGCCGAAAGCGTCGTGAACGCCGCAAGCCCTGGTATAGACCCAGCGAAGGAGAACAGCCATGTCACTCAGCCAAGCCCTTTCCACCGGCATCACCGGCCTCCAAACCCACCAAAAGTGCATGGACAACATCGGCAACAACCTTGCCAACGTCAACACCACCGGCTTCAAGAAAGGCGTCTACCAGTTCGCCACTTTGCTGGAACAGTCGCTCCGCGGCGCCATGGGCGCCAGCGCCGACACCGGCCGCGGCTCCATCAACCCCATCGCCATGGGCATGGGCGCCGCCACCGCTTCCATTAACAAGGTCTTCACCCAGGGTAACCTGGAAAACACCGGCAACCCCAACGACATGGCCATCAAGGGGAAGGGCTTCTTCGTGGTCAGCCAAGGCGACGGCTCCGCCGCCTATACCCGCGCGGGTTCCTTCTACCTCGGCGAAGACGGCGCCCTGATGTCGATTGCCGGCGACGGCCTTTATGTCCAGGGGACCATGGCCGTGAAGAGCGGCAACGGAAAAATCTCCATTCCCCAGGACGCCAAGATGGACAAGATCATCATCCCCATCGGTTCGATCGGGGGGCATTCCCAGACCTCGGAAGCCAGCTTCACCGGCAACCTGGATTCGAAGAACGGCGCCAGCTTCGGCACCCGCCTCTTCGGCGGCACCTCCTATCCCAGCCAGGCGAATCTTCAGCCCTGGATGTGGACCGATTTCAACGGCGGCGACCCCATCGCCAATACAAAGGTCGACAGCACCTGGAATGCGCTCGAAAACGCCACCTACGCGATTTCCGAAAAGACCTACCAGGCCTATTCCGGCGTCCTGCAGGATGTCAACCTGAATTCGTTCGGCATCAGCCGCTACTCGGGGGACACCATCACCGACATGCTCCCGACCTCCGACACCTCCTACTGCTACCAGGCCCTCGACACCGTCAATAAGAAGATCCTCAACTTCGACTCGCCGGTGAAGGTCGCGGATCTCCCGACTCACGGCGAAGGCCTCGTCCCCCTGGTCGAAGAAATCAACACGATTAACGGCGGCAACGTCCAGACTTCCGCCGCCTACGGCATCCAAGTCCCGAACCGTCTCAGCCGGAGCACGGGCGTCCAGAACGACTTCACTTATCCCGACTGGTTCTACCAGTCCACCGGCGCCGACATGACCGAAGCCGCCAAGTTCGGCTCCTACACCGACGCCGACTTCGCCGACCCGGTCAAGGTCGATTCGATCCTCCGCGCCACTTGGCCCAACGGCATCAACGGCGCCGGCTGGCCGGAAAACGTCCAGCAGCTCACCGTCCACAATATGCCCTATCCCGGCGAAATGTACCCGGCCAGCCTAAACACCCCGCTGGAAAACCTCCAGTACCTGAAGGGGAAAACCTGGATTCAACCTTTCGCCAACATCAAGAACGGCGAAACGATCGACATCTCTTTCGCGAAAGGCAAAAGCACCGTCGCCACCGACTTTGTCTACCACCGCCCCGCCGCAGGTTCGACCCTCCCGGGGCAGGTCGCCTACGACAACGAACAGTCCTACACCCTCGGCCACTTCATGTCCTTCCTGGCCGGCGACGTCGACGAACCGTCGGTGATGGCCCAGAACATCACCCCGGAAATGTTCGGTTACGGCCAGGTCGCCGAGTGGGACCAGGCCGGTTACGAAAAAGCTCTCCAGAACAGCAAACTCGCTTCGACCTTGTCGAACCTCGACACCTCGGGCGGCGCCATGGGCCTCCTCTCGGTCCCGCCGAAAATCAGCGAAGCCAACTACGGCTCCGACCCCTACGACAGCCCGGTCGAATCGGCCGGCGCCTACTCCCGCACCGGAGTGTCGGAAGTGATTTACAAACGCTGGAACGGCACCGAGTACGAGGACGTCAAGGCCCCCAGCTTCAACCTGTCGATAGTATCGAACCTCGGCGTCAGCAACAATCTTTCGGACCTCTCCATTTCCTATAAGAATGTCCAGCACAGCACCATGTTCACCCAGGACAGCAAGTACCAGCAGGGCGACCAGGACAACTCCTCCGCCGTCCTCACCCTCGACTTCTACGATTCCCTCGGGAATCCGAAGGCGGCGACCGTGCACCTGTCGATGGTGTCGCAGGAAAACGACTTCACCACCTGGCGTTGGTACGCCGACTGCATCGACGACACCGATTTCAAGTGGCAGGCCGACCAGGACGGCAACCTGAACACCAACCTCAATGTTGGGACCGGCCTCATCCGCTTCGACACCAACGGCAATTTCGTTGGCGGCTCCGATTTTTCCGAATCGGACGGCATCGTCATCAACCAGGGGAAACAAGGGGTCAACGACCCGATTTGGATTAAGATCCTCAACGGCCTCGCCCCCGGAACCATGCAGGACCTGGATTTCTCCACCCTCACCTGCACCGCGAGCGAGAACTCCTTCATCCTGAAGAGCCAGAACGGCAACCCCCCGGGACAACTGGAAGACTTCACGGTCAGCCTGGACGGGGTCATCACCGGCTATTACTCCAACGGCCGGAACGTGGATATCGCCCGCCTGGGCCTGGCCATGTTCCCGAACGAAAACGGCCTGGTGGCGGCCGGCTCGAACGTTTTCTACGCCTCCCCCGCTTCCGGGGACGCGCGCTACAGCCACGCCAACACCGGCGGCTCAGGGGTCATCGTACACCAGCAACTCGAAACGTCGAACGTGGATCTGTCCGAAGAGTTCACCAAGCTGATTTCCACCGAACGCGGCTTCCAGGCCAACACCCGGACCATTACCACCGCCGACGAAATGATCACCGAACTCCTGAATCTGAAGCGGTAAGCAAGCCGGCAAAGTGAAAACCTCCGCAAAAAGCCCGCGCCCTACGGTGCGGGCTTTTTGCCGTTTCCCGGTAAAGTTTTTGCTGAAAAGAGTTCCAGGAAAGATCCCAACAACTTTTCCCGGAGGTATAACTTTTATCTGAAAAAAAACTTGCAAAATTTCAACTTTTATCGTATGTAACATTCTTTGCGATTGGGAGAAGAATCGCTTAAGTGCACGCATGATTCAATACCAGACGCGACATAAACTCATACCATGACAACCATATCGCTCAGGCGGCTACGGTTCGGTGGCGATGAGGCGCACGGGGCGTTTTCGCGTCCAAATTTTTGCCAGACGGGGGTTTGGCTGGGGCGGGGAACCCGGGACAAGCGGCCGGCGAATTGGCCGTCGGTTCGAGTATACCCATTGCCGTTCGGGGGGAGCTGATGAGCGTTTCCGAAAAGGACGATGAGATCGTGTTTTCCGATAGCAAACTGACGGAATGGAGGGACGGGGTGCGGAAGCGTCGGGAAGAGCTGTTCCGCCGCAACTGGAAGAATCGGCGTCCGTCTCCGCATTTGCGTTCCCGTCAACAGGAAAAGAGCTTCCAGTTCGTGGTGGAATGGTACGAGGAATTCGACGAAGTGGTCGCGCGGGAGCGTGAGCGCAATCGTCTCGACAAGCTCATTTCCAAGGGTCTGGACGTCAACGACCCGAACAATAAAGAGGCCTGAAACTATATTTGCCATGTATTTTTCAAGCGGGGCGCCCGTCGGGGCGTCCCGTTTTTTTGGAAAGCAAGGGGATTAGCGCGGGAAACCCCGTTAACACAGAGGACACAGAGGTCACGGAGGACACAGAGAACCACAAAGAACTTTTAAAACCCGAAAAAAATGCTAAAATCATGAGGGTAACTGAACTTTTGCAAAGTGGCGATTTAACCGCCAATCGCCACTTTGCAAAAATCGTTTTTACCAGGATTTCAAGGGTTTTTGAATTTACAAAATCGCCATTCGGCGGTTTGAATGGTGATTTTGCAATAGTCCAGATGGTAACCATGGTTTACGGTTCTCTGTGTCCCCTGTGTTAATGTGGTTATCAGAGGTTTTTCCCAATAGGTCAAATGCCAAGATTGAGTTGGCAACATTACATAGTTCATTTGGCTACTCGAACTTTCTGAGAAAATCGAGCGGCGGTTTGCTCGATTTTCTCAGAAAGTCCACTTGTAAAAGCCTCCTATGGAGCGACTGGACAAAATACGCAATCGGGGTCTGATCCCGGAGAGGCGCCACGATGCGCTTCTTCTCTCGCTGTTATTGGCCCTGGTTTTGATCATCGCCTTTTTCATCATCCAGGCGGCGGTGCCGAAAATAGCCTACCTGTTGCAGGTTCTCGGCCCCGAAGCGCAAGTGGCGGAGGTCAAGGAGGAGTCCTACCCGTTCGTGCTGGTGGATCCCGCGACCCTGGACGAGGAAGTCGACCCCGAGAGCCCGCACGAAGCCGAAGCGCTGGTTGACATCGAGGCGAAGCAAAACGCCGACGCGCCGGAGGTCCCGGTCACCCAGCAACCCTATATCCCCGACGGCGTCGAGGAAATCCTCTCGGCCAATCCCGGCAAGCCCGGCCCCGAATACCATACCCAGGAAAATCCCCCCGCCGCCGCCGAAGCTCCGCCAAACCCGGATGACCGTGAGGTTGATTCGGAAAATCCGGAAGAAAACGATTCGGAAGAAGCGGTGGAGGCCCAGGAAGCGCAGGAGGCGATGGAAGCGGCGGAAGCAGTGGAAGCGGCGGAGGCGGTGGAAGCTCCAGCGCCGCCGCCGGAACCGGTCGCACCTTCCGAACCGGTCCCGGAACCTACGCCGGTACCGACTGCCGAACCCATGCCGGAGCCGCCCCCCCCGCCGATCCCCGAAGTGGCGCCGGAGCCTGTCCCTGAACCGCCCCCGCCGCCGCCCGCCCCGGCGGAGCCGGGGTCGTTACGCCCTCCCCCGCCGCCCGAGCCACAGCCGGAAGCGATACCGGAACCGATCCCCGAACCAATTCCGGAGCCGGAACCGCCTCCTCCGCCGCCGCCGTCGCCGGCACCGGAGGAAGTGTCGGCCACCGAACCGGAGCCGACGCCCGAACCGCCGCCGCCGGCCGAAATGGTCGATTTGGCCATGCTCCCCGTAGCGAACGACGGGGTGTTCGATCCCTATAAGGAAAACCTCCGCGAGAGCGAGCGTCCGGAGGAAGTGACGGAAACGCCGGATTTTCAGCGTTTCGAGGAGGTTCTCCAGGAACAGCGCCGCGAACGCGAGCGTCAGGAACGCGAACGCCAGGAAACGCTCCTTCGCGAGCAACAACTGCGCGAGCGACAGCTTCGTGAGGAGCAGCTGCGCGAACAGCAACTTCTCGAAGAGCGGCGGCGCGAATACGAACGGCAACAGGAGGAGCGGCGCCAGATCGAGGAATACCAGCGGCAACAGCAGGAACGTTACCAGGAACAGCTCCGCGAACAGGAGCGTCAGCGCCAGCTGGAACTTTTGCGGCAACAGCAGTTTGAGGAACAACGCCAGCGGCAGGAGCTCCAACGGCAAATGGAATTGCAGCGCCAACAGGAGATCCAACGCCAGCAGGAGATCCAACGCCAGCAAGAGATCCAGCGCCAGCAGGAGATCCAACGCCAGCAGGAGATCCAACGCCAGCAGGAGATCCAGCGCCAGCAGGAAATGCAGCGCCAACAGGAGGTTCAGCGGCAACAGGAGCTGCAACGGCAAATGGAACGGGAAATACAGGAACAGCAGCTTCGTCAACAACAGGAGGCGAGGCAACAACAGGAAGCCCGTCAGCAGCAGGAAGCCCGCCCGGCCCGCGAAGGCCGGCCGCAGCCGACCATCAAGAAGATTGGCGGCGGCGCCCCGAGCAGCAGCGGCGGTTCGCCCCAGCGCCGCAACACCAGTTCGAAGGCGGTCGACATGTTCTCCGACCCGACCATGCGTTATCTCCAGAGCAAATACGCGGAATATATGAACAAGCTGGGCCGCCGCCTGCAGGACTCCCTGAACCGAACCATGATTCTCTATCCCCAGTATTTCGCCACCGGCCAGGCCCGGATCAACTTCAGCATCGCCGCCGACGGCACTTTGGAGACGTACCGTACCATCTACCCGATTGACGGCTCCGACGATACCCTCCGCCTGATATCGGAACAGACCCTAACCGACGCCTTCCCTTACGATCCCCCCACCCGGGAGATGTTGGCCGACCCCTTGTTCAAGCGGATGTCGGTGATTGTCACCATTTACTGAAAGTCTTACGAAAGGTACGAAACCATGATCAAGATGTATTATTACGGCAAGGCCGCGAAGTGGCTCGCCGCCTTGGCGATCCTCGCCGCCACGGTTTTCGGCTGTGACCGCGCCGAGGCGCAGGACGGCCAGGTCTACTACTATCCGCCGGTTGTATCCAGCCAGCCCAGCGTTTCCAGCGGCATGGTGGTGCACGACCCGAACATTTACTACCGCAATCCTGACGGCAGCTTGACCACGGTACCGCCGGCGGGGTACCCGGTTCCGACGGCCAGGGCCGGGTCCGGCGTGGTGTATGGAACCACCTATCCGTCCTACCCCGTGAGCGGCGGCACGGTTTATTACCAGCCGGCTCCCAGCTATAGCCCGCCCGCTTACCGCGCGACCAGCGACGCCGACGAGCGGAGGGCGGCAATGCTCAGGGCGCACCAACGCACCAGGGAGGAAGGCTATTGGACCAAACGGCCGACTCCGATGGGGTTTAATTTTAGCTGGAGCGGCCGCCCGGACGACAACTATAGTTCCTGGTAAAACGATTGGCAAAACCGCCTTTTCAGCCATTCCCCAAAGCGGGGAATGGCTGTTGTCATGTTCCCTCGGTCCACTATAATCTCCTACCCCTCCAACCTTTCCAAGATAAGACGCCGCTTTCGGATATACTTCCTCCGGATAACGCATTTTTTTTGTATGTACTTTTTTCTCAATTGCAAATAGAATACTCCATATTCAAAAATTCACCGTGAATTATGCGCCTTTCGAACCGGAAATCGGCGCATACGGTTTATTTTACCAGACTTTTATTGGACGGTTGGCCCCAACCCAAGGACAGCTATATTGTGTCAAGGGTGTGGGAAACTGTAGCAAAATTTCACACGGAAAGGACCCAAAACATGCGCGGTTCATCCAAACGTATTCTGATTGTGCTGGCGCTTTCTCTGGCCGTCGCCTCCAGCGCCGCCGCCGCCGCGGTCACTTCGCAAATGGGACAAGCCATGTCCGGCGTCATGTCGGAAGCCGGCTTTTACATCACCCCCGTCGGCTCGGGCGGGCAGAATTACGGCGATTTGGCGCCGACTCAGCTTTTTGAAATCGTCCGCCCCAGTAGCCAGGCCATCACCATCGGCCGGCTCTTTACCTCTTGTTCCTGCGTAAGGCTCGAAGCCGACAGCTACTCCTATGCCCCGGGACAGCCGGCGGTCCTGCGGCTCCGGAACGTCATGGCCACTCCGCCCCAAGGCCAAAACTACGCCATTTACGTCCAAATCACCAGCCCCATCCGCACCACCCTCCGCTTTGACACTTTTGTCCAGTCCTCGCAGTTCATCCCGGCGAATATCCAGATGGGCGAGGCGCCCACCCGCGGCAACATCATCGCGGACGGGGTTCTCCCCATGGATGGGAGCTACGTCTCCGGCAGCCGCATCGAGTACGCTCAGCCCACCAGCTCGACCTACGCCGCCGCCCCCGGTGTTGCCACTACCCAAACATCATCCAGCGCCGCCACCACCTACGTCACCAATTCCATCCCCTACTCCGGCGACTTCAAGGACATCGAAGTCATTGTCCCCCACGCCGACAATTACATCCCCGACACCAGTGAATACACCCTTCGCAAGCAAGCCGAACGCGAAGCCGACAAACTCACCAAGGACGCTGCCACTGGCAGCGTCCCGGCCGCCGCTGCCGCCGCGAAGGACGTTACGAAAAGCGCCGGCGAAGCCGAACCGGAAAAGCGCCCCGCCACCATCACCGACAAAGTCTCGGACCAGATCACGAAAAGCGAAGCGCCGAAGAAGGCCGAGGACAAAAAGCCGGTCAATCAGGAACTGAACGCCGTAATGTCCGGCGCGATCACCAAGGCGGAACAGAACATCCAGGCGGATCAGGGAGCCGCCAGCGTCGAAGCCAGCGTCGAAGCCGCCGGCGACGCCGCGAGTGCGGCAAAGTCGGCAAAGACCCTCGGCGACGCCGACGAAGCGGTGCGGGACCAGGCGAAGAAAATCGGCGACGACATACTGAAAGGGCCCAGCGCCGCCGAACGCGCCGCAGCCCGGGCGGCAGCCGCCGAGAAGGCGGCAGCCGAAAAAGCGGTAGGCGATGCCGGCAAGTCGGTCGCGGACTCGGCCAAGACCATCACCGACAAGGTCGGAAAAATCGAGGACAAATCCGGAGCCGTGGCGCAAAAAGCCGCCGATACCGTGAAATCAACGGAAGAAAAGGCCGCCGCTGCGGCGGGAGATCTTTGGGCAGAAACGAAAAACAAGGCGGGCGCAGCCGGTAAGGCGGTCGCCGACACGGGGAAAAACGCCGTCGACGCGGTGAAGTCGACCGCCTCCGATGCGGTGCAGGGTGCCGCGAACGCCGCCGGCAAGGCCGCCGACGCGGTGAAGTCGACCGCCTCCGACGCGGTGCAGGGTGCCGCGAACGCCGCCGGCAAAGCCGCCGACGCGGTGAAGTCGACCGCGTCCGACGCGGTGCAGGGCGCCGCGAACGCCGCCGGTCAAGCCGCCGACGCCGCGAAGTCGGCCGCTTCCGGCGCGAAGCAGGCGGCCTCGGACACTTGGCAGGAATTGAAAAAATAGGGGAGGCTCTGCGCGAGCGCCCAGAAACGGGGATAGTTTTTTGTTTTTGCCCGCCAAGTTTTGGCGGGCGTTTTTTTTCCCGAGGGGAATTTTGCCCTGCGTCAACGCGGCCCTTGCCAACCAAACCCGCAAGCCATATCATTGACATGTTCAGGTTATCGGGGCGAAGCAAGCCGTTTCGCCCCCTCACTCAAAGAACCGCCAGCGGAGACCCAAACCCCATGTCCAACCAAGCGCCCGCCTCTCCCCCGCTCGCCTCCCTTCAGGACGGTGCCTCTTTCGACGGCTTCTACGTCATCAAGGAATCCTCCTTCCAAACCGCCGTCAACGGGAAAAACTACATCCGCATGACCATCGCCGACGCCAGCGCCTCGCTGATGGCGAACATCTGGGACGCGAACCGGGACCTCTTCAATCTCTGCCCCTCCGGCAGCATCGCGAAAATCCAGGGGGTGGTGGAAAATTACAAGGGTAAAACCCAAATCCGCGTCTCCCGATTCCGTCCCGCCCACGACAGCGAAGTCAATCTCGAGGACTTCCTCCCCAAAACCAGCCGCGACGTCGAGGCAATGCGCAGGGACTTCCTGGCCCTGGTGGATTCGTTGAAGGATCGCGACTACCGCACCCTGGCAGAGGCCTTTTTCCTGGACGGCGCGCTGATGGATCGGTTCACGCGTTCGCCGGCGGCCCGGGATCTGCACCACTCCTTCCTTGGCGGCCTCTTGGAACACACCCTGTCCGTGACCCGCATGGCGGACGCCTTCGCCGCGACGGCCGAGGTCAACCGGGATTTGCTGGTGGTGGGGGCGATGTTGCATGACATCGGCAAAATCGAGGAGCTGTCCGCCAAGTTTTCCATCGAATACACGGATAAGGGCAAACTCCTCGGCCACATCTGCATCGGCAGCCAGATGGTGGCGGAGAAAGCGGGGAAGCTCGACAAATTTCCGGAGGAAAAGCTCCTCCTGGTCCAGCACCTGATTCTCTCGCACCACGGCCGGCACGAATGGGGGGCGCCGGTTTTGCCGAAGATCCCTGAAGCGTTCGCCCTGCACCACCTGGACAATTTGGACGCGAAGGTCGAGACCTCGAACAAACTCCTGGACGCGCTGACCGACCCCGAGAAGAACTGGACGGATTTCTCGCGGGCGCTGGAAACGCAATTGTACCGGGCGGAGGACCGGGGCCATGCCTGAAACCGAAACGCCCTCCCCAAAACCTTCCGAAAACCCCGGCAGCCTCGCGCGCATTTGGAAACGTTTCCACAGGACCGCCGGCGGGCGCTATGGCCTGGCCCTGGTCGCCTTCTTCACCCTGGTCGCGTTTCTCGCCCCCTTTCTGGCGCACCGCCTGCCGCTTTACTGGCGCGACAACGCCAGCGGCGCCGTCTCCTGGCCGCTCATCCGCGAATTCTTCGCCCCCGCCGACACCACCGAAGCCAATCTCGAGCGCGGCATCAATTTCCTGTTTCTGTTCATCCCCCTGGCGCTCCTGCTCTGGAAAGGCATGAACAAATATCTGCCCGCGTTGGGAAGCAGGTCCTCGCGTTTCATCTCCCTGTTCTTCGGCCTGGTCGCCGCCGCCGCCCTATGGCTGGCCATCGGCGGCATGGTCGTGCAAGGCGGCGGCAAGGACTGGTTCCACCAGGAGTCGCCGCCGGTGCCGGAAATGGACGACATCCGCCGGCCGGAGTTGTTTGTCGAAGAAATACTGAAGAGTCCGGCGGCGGCAGGGAAAAGCGGCGCAGGAACGGATGCGGAAGCGGCAGCGACAGAGGCAGAAGCACCCGCCGCCGCGCAATTGGGGACATTGCGCGCCGCTGTTCTTGCCGCCGGGGAAAGCCTGCCGGCAGCCAGCCCCGACGACCTCCGCCGCCTGCTCATTCGCCCCCTGCAGGAAACGGTGGAAGGTCCGGCGCTCACTCCTTCGCCTGCGGCGGAAGGTAGCGGCGTCCCCGGCTTGACCTACGAAATGGCGGCGGACGCTTCCGCCGCCGGAACGGTCGGCGGGACGGGCGGCTTCGAACGCGCCCGCTGGAACCGGGCGGTCCTGGAAAAGCTGTTTCCGGATACGCTTACTCCCATGCGGCAATTTCGCACCAGCTTCCTCCTTCTCGCCGGGGCCACCCTCCTGGTCCTCCTCGGCCTCACCTACATTTGCCTGGCCGGCGCCTGGCAGTTTTCCCTGAGTCCCCGCTGGCTGGTGCTGGCCGGGGCGGGCATTTTGCTGGCGCAACTCTTCGCCCTGCCGCCCCGCCACGACTACGCCGCTTACCGCGAAATGGCCGCGAGCGGCAAGGGCCGGGGCGTTTTCCCGCTCATCCCCTATGGACCGAACGAACAGGGCTTCGGACCGCAACTGCCGCCGTCCTGGTTTGTCGAATCGCCGCTCCTTGCCGACACCGGCCTGGCTTCGCCCGCGCTTCTCCTAAAGAACCTCCACACCCTGGAAAATCCGGCGGCGGAGCGTCTCCGGGAGGTCTTGGCCGCGCACGGAGTGAAATTGCCGCCCTACCCGGGGGAACCAGGCGCAGCGGATCTAAAACCGCTCCTGGCCGAATTGAACCGGATTATCGATCAGGATAACCTCTACACCCCGGAAATCGGCGAGACCTACCGGAAGGACCAAAACCTGCGGCCTTACGTAAACGAACGCCTAGAAGGCCGGGATTTGTCGGCGCTCGACCGGCAACGCCTGAACCGGCTGATTGTGGAAAAAGCCCTGCCGGGAGCTTTCCAAAGCGTTTCCTCCGGACGCTGGAAAAAACCGCTGCACACCCCCGGGCACCACCTGCTGGGAACCGACGAAAGCGGCCGCGACGTTCTGGTGCGGATTATTCACGGCGCGCGGGTGTCCTTGTCGGTCGGGTTTGTTTCGGTGTTCCTGGCGACGGTGATTGGCTTGGTGTTGGGTTCTTTGGCCGCGTATTACGGCGGCAAAATCGATCTGCTGATTTCCCGGTTCATGGAAATAATGATGTGCTTCCCCACCTTCTTCCTGATCCTGGCGGTTATCGCCGTTTTGGACCGCCGGAGCATCATCAACATCATGCTGGTCATCGGCCTCACCAGCTGGACCGGAGTGGCGCGGCTGATTCGCGGCGAAATGCTCAGGCAAAAAAAGATGGATTACGTCTCGGCGTCGATTGCCCTGGGGGCGTCGGACACCCGGACCATATTCCGGCATATCCTCCCCAATGCCATGGCGCCGGTCCTGGTGTCGATATCGTTCGGAATCACCGGGGCGATCTTGACCGAGGCGGGTTTGTCCTTTATCGGTTTCGGGGTGACGCCGCCCACGCCGACCTGGGGGCAACTCTTGTCGGAGACGCGGGATTCACCGTTGGCGAACTGGTGGCTGGCGGTTTTCCCGGGCTTGGTCCTGTTTTTCAGCGTGCTGGCCTACAATCTGGTCGGGGAAGCGCTGCGGGACGCCTTGGACCCGCGGGCGACACTGTAAACAGGTTATGGGTTGTAAACTGACAGGAAAATGTAGGCGGGCAAAAAGCAACTGGACTGACGGCGGAATGAAGTAGTTGAAGAGCAATGGTACAATTTCGCCACGCACCCGGCAGGAGCGGTATAATGGCTGAAGAGCGAGAAAACGGCGCCGACAAAGAGGACTGTGACGATCGGGTGAATCCGGTGGTGTCGCCGCCGACCTCCGACGAAGTGCAGCGGGTGGAGACGGAACGTGTGGAGCATGCCGCCAAGGCGGAACCGGGCGGGAGCTACCGTTTCACCCACACCGAGTACCGCTTCGGCCACCGGGAGGCGGAGGGGGGAGGCATGCATGTCCATTACGCGTCTGGGTCCTCCGATTTCTCGCCGCTGGCGAAGCCGCCGATTGTCGCCACCTGGGTTTGTCTATTAATAGCCTGGTTTTTCTTGGGCTCGAAAGTACCGTTCACGGTATTGCTGGGTTTGCCGTTGAACATTATCGCCCTATTACTGGCTATGGTGAGTTTAAGCCGGGGGGGGGTGGTGACGGGAGTTTTGGTATTCCTATTGGGCACGGCGGGGTCGCTGATTATTTATTTGGTGGGCTTGTTTCGGCTGCTGGCGCATTGAAAAACTGCTGGCGGCAGGGGGGTAAATTTTCGCGTAAATTCTTGTAAACTATTCAATAAATAAAAATTAGAAAAAGGTTGACAAAGAATTATTATCAGGTATAAAGAATTGTGACCTCTGTCATGTTCGCAATGGAGATTATTCTCGAACCGACTCCATTTCTAGAAGGGGGCTAATATACCACTTGCCACGGTCTTCTCTTTTTAGGGATTATACCGGACAGCGGTGCGGCACCCACCTGAGCCTGCGGGTTCAGAATTCCATCATCCTTGCGGCATTGCGATGGAGGTCTTTTCTACACCAGCCTACCGCCCTTTTACGGGCGGTTTTTTTTATGCACAGGCGCAATTTTCGCATATATTTCCTGCCGCTCCGTGGGATGTTTTTCTGTAATGGAGACAAGATTTATTCTTTACAAATGTTGTCGTGGCTTATATAACAGAGAAATATAAAGATAGACATTTTGTTGGGTCTAGTGGCTAACTGCCGTTTTGCGTCGCCGCGTATTGTGCTACACCTGTTCGTCGTTGTCAGCGAGCAGCTGTAGCTTCCGCCCAGGTTCAGTTTTGCCAAAGGATCTTTCCATGGCTCCGATTAAAGTGCTGGTGGTAGACGATTCATCGGTAGTGAGAAATGTCCTTACCAGGGAATTGTCCAAGGATCCGGAAATCGAAGTGATCGGCTCGGCGCCGGACGCCTTCGTGGCGCGTGATAAAATCGTCGCCATGCGCCCGGACGTGATCACCCTCGACATCGAAATGCCGAAAATGGACGGCATCACTTTCCTCCGCAAGCTCCTGGAATGGTTCCCCATTCCCGTGATCATCGTATCCGGCCTCACTCCCAAAGGATGCTCCCTCTCCCTGGAGGCTCTGGAAATCGGCGCGGTGGAAGTTATCGAAAAGCCTTCGCTCACCAATGAACGCGCCCTGGCCGACTTCTCCACCCGGCTCATCGACAACGTCAAGGCGGCGTCCTTGGTTCGCTTCCGCAAGCCTTCGGCGCCGGCGGCGGCAGCGCCGAAACGTTCGCAAGCCGTCCAGCTTGGCGCGCCGAAACCGCAAGGGCGGGTCATGGGGAAACGCAGCAATAAATTGATTGCCATCGGCGCCTCCACCGGCGGAACCGAAGCCCTCAAGACCGTGCTGGAAAAAATGCCGGTCGACTGTCCCCCGATCATGATCGTCCAGCATATGCCCGGCACCTTCACCAAAGCCTTTGCCGAACGGCTCAACCGGCAGACCCCCATCGAAGTCCTCGAAGCCGAGGACGGACTGGACGTCATCCCGGGACGGGCGATTATCGGAAACGGCAATTTGCACCTGCTGATCAAGAAAGGCGCCGGCAAGTGGGTGGCGGAAACCCGGGACGGCCCGTTGGTTTGTCGGCATAAACCATCAGTGGAAGTGCTGTTCAATTCCTTTGCCAAGCATGTCGGCAATAACGCCATCGGCGTCATGCTCACCGGTATGGGCCGCGACGGCGCCGACGCCATGAAAAACATGCGCGATGCCGGCGCACACTGTATAGCCCAGGATGAGAAATCCTGCGTAGTTTTTGGCATGCCCAAGGAAGCGATCAAGACCGGGGCGGTGGAAAAAATTGTTCCCCTGGACATGGTGACCGACTCGGTGTTATCTTTCTTGGAGGGGAACGCAACTGGTTTTGGCCGTTCGCTTGGGGTAGATACGGTAACCAACGATGGGCATTGTTGCCGGCGAAACGCTTGACCGCTGGCGTTAGCACCGTTAGTAGTGTGGAGACAGGAAAAATGAAGATCCTGGTTGTTGACGACTCATCGACAATGCGGCGTATTATCTCCAATATTCTCAAATCCAGCGGATTTGAAAACATCGTCGAAGCTGCCGATGGGATTGAAGGTTTAAATCAGCTAAAGGCCAATCCCGACGTCGCCATGGTGTTGACCGACTGGAACATGCCTAACATGAACGGCCTGGATTTTCTTTCCAAAATTCGCGAGACCACACCGGGAACGCAGCTTCCGGTAATCATGGTCACCACCGAAGCGGAAAAAGCCAATGTGGTGGCGGCAATCAAGGCTGGTGCGAATAATTATATCGTCAAACCGTTCACGCCTGAAATCGTCAAAACCAAGCTCGAGCCTTTCTTCACCAAGCCTGCCTGATACCAGGACCGAGGCTGTTTGCGTATCCCCTCTCCCGCTCCAATTTTCAGCGCCGCTGCTACCGGGATGAACCATGAAAGTCATAATCGTATCAGGAACGCCCTCGACTCCCAACATGGTTAAAGGCATTTTCGTTTCCAGGAAAATACCTAACGTCAATATCGTTCCGGTAACTACCAAGGCTCAGTTGTTGGCGGCTCTCGACGAGCAGTCGGTGGTTCTGGTTGACTGGGAAGGCGAACCGCTGCACTGCGCCGAATTTGTTTATGCCGTCAAGGAACGCGTTGCCAGGGCGCCGGTTTTATTGCTGTCCTCGAAATTGAATGCCGGTTCCACCTTTTCCGGGATCAAGGCGGGAGCGGCGGGAGTAATCAATAAACCGCTGAACGCCGACGACCTGCTGATATCCATTGCCGAAACCATCAAAAAACACCGTACCCGCCCCACCGTCAACGTCGAATTCATCAACCCCTTCATTGATGCCACCCGCAGCGTCTTCTCCTCGATGTGCATGGTCGAGGTAGCCAGGAAAAATATTTTCATTAAACCTGACTACAAAATGTTGGGGGATATTTCCGGGATCATGCAGCTGTCCGGCACCGCTTCCGGCAGCGTGGTTATCAGCATGTCGGCGCAATTGGCCTGTTTGGTGGTTGGAAACATGTTGGGAGAGCCGCCAGCCAAGGAGCTTTCCCAGGACGTTCAGGACGCCATCGGTGAAATTATCAACATGATTTCCGGGCAGGCCAAGGCTTCGTTGGTTAAAACCAAATATCATTTCACCATCTCCATTCCCAAAGTGGTAACCGGGCCAGGACACGAAATCGAACATCTACCGGGTACCCCGAACATTGTCGTGGTTTTTGAAGGTGCTGGGCACAACTTTTCCCTTCAGGTCTGTCTCGCCTCCAGTGATGATCCGGAAGAGCAAGCCCAACCGCCTGCCGCTGGGGCAACCACCGCTGACGCTCCTGACCATGCCGCCGCCACTGATGCCGCTCCCGAAGCAGCTCCTGCACCAGCGGCAGCCGCTGAAACCAAAGCCGAGCAGCCCGCGGCCGAGGCTTAAGCAGATCGGACAGTATCCAGTTCACATAAATACTATATCATACCGGCCTGGCTTAAACGCCAGGCCTTATTTTTTCCTGCGCAAACCAATAATCCTTCCTATTTTGACGCGCATTATATTGACTTCTTATAATGAACAGTTAATATTACTCTGTAATATTAACGCCTTGATTATACAAATCCTGTTTCTACCTGTTGGCCGGGAGGAAATTACCTATGCCCACCAATCCTTTCCACGCCATGGCCAAACCCAGTGGGGCAAACTGTAACTTGCGCTGCGCCTACTGTTTTTACCTGGAGAAGAAAGCCCTCTATCCCGAACCCGCGCCGCTACGTATGAGCCAGGAGGTACTGGAGTGTTATGTGCGTAAATATATCCAGGAAAACCCCGCCGAACATCCGGTCGAGTTTGTATGGCAGGGTGGCGAACCGGCGCTATCGGGGCTGGATTATTACCGCCGGGCGCTTGAGTTGCAGAAACGCCATGGCGCGGGGCGGGCGATAGTGAACAGTTTTCAAACGAACGGCACGTTGTTGGACAACGAATGGTGCGAGTTTTTCCGCGCGAACGACTTTCTGGTCGGGCTGTCCCTGGACGGCCCGGCCCCTATCCACGACCAATTCCGCCGTACCGCCGCCGGCGGAGCCAGCCACAATCAAGTCATGCACACCTTGCGCCTCCTAAAGAGCCACGGGGTCAGGTTCAACATCCTGGCGGTGGTGAACCGGCAGAGTTCGCGCATGCCCCTCCGGGTTTACGAATTTCTCCGCGACGCCGGCGGGGAATATATCCAGTTTTTACCGGTGGTGGAGCGTACCCCTTCCCCTCGCGACGACCGGGACGGTTTGTCCCTGCACCGGCCGCCGGGGGGAGCGGCGGGTCGGGCGGGCGAAACCGGGAATGGCGGGCAGGTGACGGAATGGTCGGTGGGCGGATTGGAGTACGGGCGTTTCCTCACCGATATTTTCGACGTGTGGGTCAAGCGGGACGTCGGGAAAGTTTTTGTCATGAATTTCGAGTGGGCTTTGGCGAATTACTTGGGAAGACCGGGGACGGTTTGCAGTCACCAGGCGGTATGCGGGAGGTCGGTGGTTGTGGAGCATAACGGGGACGTTTACGCCTGCGATCACTATGTTTATCCCGAATACCTATTGGGTAACGTTCTTTCGGCTTCGTTCGGCAAAATGCTGGATACGCCGGCGCAGAACGGCTTCGGTACGGAGAAGCGGACTGGTCTTACCCGGCAGTGCCGGGAGTGCCCGGTTTTGCCCGGCTGCCAGGGCGGCTGCAAGAAACACCGTTTCGCAGTGAGCGAAGACGGGGAAGCGGGTCACAATTATCTTTGCGCCGGCTTCAAGCACTTCTTTTCCTATGTGCCGCCGTACCTGAAGATTTTCGCGACTTTGATAACGAACGGACGCCAGGCCAGCGATATCATGTCGGTACGCTTGGTTAAAGGTGGGAAAGCGCAAGTGTAATAACGCCAGCCTAGAACAGTAACAACGCCACGACCGTCACCGCCAAGTTATGCAGCGCGTGAATTGCCATGCAGCAGTAGAGTGAACCGGTGCGATACCAAACCACCGCCGCGGTTAACCCGAATAGCGTCGACGAGACCATCCGCCCCGGGCCGTGGAGGACCCCGAAAATTACGCTGGTCACCAAAATCGCCCGCAAATGACTCATGCCCTTTTCCTTGAAGCCGGCGAGGCCGATTCCCCTAAACCATAATTCCTCCACTGGCGGCGCCATGACCACCGCCGAGATGGAAGCTATCAACATGTGGACCCAGGCCGGGGCAAACCGCATCAAGGTCGACATGGCGGGGATTTCGAAGGTGAAGCAGTATTGCGGGGGGAAGAGCCAGGCCACGAGCTTCAATTCCAGCCAGGAAGCGGCGAAAAAGCAGGGCACGCACAAGGCATAAGCGCCAAGCGCCAGCAGCCAATCGCTTCGCCGGTACGGCGGACAGAGTCCGACCGCCCTCCACCCGCTGGGCCGGCGTTTGATCCGATGCCACAAATCCGCGAGCAACAAGCATTGCACTACAAGTCCGGACAAGGCACTCCCCAGAAAAATGAAAGTGCGCGCCAGGAAAAATAGGATCAGCGGCCAATAAAAATCACTGTCGTCGATATCCACCAGGGTGTACAGGTTATGGTTGATGACCCGATCCGGAGTCTTGCGCACCACTTCCACATCCACCTCTATCGGACTACCGTCGTCTCCGGTGATTAGGCGTTGGAAAAAACCCGGCCCTTTTTGTTCGCCGGACGCCGCGTCTGGGGTGGCTTTTTGCCTGGAATTTTTCATTTCCACATTCTCGTGTTATCACCAACCTCACCGCCACCAGAATCGCGGACGGCTTTGGCGTGCACATCTCGCGTTTGTATCAAAAACCGAGGAGGTCACGGGAACCGGCCGGGGCGGGGAAATAATGTGATTGATATCCGGACTTATGCATAGTGGCGATTGGCGGTTCAATCGCCACTATGCATAAGTCCGTTTATAATGCGGCGCTGCCGCACAATAACGGCAGCGCCACCTTTGCACACCCGAAAAAAAATCCTCACCCCCTGCGGTCGATGATGCTGGGGCCCCCACCGGCCTTGCGGCCGTCCCGCTTATAGGTGCCGTCCTTGTGCGCCGCGTCATTCAGGGAGCGCATGAAGCTGTCCAAATGCTCCAGGCTCGCCTTGAGGAGCTCGGCGTTGGCCCGGGCCTTGAGCTGGTTTTCCTCCATCACCTTCTTGAGTTCATCCCGGACCGCCATCAGCCGGGTTCGATCCGGCTCCGGCATCGCCACGATCAACTCGCGAATCTTCTCGACCTCGCCGGTAAGCCCCAAACCGTTCTTCACCAGCGGCAGCACCGCCACCCGCTTCTTCTCCTCGTCCTCGATACGGGCGACCAGGTTCTTCTCCTCGGTCACCGCCGTTTCGAGTTTGGCGATGTTCCCCTGGATTATGCTGTCCCGTTTCGCTTCCGCCACTGCCAGCATTTCCCGGTGAATGTCGACCTCGCGCCTCAATATCGACTCCAACATGCCTATCGCCCGCTTCAGGGCGGCGTCAGCCGGCTTGTCCATGTCAGGACCTCCTCGTAACGCGGGGACTGCACCGACCTCCCGCCTTATTCATTCTACCCGCCGATCCCAGCCACGGCAAGTTCACGTTTCGCCTCAACCTTGCCGGCGGATTTACCGCCACTGTAGAAGCTATCGTCCGCCGCCGCTCCGCCCCCCGGCGTCGATACCCGATATTGGGACATCAGCGACTGGTAAATCAGATCGGTAAGCCCATAACCGCTTCCCTGCGCGAGCTGCTTCGACTGTTCCGTATCCAGCATTTCCTGAAAAAACTTCTCGCCGTTGTCGCCGTGGAATTCCTTGGTCTCATGCACCGTCGCCCGCATCGATTTCATGACCTCGTTCATGAACACGGACACGAACTCCTCCGAGACCTGGCGGACCTTCTTCTCGAGCTGTTCCTGCGAGCCGACCGTCCTGGCCAATTTCTGCGCCTTCAGGCGTTCAATCGCCTGCTCGTCCCGGCTGTTGCGTAAGGCGGTCAGCCCTGCCGCATCGCCGCCCCTGCCCGTCAGCGTTACCGTATCCATAGCTTTCCCCAGTGCAATAAAACGACGGCTCATTCGTTGATCAATTTGGCTTTTATCGCCCCCGCGTTCAGGAGCTGCTCGAATATGACAATCACCTGCTCCGTAGTCAGCCCCATCGCGTTCAAGGTGTCGAAGAGGGTCTGCAAATCCGCGTTCGATCCCGGGCCGCTCAACTCCACCACCGTCCGCGGGTCCGGGGGGTTCAGGACATATCCCGCCGGCTGCTCCGGCGTCTCGGGGCGGAGCCGCACCGTCTTGTCCTGCAGGCTCACCGTCGCGTCCGACACCTTGACGTCGCCGGTGATCACGATCGAATTCAGGCTGCGGTTGATGAGGATGGTCGCCGGGCGGTCCACCGAAACCGGCACTTTCAGGATTTCGTTAATATAGTTGTGGGTGTTCAGCCGGTGCTTGTCGGGAATCCGCACTATGACCTGACCGGGATCTTTCGCGATCGCCACCGGCGTCGTTTCGATAGTTTCCGCGAACATGGTGACGTCGGCCAGGTTCGGGTTCAGGGACGGCGTCGAGTTGATGCGCCGGGCGATATTGGAGGCGTCGTCGTAGTTCTGATGGATCAGGTTCAGGCGCACGATCATGTCGTCGGAGACCGTCTTCCCGAACGGGTAGGTCGACAGCTGGAAAGCTCCCGAACCCGGTCCGGCCGGGATGTTTCCCCGGGTCAGCTGCCGCGTTCCGGTGATGACCCGGCCGTAGGCGCGGGCCATGAGTTCGTTGTTGCCGTCGAACAGATCGCAGTTGACGAGCTGGCCGCCTTCGATACTCTTGGCGTTCCCCATGGTCGCGACGGTTACGGGGAAGGTCTGGCCCGGCCGCGAAAAGGGGGGAATGATGGCCGTGACCTGGACGATGGCGATGTTGTCGCCGGACAGGGTGGCGGCGTTGAAATCGAAGTTGCTGTTCGACAGGTATTTCCGCATCAGGTTCACGGCTGCATCCCGCTTGTCGCCGGTTCCGGCCAGGCCGATGACGATGCCGATGCCGGAGATGGGAACTTCCGGCGCCCCCTGAACCGTCACCATATCCCGGATAAACTCGGCGCGGGCGCTCCCCGCCGCCGTCAGGAGGATGGCGACGAGAGCCAGACAGCGGACTGCTTTGCCGGTTCCCGGTCTGGTTGCCCGCTTGGTTATCGTCTGTGCATTCATCCGCATCGAGGTTGTTCCCTGAACTTTTGCAAAGTGGCGATTTAACCGCCAATCGCCACTTTGCAAAAATCGTTTTTGCCCGGATTACAAGGGTTTTTGCTTTTACAAAATCGCCATTCGGCGGTTTGAATGGTGATTTTGCAAAAGTCCAGTTGTTCCTTTAAATATTATCGGACCTTTCCAACAGTCGATTCACCTTTTCCAGAAACATTTTCCTTTAGAACGGATTCACGAAATCAAAAAACTGCGAGAACCAGCCGCGCTTGTTCATCCGGGTCATCGGCCCCTTGCCGTCGTAATTCACCGTGACGTCCATGATGTACTCCGCCTTTACCGCGCTGTCGGCGTCCATGTGGTCGGGGTTCACGATGCCGGTCAGGGTGAGGGTCTGGATTTCGCCGTTCACGCCGACCCTTTTCCGTGCCTCGATTACCAGGTAGCCGTTCGGGAGGACCGAGAGGACCTTGCCGGTCAAGGTGGAGGAAAAAACCTGCGAGCGGTCTATGGACGAGTCCGACTTGTGGGCGCGGCTGCTGTTCCAGGAATAGGTTGGGGTGCTGCCGCCGGCGGCCTGGCCGTGCTGGTTCATATGGAAGCCGCCGCTCAAGGAGGGCGTGAGCCAATTGGTCAGGGTAGTGTTGGCCGAGGAGTCCCGTTTCAGGTCGTTACTGGTGGTCAGCTCGGATGAGGTGTTTTCGTTGATGATGATGGTCACGGAATCGTTCGGCCGCGCCGCCTTGCGGCGGTAGTAGACCGGGCGGGTGCCGACGACGTTCTGTTTCAGCCGCATGGCCATGAGGTGATCGTCGTCCGACATCACATCGTACTGGTCGTCGTAATAGGGATACTGCGGCTTCCGGTCGGGGCCGTAGCGGTTCACGTTGCCGCCGCCGTAGTAATCGCCGGACATGGCCTTCCACATCGCCATGAAGGAAAAGAAAATCACCCCCGCCATCAGGACGATGCAGCGGCGGTAAAGCTCGCGTTCGCGCCGGGTCAATGGGCGCCGGGCGGATTTCGGCCGGGCGTAGGTTGCGTTTCGCATGCTCGCCTTTCGTTGCCTTTGAGAAACGTGTCTCCGGACGTTATCGCGCCGGACATCCCACCCCGGTTTGATGTACAAGACGCCGGGATGACGGTGGGGGGAAGTTTGCGGCGGCACAGGGCCTGGAGCCATGTACCGCTAGCGAAAAACATGCGTAAACATAGTACCGGCGTACAGGTGAAAAACTTCGCTCACTCCTTCTTCACCACCACCGCCACCACGCCCCGGTCCACAATCCGGGCCTGGAACTTCTTCTTGTTCGCGGTGTCCTCCACGGTAATAATGTCGCCTATGCCGCCGCCCCCTTGCGCCTTCGCCTGACTGAGGACCTCCCAGCCCTTCCCTTCCGTCTTGACGGTCACCGTGGCGCCGCGTTTCACCGCGTCGCCCAGCGGCGCGTCGGCGGCGGTTAGCGCGTCGCCGGGACGGAGCGTTTTATTCGCTTCGCGGCCTTCCACCGCCTCCGGTTTCGGCGGCAAATAGCCTTTGCCGAATTCCATCTTCACCCGGGAAACCTTGACGTCCTTCTTGTCCAGGCTCTCGCCGCGCTGGACATTCCGGTTCGCCACCAGACCCTGGGCAAACAATTCCGTATCCGCCACCACCTCGACGAAACGCGGCTTGGCCTCGGCCTTGTCGCGGACCGACAAACGCAATTCCGCCCTCCCCGGCACCTTCCCGCCCAGCTCCTGCTCCACCTTCACTTCGAACGCGTCTGGGGGAATGTCCGCATTGGCGGACTGGACTTTCGCCTCCACCTCGAGGTCGTCGCGTTTGCCGTGGCCCTGGCGGTAACGCAGGGACAGGTATTCGGCGATGGCTTGGCCGACGCGGTGCTCGGATTCGTAAGCGAGTTTACCCGGGTCGTCGTCGGAACGGCTGGAACGGCCTGGTTTGGCTTCGGGTTTGAATGGGGCAGCCGCGCCGCCGGCGTTTACCCCGCCGCCGGACGTTCCCATGGCCGCGGTGTCGGACGCACCTCCCCGCCCCGCTTCGTAAATCGGGCCGAGAGTTCTGAAGCCGTCCGCCGAGTCGTGAAAACTGCGCCGCTCCGCGCCGGCTCCGTAAACCAGGACCAGATCGTTCCCCGAGAAAGCCACCACGGCGCCGACGCCCATTTCGTAAAGGCGGTTTTGCATGTCCCAGCGGCTGATTTCGCGAATTTCTCCCCGGGAAGGGGCGGGCCCCAATACCGTTTCCGCCACTTCCCTGGCGGCGGGCTGGGGGCCGTCGACCCTGGCCACATCGCAAATCCGGATATATTTGCCGGACGGTTCGGCTTCACGACGTATTATCACCACCACCTCGGCAAAAGCCGGTGAGGTCAATAAAAGCATGATTAGTAAGGGGATATGCCAATACCGGCCCATGGCTCCGGTTCCTTGTGGCCGGACTATCCGGCCTGGTCACCATTATCGGAAGCAAGCGTTATGCCAAATAATTTACGCCGTCAGGCAAAAAAAACGGTTGCCAGTAGTATCGACCATGGGATGGCGGAGAGTGCAACATATTTTTATCGTAGCATTGGTAGCCTATCCTGATACAATAGCCTGTATGCTTTAGTATACCCAATTCCGTTTTATCGAAATAACCTAAAGCCCCGAAGGAGGATTTACCGTGGAAAAGTTCGCCCTTGCCCTCGTCTTGATTCTTGCCTACAGTCTGAATTCCTTTGCCGAGGACATCAAACTCCCCGAACCGCAAAAGGCCGGCGGCCCCGCCCTATATAACGCCATCGACCATCGCGCCTCGGCCAATCAGAACACCTTCCCCTCAGGCGAACTCTCCCAACAGGAACTTTCCACCATTCTTTGGGCCGCCAGCGGCCACAACCGCAACGGCAAACTCTGGACCGTGCCCATGGCCATGGGACGCCCGCCCTATTGCAAAATTTACATAACCAACCGGGACGGCGTCTATCTTTACGACTGGCGCAACCATACCCTGGTGCAGATCAGCAGCGATAACGTCCACAGCCGCATCCCCACCCAGCCTTTCGCCAAAAATGCGCCGGTCAACCTCTATATCGTGGAGGACGGCGAGCAGATGGCCCAGATGAACGGCCCCACCGACGCCGAATTCCCCCTGGTCCTGGCCGGCGCCATGTCCCAGAACATCTATCTCGCCAGCCAGGGCTTGTGGGTTGGCGCGCGCATGGCCTACTCCATAAACCGCGACGAAGCGGCCAAAGCCTTCAATCTCGGCCCCCGGGACAAGGCGCTCTTCGTTATAGTTCTCGGCAAGAATCAGTAGGGTACAGATTTTATTGGTGATTTTTCGAGACGCCCTTGACAAAAATAACTGGGAAAGCGATAATCTTTCCTTCGCGAGTGGTAATACCGACAAATCATTCACGGCCGTCCGAGTCCGGCCGGGCCCCTACAAGGGCTGGAGCGTGAACCGGGTCAGGCGGGGAACCGAGCAGCCCTAAGCGGATCCGGCTTTGTGCAGGCAAGCCTGGTCGGACTCGAACGGCCCTTTTTTTTGCGGCCCTGTTATTTAAACTGGCCTTTTGCATAATCGAAAACTTTTGAAATCCAAGCCAAAACGATTATTGCAGAAATTGCGATTGGTGCTTCGATCACCACGTTGCAAAACGCCAGGTTAAACTTTCGAAGCCATCGAGCGGCGGTTTGCTCGATGGCTTCGAAAATCCCCGGAAATCCTCATGTATGAAGTAATGGCCCGGCGCTACCGCCCCGCTCAATTCGACGAAGTGGTGGGACAGGAACACATCGCCGCCACCCTCAAAAACGCCATTACCCGGGGTCGTGTCGCCCACGCCTACATCTTCACCGGCGGCCATGGCTGTGGCAAAACCACCATGGCCCGCATCCTGGCGAAAGCCCTGGTCTGCCAAAACGGCCCCACCCCGAATCCCTGCGGCGTCTGCCCAATCTGCGTCGACGTCGCCGCCGGCCGGGACGCGGACATCCTGGAAATCGACGGCGCCTCCAATAACGGCATCGAGCAAATCCGCCAGCTTAGGGAGCAGGCCGCTTATGTCCCCAGCCGCGCGCGGTTCAAGATTTACATCATCGACGAAGTCCATATGCTTTCGGACGGTGCCTTCAACGCGCTCCTGAAGACGCTGGAAGAACCCCCCAAACACGTCAAATTCATCCTCGCCACCACCGACCCCCACAAAGTCCCCGACACCATTCTCTCCCGCTGCCAGCGCTTCGATTTCCGCCTGGTGCCGCCGCACGTCCTGGTGAAATTTTTCCGGGAGCTGGCTGGCCGGGAACAAGCCGCCATCGCCCCCGACGCCCTCGAAGCCGTCGCCGCCTTTGCCGAAGGTTCGGTCCGGGACGGCCTGGTCCTGCTGGATCAGGTCCTGTCCTTCGCGGAGGGGGAGGTGACCCGGCGGGATGTCGAAGCGGTGCGCGGGGTGGCTTCGGCCGAAAACGTGTCCGGCATCTATCGTGATATCGCCCACGGCGACGTCAAAGGCGCCTTGGCGATTGTCGACGAAACGGCGCGGCGCGGGACCAGCGTCGGGGATTTCCTGGACCAGCTCATCGCTTTCGGCCGGGACCTGATGCTCCTCGCCGCCGGCGGCGGCAAGGAGGGGATCGCCGCCTACGGCCCGGCCCGCGAGATCCTGTTCGCCTTGGCGGAACAAACCGACCTGGAGTCGGCGCTGCTTTATCTCGACGTATTTACCCAGGCCCGAACCAGGGTGCGGACGAAAGCGCTCACCAACCCGCTGGTGGCATTGGAAATGGCAGTGGCGCGGCTGGCGGGTCTGGGCGGAGTGGTGCCGGTGGCGCAATTGGTGTCGGGCTTGAGCGAACTGCCGCAGGCGGCCGCACCGCAAGCGGCGGTACCGCAGGTGACCATGCCGCCGGCGGCCAATCCGCCTGTCGCTCCTCCACATACCTTCCAGGCACCGGTCGTCAGCGCCGCACCGGTAATACCGGAGGCCATCCCGGCGGAACCGACCAAACCGGAACGAACCAAACCGGAACCGGCGAAACCAGTTGCAGCCGAGCCCCGGCAGATCGAACCGGAAAAACCGGTAATTGCCGTAAAACCGGAAATTGAAGCGAAGCCGGAATCAGCAACGAAGACAGAAATTGAACCGAAGGCGGATTTAAGTAAAGCGATACCGCAAGATCCCGACGCGGTTTTCTATACCGAAGACGAGTATTGGGACGACGGGCACGAGGAAGCCGGCTTGGCGGCGAAAGCGGCGTCAAAAACGGCGCCGACGGCGGGGAGACCCGTGGCGGCGCCGGAGGCGAAGCAGGACAGGAAAAGCAAAGCGAAGCCGGAAGTGGATAACGCCGCCACCGCCCTCCCCCCGGCGGAACCGGTTGTGGAAGCGCCTTTCGATCCCGACCCACCCGGCGCCGCGTCGGCTGCCGCGTCGATTCCGGAACCAGCTCCCGCTTCGGGACCAGCTCCCGCGCCGGAAGCAAGTCCCGCGCCGCTTGCCCCGCCGGAAGCGCTTGACGCTACCGGCCCGCTCAGCCTGGAATTTGTCCAGGGAAAATGGTCGGAAATCCTCGACGCCATGGCGGAGAAACATCCGGCGGATTATCGGCACCTGCACCACCTCAGCGTCGGCTCAGTCGAGCCCCGGGGAGTGGTCCACTTCAGCGGCCGCGCCACCGCGATTGAACCGTGGGAGGACTCCTTCCGCCTGGAACGTTTTCGCAATGTGCTGCGGGAAGTCCTGGGCCGTCAGGTCGAAGTGGCTTTTTCAGTGAATAAAACGAAACGCGCCGCCGGATCCGGAGCGGACGGCGGCACAGGCGGAAGCGGCGGTAAAGCTCCGCGCCGCGCCGGCGACGGCCTGGCCCATCTCGCCAGAAAACCCGCCGTGGAGACGGTCCGCTCCCTTTTCGACGGAGTGATTGTCAATTACCACAGCGCGCTGGAGGAGAATGCGGATTCCGGCGCCGCGGCTGAAACAGATGACAACGCCGGTGCGGAAGACTATACTGACCACAACACGACATTATGAAAATTCACCAGGAGACAGCATGACCGGCATGGGTAACATATTCGACATGATGAAAAACGCCAAGCAAATGGTCGACAAGGCCAAGGGGATGCAGGCGGAAATGGCCAAGAAAATTGCCGTCGGCAACGCCGGCGCCGGCCTGGTCTCGGCCACCGTGAATGGCCTCGGCGACCTTATCGGACTGAAAATCGATCCGGCGGCCATCACCCCCGACGACCCGGAAATGCTCGCCGACCTGGTCATCGCCGCCGTCGCCGACGCCAGAAAGAAAATCGCCGATCAGCGTATGGAAGCCATGCGCGATATGACCGGCGGGGTCGATCTGTCCTCCCTCGGGCTGGATTTGAACGGTTTGCTGTAAAATTTCGCCGACAGCCAAATGGATTGCGGGATAAAAGGTAATTATTCCTACAGTCTTTCCGTTCCGAACCGTTCACCCAAGACAACGGGGGAGTCATGCGTCCCGCACCTTTCAACCTGTTTAAACTACTCCGCCGCCTGCCGGCCCTCTGCCTCGCCATCCTGGTGGTGGCGGCGGCCGGTTGTATCGGACCGCAAGACGACAGCTACGACGACAACGACGGCCCCCCGGTGCAGGTCGGGGAATACACCAGTCAGCATTATATCGCCAGGGTGGTCGGCGGCAGCCTCGGTCCGAAATCGAACGACCTGGCCCGCCAGACCGGCATGATGATGGAGAAAATGTTCTCCGTCTACGCGAGCCTGGACGAACTGCCGCTTCCCCCCGGCAACCCCATGCCCTTTTGGCTGCACCTGAACCGCCGCGAATACGACCGCCAGGCGGCGATTTACGAATTCCCCGCCAATTCCACGAACGGTTTCTGCAGCACGTCCGGCGAGGTCCACGTCTATTACAAGAAAAGCGGCAAAATTCCCCCCGAATCCACCGCCATGCACGAAGGCTTCCACCAGTACTGCAACCGCGCCCTGCATTACCCGACTCCGCCGGAAGTGTTCGAACGCGTGCCCGGCTACAAGGTGCCGAAGATCCCCACCGTCCCCCTGTGGCTCGCCGAAGGGATGGCGATGAACATGGAAAGCGGCAACATCCAGTGGGATCACAACGGCATGGTGGTGTCGGTGGACGACGTCGGGGCGGTAAACGTGCCGCGTCTCACCCACTTGGTGCAACTGATCAATTCCGGCCGGGCGCCGTCGGTCCGCAGCGCCATGAACCTGATCATGGGCGACCAAATCAGCATCGACGATTACTCGGTGATGTGGGGAATAGTTTTCGACATGCGGGTGGCGACCGGGAACGCCATTTTCATCCGCGAACAAAAGGAACTGGAACGCGCCGGCCCCGAGGCGGTGCGTTCGGCCATCGACGCGGCGATTGACCCGAACCGCCCCTACCCCTATATGCGTTGGCCGGTTCCCGTGACCGGGAGATTTCTCCGTGCCTGCCGGGCGGTTTGGGGGATGGACGTCCAGGCGCTCCTGAACACCTGCATGCAGGGGGCGCGCGAACCCCGCGACTTCGACCGGCAGTGGAACCGCCGGCTCACCCAGGCGGCCTTGGCCGAGGTCGAGCGGCTGCTGAAGGACCAGGGTAACACTTTGGAAGAGTGGGAGGAAGGCTGGAGGAAGCGGATGCTGGCACTCTACGCCGAGGTGCGCGGGGGGAACTACCTGTACGTCGAACCGATGGGGGTGGAGTCGGCGCGGAGAGGTTTCCTCGACGTCGGCGGCGGTGGCGGTGGCGGCAAACGTCGTGCGCCGGGGGCGTGGTAAGGAGGGTTGAACATGGCCAAACAATACACTATTTCGGACGGCAAGCTGGTTTTGGTCCTCAAGGAATCCAAGGCTGGCGGGTATGTGGTTAC
>JAVBQR010000046.1:0-6538 GCA_031548865.1 Planctomycetota bacterium
TCTCATCGCGTCATACTTCGTCAGCTCGGTCGGAAATAACTTTTTCTGCCTAGCCGCCGGCTGAAAAAGTGATTTCCGCCCTCGCTTCCTCGTCTGACACGATGATATACATTTTCACAATTCCAATAGACGTTCGGTATACACCCATTCAGGCATGAATAAGTATTTACTTGCATTTTCCCTGTTTATACCACGTCTACTTGCACGACAAAAGCAAAATCCCGTGAATTTGCCAAATGTCGATAAAAATTATAATTCAAGGCGATTCACTTGACTAATCCTGAGATGTTGATAAAATGAATTGAGAATCGCAAAAGCGGCAATAACTCCCTAAATTCTCTGCTGTTCTCCGGCATAATATACTCATAGAGTTTAACCGCATCCAAGCCCGTTTTGAGAATAAATAAACTTTATCATAATTTCGTAACATGTCATTTTCCGTATCCCGACGCCTCTCTGCGTCAAAACCGTTATGGAGACCACGCATGGCTACAACCCGTATGACCACCGCCCAAGCTCTCGTGAAATTCCTCGACAACCAGTACGTCTCCTGGGACGGTGTCGAAAACAAATTCGTCGCCGGCATGTTCACCGTCTTCGGCCATGGTTGCGTGGTCGGCATCGGCCAGGCGCTGGATGAGAATCCGGGCGGGCTCAAGGTCTTCCAGGGGAAAAACGAGCAGGGCATGGCCCATGCCGCCACCTCCTTCGCCAAACAAAACAACCGCCGCAAAATCATCGCCTGCGTCTCCTCGATCGGCCCCGGCGCGGCGAACATGGTCACCGCCGCCGGCCTCGCGACGGTAATCAACGTCCCGCTCCTACTCTTCCCCGGCGACACCTTCGCGACCCGCCAGCCGGACCCGGTTCTCCAGCAGGTCGAACAGCCGACCAATTTGACCGTATCCACTAACGACGCCTTCAAGGCGGTCTGCCGCTATTGGGATCGGGTGAGCCGTCCCGAACAGCTCATGACCGCGCTCATCAACGCCATGCGCGTCCTCACCGACCCCGCCCAAACCGGCGCCGTCTGTATCGCCATGCCGCAGGACGTGCAGGGCGAAGCCTGGGACTTCCCCGACTACTTCTTCCACAAGCGCGTCCACCGCATCACCCGCCCGGTGGCGCCGGACGAGGAGATCGCCGACGCGGTGAAGATTCTCAAGCAGGCCCAGCATCCTTTTGTGGTTGTGGGCGGCGGCGTGCGTTATTCGGAGGCCGGACAGGCGCTGGTCGACTTCTGTGAAAAGCATCACATTCCGATGGGGGAAAGCCAGGCCGGGAAATCGGCAGTCAAGACCAGCCATCCGCTGAACCTGGGCGGGGTCGGCGCGACCGGCAACCTGGCCGCGAACCGCCTCGCCCACAAGGCGGACGTGGTCCTGGGTATCGGCACCCGCTTCTCCGATTTCACCACCGCTTCGAAATCGATTTTCTCGAATCCGTCGGTGAAGTTCCTGACCATCAACGTCCACCCCTTCCACGCCGAAAAGCTGGACGCGACGCGGATGGTCGGGGACGCCAAGGCTACCTTGCAGAAGCTGGGGGCGGCGCTGGGGAATTACCGTTCGGCTTACGGCCATGAGATTGCCGAGGCGAAAAAGGATTGGGCGGCGGAGATGAAGCGTCTCGGTTCGGTGCATTACGGCCCCGGCTACGAGCCGGAATGCACGGAAAGGGACCCGAGGACGGTCGACGAATTTTACCGCTTGTCCGGCGGCGAAATCTGCGAGACGGCGGCATTGGTGGCGTTCCGGAAGATTATTCCGTCGAACGCGATTATCGTCGGCGCGAGCGGCAGTTTGCCGGGCGATTTGCAGCGGATGTGGGAGACCGACTGCATCGATTCGTACAATATGGAGTACGGCTACTCCTGCATGGGTTACGAGATTGCCGGCGCATTGGGGTCGAAGCTGGCCTGTCCCGACCGGGAAGTGTATGCGATGGTCGGGGACGGCTCCTTCCTGATGCTACATAGCGAGATGGTGACGGCGCTGCAGGAGGGGTTGAAAATCAACATCATTCTCTTCGACAATTCGGGCTTCGGCTGCATCAACAATTTGCAGATGGGGCAGGGGATTGGCTCCCTGGCCACGGAATTCCGCAAACGGAATCCCTCGACCGGCAAGCTGGACGGCGAGTTGATGCTGGTGGATTACGCGAAGGTGGCGGAGGGTTACGGGTTCAAGTCGTATAAGGTGAAGACGCTGGCCGAGTTTGCGGCGGCGCTGGAGGACAGCATCAACCAGGAGGGTTGCACCTTGATTGACGCCAAAACCCTGCCCAAGAGCATGACCCACGGCTACGACAGCTGGTGGCATGTCGGGAACGCGGCGGTAACCAAGAGCGGGAAGGGGCAGGAGGAGTACAAGGCCAAGCTGGAGATGTTGAAGAAGATTCGCCAGTACTAACTGAACTTTTGCAAAGTGGCGATTTAACCGCCAGTCGCCACTTTGCATAAATCGTTTTTGCCCGAATTTCAAGGGTTTTTGATTTTACAAGGGTAATTTAAGGACACCCACTAAGCGCTCTGTGATGAAAAACCCTTTTCACCATTTCCATAGACGTTCGGTATATCACGGCGAGTTCAACATCGCTTTCACCGATTCCAGCCCGCCCAGCACCGCCGCCACCAATACGGTCAACAGAAGCAGCAGGGCAACGGTCGGCAGCGGCGATACTTTCTTCTCCGCCGTGTTTTCCTTTGTCCCCGCCTTTTTTTTACCTTTCCCCATTCTCGCCATCCTCCTGCGGAAATCCCCTTGCAATCGACCATTCAGGTAAGGACACTAATGACGGGTTCGACCTGTCGCTTAGCGTTCCCCCATTATATAAAGGCGCCGCATTTACATGGCCAAAATTTTCATCTCCACCGCTGAAATTTCCGCCGAAAACCATGCCGCACGTCTACTCGAGGCTTTGCGTTTGCAACACCCCGGCCTAACCGCCAATGCCGCCGGCGGCGACCTCATCGCCCGCGCCGGCGCCGATCTCACCGTAAACATGACCGGGAAAGCGGTCATGGGCTTCTGGGAGGCGATATCGCACCTGTCCTTTTATAAGTGGGCGGAGGAGCGGATTCTCGAAAAGCTCGCGCGCGAACCCCACGATCTCCTGCTTCTCGTGGACGCGCCAAGCTTCCACTTGCACCTGGCCAAGAAAGTGCATGCCCGCTGGCCGGGGCTTCCCATAGTCTATTACATCGCGCCGAAATTGTGGGCGTGGAAGGAATGGCGGGTCGAGAACCTCCGCCGGGACATCACCCGCACGCTGTGCATTTTTCCTTTCGAGGAGGAGTTTTTCCGTACCCGCGGGGTGGATGCGGTGTTTGTGGGGAATCCGACCCTGGACCAATTGCGGGGGATTGACCACACGGGGATGCTGGAGCGATTGGGGGTCGGTGACGTCAAACTGCATAGCGAACCGGAGCGGGGGGTATTGGCGGTATTCCCGGGGAGCAGGGGGTCGGAAATCAAGTATCTGTGGCCGGTGATGCTGGAGACGGTCCGTCTGGTGCGCGCCAGCTATCCCAAGGTGAAGGTGGCGGTGGCGGTGGCGCCGGGGATGACCCGGGAGTCGCTGGCGCGTTATGGGGAGTGCCCCCGGGATTTTCATTTCGTCGAGGGGGAGAAAAGCCGCGAATTGCTGGCGGCTTCGTCGGTGGTGTTGGCGAAGAGCGGGACAACCACTCTGGAGGCGGCCTTGTTGGGGAAGCCGATGGTGGTATGTTATGCGGCGCACCGGGCGACCTATTATATCGCCAAGATGTTCGTGAAGCTGCCGCATTTTTCCCTGCCGAATATTCTGGCCGGGCGCGAGGTGGTGCGGGAGTTTGTCCAGGATGGGGCCAATGCCGGGAATTTGTCGGCGGAGATTGTCAGGCTGATTGGCGACAAACGTTATTACCGGGGAATGCGCGGGAAGTTGAAAAATCTCAAGGAAGTGTTGGGGAACGAATACGCGGCGGAACGGGCGGCTCGGGAGCTGGCCCCATTTTTACATTGAACCTGGACTTTTGCAAAATCACCATTCAAACCGCCGAATGGCGATTTTGTAAAATCAAAAACCCTTGAAATCCGGGCAAAAACGATTTTTGCAAAGTGGCGATTGGCGGTTAAATCGCCACTTTGCAAAAGTTCAGTTGAACCATACGAAGGAAATGTATGTCCGAATCGGAAAAAATCGCCAAAATAACCGTCATCGGCGACGGCGGCTGGGGCACCGCCATCGCCTGCATCCTCGCCCGGAACCACCATCCCGTGACTCTCTGGGGGCATGATGCGCGGTATCTCGAAGAAATGGCGGCCAGCCGCCTGAACCGGCTCTTCCTCCCCAATATCCCTATCGACCCGAACGTTACTTTCAACCCCGACCTGAACCAAGCCCTGGCCTGGGCCGACCTGGTCCTGACCGTCATCCCCAGCAAATTCCTCCGCCCGACCCTCCTGGCGCGGAAAGCGAAAATCGACCCCGAGAAACCCGTCGTCTCCCTCACGAAAGGCCTCGACGGCGAGGAGCTCCAGCGCCCCTCCCAAGTCGTCGCCGAGTGCCTGGGAACGCGGCACATCCTCGCCCTGTCCGGCCCCAGCCACGCCGAGGAAGTGGCCCGGAACCTTCCCGCCAGCGTGGTCGTCGCCTCCGACGAACTCGAGTGGGCGCGGAAAATCCAGCACATCCTCACCACCCCCCGTTTCCGGGTTTACGCCAGCCGCGACATCGTCGGCGTCGAACTGGCCGGAGCGGTGAAAAACATCATCGCCCTGGCCGCCGGTCTGGTGCACGGCATGGGTTTGGGTGATAACGCCCTGGCGGCTTTGGCGACCCGGGGCCTTGCCGAAATGGTGCGCCTGGGGGTAAGGCTCGGCGGCGACGCCGCCACTTTCTCCGGCCTCGCCGGCATGGGCGACCTCATCACCACCTGCATGTCGCCCCTTAGCCGCAACCGGAAAGTCGGCGAACAGTTGGCGGCCGGCATGAGCCTGGAGGAAATTCTCGCCAGCATGAACGGCGTCCCGGAAAGCGTCAGCACCACCCGGCTGGCGGTGCGCCTGGCCGAGAAACACCAGGTGTCGATGCCGATTACCCGGCAAGTGGCGGCGGTCCTGTGGGAGGGGAAGAGCCCGCTGCAGGCCTTGGACGAACTCATGAATCGAGCGCGGAAGGATGAGGATTAGTCATTTAAACCGCTTATCGGCGTAATTCCCCACGATGCGGCTTCCCAAGGCTCCCACGCAGGTAATCACCAACAAGACCGTCGACAAGGCATTGATCTTGGTCGGCGAGCCATGCTTTATCGAACTGTAAATGTAGATGGGCAGAGTCTTCGACCCGGAGCCGGATACGAAGAAGGTCACCACAAAATCGTCCATCGACAAGGTGAAGGCCAGGAGCCCGCCGGCGAGAATCCCGGGCATCAGGAGCGGGAGGAGCACTTTCCGGGTCGCGGTCCAGGAACTGGCGCCTAGGTCCCGTGCCGCGTCAATCAGGGTGAAGTCGAAGTCCTGCAGCCGGCCCAGGACGGTCATCGCCACGTAGCTGATGCAGAAAGTGACGTGGCCGAAAAAAATCGTCATCAGGCCGAGACCAAAGCCGTGTGCGACGAAGAAGAGCAGGAGGCTCATGCCCATGAGAATTTCCGGCACCACCAGCGGCGTGTAGACCAGCAGGTTGTGGAAAAATTGCAGCTTGGTCCGGTAGCGGTTAAGGGCGAAGGCGGCCAAGGTTCCCAGGATCATGCAGAGGATGGTCGAGGCGAAGGCGATGAGGAGGGTATTTTCCAGGCTGGTCCAGATTTCCCGGTCGCGGAGAAGTTGCTGATAATATTTCCAGGTAAAGCCGCGCCAGGCGCCGCCGAAGCGGCTGTCGTTAAACGAGCCCACCACCACCACCGCCAGCGGGAGGTAGAAGAAAATCAGGCATGCCGCCAAGGTCAAATAGGGGAAAACGCTTCTTTTCACGAGAAAATCCCTTTCTTGCCCGAAGGTTCGGCCCCGCCGGATGAGCGCTGGCGGCGGTTTGTCCAATAGAGGAAGACCAACAGGAGCGCCACGACAAACACGGTCAGGATGGCCGAAAGGGCGCTGGCCCGGGGCAGGTTCCGCTCGGTATAAACGTATTGGGCGATTTTGTTGCCGATCATTTCACTGGTGGCGCCGCCGACCAAATCCGGAATGACGTAGGAGCCGAGACAGGGGACCAGGACCATGATGGCGGCCGTCGCCACACCGCGGCTGATCCCCGGCAGGAACACCCGGAAAAATGCGCCAAGGGATGTCGAGCCGAGATCCCGCGCTGCCTCGATTAGGTTGAAATCGAACTTCTCGGCGGCGGCGTACAGGGGCAGGATGGCGAAGGGGAGGTGGGTGTAAATCAGGACCAGGAGAATTGCCGCCGGGGTGTAGAGGAGCGGCTGATCCTCGGGGATGATTCCCAGCGCGACCAGGAAGTGCCGGAAGCTCCCGTTGGTGGCGAGAATGCTTTTCCAGGCGAAAACCCGGATCAGGAAATTGGTCCAGAACGGCACCACGATCAGGAGCAT
>JAVBQR010000119.1:0-5384 GCA_031548865.1 Planctomycetota bacterium
CCGAGGGTTCCTTCATCAAGCTCTATTGCGACGACTTCACCGCCAAGGCGCGGGAGGGGAAGATCGACCCGGTCTTCGGCCGGGACGCGGAGATCCGGCAAATCGTCGACATCCTCTCGCGGCGGCGGAAAAACAACCCAATTCTGGTCGGCGAACCCGGGGTCGGCAAGACCGCGGTCATGGAAGGCCTGGCCCGGCGCATCGTCGAACAGGACGTGCCGGAGTCCTTGGCCAAGGTCCGCCTCATCGGCCTCGACATGGGCGCCCTCGAAGCCGGGGCGGGCATGAAGGGCGAGTTCGAAAACCGCCTCAAGGGGGTCATCGACGAAATCAAGGCCTCGGTCACGCCGATAATCCTTTTCATCGACGAAGCCCACACCCTGGTCGGCGCCGGCGGTTCGGCCGGCACCAACGACGCCGCGAACCTGCTGAAACCGGCTTTGGCCCGCGGGGAACTCCGGACCTGCGCCGCAACCACCTTCAAGGAATACAAAAAATATTTCGAGAAGGACGCCGCCCTGGCCCGGCGCTTCCAGATGGTCATGCTGCCGGAGCCTTCCGTGGAGACGACCGGCTTGATTCTCCGGGGCCTCCGGGACAGTTATGAACATGCCCACGGAGTGGTCATTACCGACGCCGCCATGGTCGCGGCGGCCGAATTGTCGAACCGTTACATTTCCGGCCGCTTCCTGCCGGACAAGGCTATCGACCTCCTCGACACCGCCTGCGCCCGGGTCAAGGTGAGCATGTCGGCGAAGCCGGCGGCGGTGGAGGACAAGGAGCGGGAGGTCCAGGCCCTGGAACGGCGGCAGGCGGCGCTCGAGAGGGACCAACGGAACAACCGGCCGATTGACGCCGAGGCGCTTACGGAAATCGGGGAGACCCTCGAAAAGGCCCGGACCCGGGCCGAGGAACTTCGCGGCATCTGGCAGAAGGAACTGGCCTGCGCCCGCAAGGTCGCGGAAGTTCGCCGCGACCTCACCGAGAAACCGGAAGACCCGGGCCTCCGCGCAGCTCTCCTCGAAGCCGACCGCGAACTCGCCGCTTCCCAGGCCGGGCAGAACGGCCCGGCGGTTTTTGTCGAGGTCGAACCCGACGTGGTGGCGAAAGTGGTTTCGGACTGGACCGGGATACCCCTCGGCCGGGTGGCGCGGGACCAGTCCGCCCTCATCCTGAACCTCGACCGGAAGATCGCCGAGAGGGTCAAGGGGCAGGACCAGGCGCTCCACGAACTCGCCGACGTCATCCGCGCCGCCAAATCCGGCCTGAAAAATCCGGACCAGCCGCAAGGGGTATTTCTGATGGCGGGGCCGTCCGGAGTAGGGAAAACCGAAACTGCCGTCACTCTTGCGGAAAATCTTTTCGGGGACGACCAGTCCCTCATCACCGTGAACATGTCGGAATTCCAGGAGAAGCACTCCGTGTCCCGGCTCATCGGTTCCCCCCCCGGCTACGTCGGCTACGGCGAAGGCGGCATGCTCACCGAGGCGGTACGGCAGAAACCGTACAGCGTGGTCCTCCTGGACGAGGCGGAGAAGGCGCACCTCGACGTCCTGAACCTGTTTTACCAGGTGTTCGACAAGGGCGTGTTATCGGACGCGGAAGGGAAAAAGGTCAATTTCCGCAACACGATTATCGTGCTCGCCTCGAACCTCGCCTCCGACATCATCGAGGAAATGACCAAGGACGGCCGCCCGGAAATGGACGCGGTCGTCACCGCCATTCGCCCGGTATTATCGGACCATTTCAAGCCGGCCCTGTTGGCGCGGATGACCATTCTGCCGTTTTATTCCCTCGACAAATCCGCCCTCGAGGGCATCGTCCTCCTCAAGCTCCGCCGGCTCGCCTCCCAAGCCATGGCCCAGAACAAGATTCGCCTGGAATGGTCGGACGAGGTGCCGAAGACCATCGCGGAACGTTGCACCGAAGTGGAAACGGGGGCGCGCAACATCGATTACATTGTCAACACCCGGGTCATCCCCGGGCTGTCGCGGGAAATTTTGGCCAAGGCGGGAAGCGGCGAAATGCCCGCCAGGGTGCGGCTGAACCTTGTCGACGGAGAGTTTGTCTACGAGTTTTCCTGAGTTTTCCCGAAAGCATTCTGAAAGGTTTCCCCCGGACGAGGAAATTTATACCCGGACGCCTCCCTGAACTTGGGGATATCGGACGTTCAAGGGTTTACTTTCCGCCTGACCCGGGGAAACCGTCATGATGCGCATTCTGCCTGGGATAGTCATCCCCCTCGTCCTCCTGGCCGCGATTTGCCTCGCGCCGGCGCGGATATTTTTACCTGACCCGCCTCCGGCAAGGGAACAACGCGACCGGCAAGCCGCCGGCGTGGAAGCAGTGCAATCCATGCGCGCCGCCGCCGGTCCGTCCCGGACCGCCTTCGCGAATGCGCCTTCCGGCGGCAAAGCCAAACCCGAAGCCGCTTCGCTGTACGGCGCCATGGATGCCGGAGCAAGGTCACCTTCGTACAAGGAACCGCCCGCGCCGCTAAGCGCCGTCCCGGCGAGGGGACTGTTCGCCGCGCGCGATGCCGACGAGTCCCGGCCGGTGTACACCGATCGGGCCATGGCCTTGAGCCCGATAACCTCAATCGCCACCGACGGGGCGGAGTCGTGGCCAATCCCGCCGCCGGCGGCCGGCCCGGACTCCGCCGGTTACGCCGGGAACCTCGACCGCCTCTCTTTCACCTCCGCAGTACCCGCCGCCCTGGCTTCCCGGACCGACCCGGCTTGGAGGCCCGACCGCGCGTTTGCCGAAGTACCGGCCATCCCCAACCTGGACCATGACCTAATCGACTTTTTCGACTCTCCCGCGCCGTCCGGGCGAAGCGGCCTGAACGGGGTGAATTCCTCGCAGGCTCTCGCGAACCTCACCGAGGGCCTGGGGCCGCAGGTGAGTTGCCCCTCCAGCATTTGTTCCGACCCGCCGCCGAAGGGCCTGATGCTTTTCGGACGCGGGAAGTATTACACCGAGAAACAGCAGTCGGACTGGAAGAGCGGCCACGACAGCAACTACGACCTCAAAAACAGCATGTTCGGCCTCGGTTTCATGCAGGACTGGTCGGTCAATTCCACCGTCGGCCTGGCCGTCGACATCATGAACGCCCAGGTTGACGCCAAGGCTCCCGGGGACATGCGCCGGAACAATGTTCGCGGCTGGCTGCTCGAAGGGAACCTCAAGACGGCGGTGGCGGACAAATACCCGGTCGACGTCTCGGCCCTTTTCGGGCGCCTCCGCCACGATGGCGAGGGAACCTGGGGCGAATACGCCTGGAAGGAGGACGAGCATAAATCCATGCTCTACGGGGTCACCGGGCAGATCGGCGTGCCGCTGGTTTTCGGGGACGACATCAAGCTCTCCCCCAGCGCCGGCTTCCAGCTCCTCGCCCTGCAGTCCGAAGCCTACCAGGCTTCCACGACCCAGGGCCAGGACCGGCAGAGCTATTCGGTCGGGGAACAAACATCGAAATCGCTGGCGGTGCCGATTAACATCGATGTGAAAAAGGAGTACCCGCTCTGTTACGGAATGTTCACCCCGCAGCTGAACCTCGGGCTAATCAAGGAATTCTCCGACAGCGCGATGGCGTTAAGGGCCTTCAATTCCGCCGCCGCCTCCACCTTCCTTCCCGGTGCCGGCATCAGCCCCATCGACCCCAGCCAATCCCTGTTCTACAAGGCCGGACTCGGGCTGGAGCTTTCGACCTTCGGCGGCTGGCGCATCCGCGCCGACTACGCGCATTATTTCGCCAGCAAATACAGTAACGACACCTTCCGGGCGGAGGTCTCGCGATGTTTCTAGGACGCCTCCGCCGCGCGCTTAAGCGGCTCCCCATCCCGCGCCTCTCCCTTTTCGCCCCGCCCCTGGCCGCGGGCTGTCTCCTAATGGCCGGCTGCTGCCTAGACTACGACTACAGCACCCGCCTCCCCGGCACCCGGGACCAGGCGGGCAAGGCCATGCCGGCGGACCCGCAGCTGGTGCAGAGTTACGTCGACGCTGCTTCCGGCTCCGCGTACGCGGCGGCGGAAGCAGCGTCCCTGGCCGGTTCGGCCGCGACTCCCGAGGAAGCGGACCGGGCCACCGCCGCCGCCGAATCCGCCGCCGCCGCCGCGGCGGCCGCCTCGACGGCGGCACAAAACCTGGCGGCCTGCCCGGCGCCGCCACCCGCCCCGGCCCTGAATTTCCTGGGCATCCGCTTCGACGCCTCGGACAAGCAGAAACGCGCCGCCCGTGCCGCCTGCCCCACGGCCGACCCCTGTTCCGTTCCCTCCTTCTCGGAACTTCGCAAGGCGAAGGCCGAGGCGGTGGCGAACCAGGAAATCAAGGACAAGCACGGCGACGCGCAAATCAAGCCCGACGGCGGCTCGTCCAACCCCAACGAAGTGAAGTTCGTCGCCGCGCCGGGGGCTTTGGCGATACGCTTCACCGCGATGTCCAACCTGAACGCCTTCGACGGCATTCCCCACGCGCTGGTGCTGATTATCTACCAGCTGTCCGACCGCACCTATTTCGACCAATTGGCGGGGAACCCGGACGGCATCCGCACCTTGCTCTCCATGCAGGCGACGGACCCTTCCGTCAAGGCGGCGCGGCAGATGTTCATCCAACCCGGCGCCTCGAACATCATGTCCCTGGAGCGGGCGGAAGGGGGGCGCTACGTGGCGCTGGTGGCGGGGTTTGACCGGCCGGATCCGGCGACGGCGGTGTTTGTCGCCAGTTATCCGATTGGCCGTTACACGAAGAAAAACGGGGCCTTGAAAAAAAGCACCGAAATGTTCTATCCGATGCCTCTTAACCTACAGGTTAATCTGGGCCCGAACGGCATGAACGTCTCGCAGACCGGGGAGATATTCCATAACCTCGAGGAGGCGGAGAAGGTGCCGCAGCCGAAGGGTTATGAGGATTTCCCGCCGCTGCCGGCCGCCGCGTCGGGACAGTGTTTTCCGGGCGTTTCCGGCGGGGGGGCGGATTTTGCTTATCCGGTGGTGCAGGGGTATTCCGTTCCCACGGGCTCCGCGTCTCAGCCCTGTTATACGCTGGGGCCGGGTAACACTTATACGCCTTGTCCGCCGGCCAGGTGAACAGGATGCCGGTGGGGGTCGCTTCGTAATGAAGTTGCGGTGACCTCGAGCAGAACCGCCGCTGGCGGCGGAAATTCGTGGAAATTCTGCGGAGCATGCTGAGCCTCCATTCCTCTCCAAAAGAAAGGAATGGAAATCCCGGCGGATCCTTCCCGAGGCCCAAAGGGCGATTTTTTTTGGGGTAAGGTGGTCAGTCAAACCCCGGCGTGCTCTAGGATGGCCTAACTACCCGCCTTCTTCTCCTCCGCGACCCGTTAAATCGCACTGGCACGCCTTAAGAAATTCCCTCTGGACCCA
>JAVBQR010000050.1:0-4542 GCA_031548865.1 Planctomycetota bacterium
CCTCAGCGTCATATAAGCCCGCGTGTACTAATGGCCAGTAACACTATAAGTTTTATTAAAATCACCAGTTAGGTCTCGCCGCCCGTAATATTGTAATAGCCAATCGACTCGACCACCCCCAAAACAATGCCCCCGAGAATAGCCCCGGAAATCACCCCGGCCCCCCCGATCATGACCATGATGAAAGCCTTGATGGAAATCGACGTCCCCAGCCCCGCGTTGACCCCGGACACCGACACCAGCATGGCTCCGGCGAGGCCGGCCAGCATGGCGGCGATGGCCCAGCCGAGCATGGAGTAGCGGTCGACGTTCACCCCCATCAGCTTGGCGGCGTCGCGATCCTGGGCCATGGCCCGGAGCCCGCGGCCCTGGCGGGTGTACTTCATGAATAGGATGAAAGCCACGATGATAGCGGCGGAAATGCCGATGATTAGGAGGCGGCCGTAGGGCACGAAAACGTTTCCCAGGGGACCGCAGTCGAGCTTCAGGACCCCGGTGATGACCGGCGGCACGCCGCGGTGCTTTTCACCGAAGAAGATGAGGGAGAGGCTGTCGAACAACAGCGCCGTGCCGGCGGCCAGGAGCATGGTGCTTTCGTCGCGCACGCTCCGCGCCAGGACCCGGCGGAACAGCAGGACGTCCAAAAGCAGGCCCACCACCGCCATGGTCAGGCCGGCGGCGGCCAGGGCCGCGATAAACGGCAGATGCATCGCGCCATAGACGTAATAGGTGACGAAACCGCCCAGCACGTACAACTGCCCGTGGGCGAAATTCATTACATTCATGAGGGAAAATATGAGCGTCAGCCCGAGGGCGATCAAGGCGTACTGCACCCCCGAATACACGCCGTTCATCAATACTTGACCCATGTCTGGCTCCGGCCGTCAAAATGCCGCGCCGCCCCGCGTCGGCAGGAAAACGCGTCAAGCTGCGAGAAGTCTTTCGAATGCGGCCGCCCCGAACCGCCGGGGCGGCCGCGCGCTAGTTACGGGTACCTCTGCAATAATCCGCCTGCTGCACGGGTCAAACCCTAGTCAGCGACTTCGCCGACGAACAAGGTTTGGAAATCGCCGTTCTGGTACTCGGTGATGACCATGGGGACGGAAATCTGCCGGGGCTGGCCGAAGTCGGAGCGGCCGACGTAACGCAGGGGGCGGTGATCCTTCAGGTAGGGGTTGGGCATGGAGAACTTGTCCATGGCGGCCATGAACTTGTTCACGTCGGTGATGGCTTCGGGACCGGCCTTGGCGATGGTGTTCAGGATGATTTCCAGGGCGTAGACCTTGGTGCCGGCCTCGTCGTTCCATTCGCCCGCGACCTTCTCGTAACGCTTGATGAACTCTTCCATTTCGGCGCTGCGGATTTGCGGGGTGCTGGCGCCGCCGACGGAGATGAAGCCGTTGGCGAGGTCGCCGGCGAGTTCGGAAATGACCTTCGCGTCCTGGGCCGTTTCGGTGGAGATGATGCCGGTGAAGCCGAGTTCGCGGGCGGCCTTGATGAGGAGCGGGGTATCGGAGGGGGCGGCGCCGGAGATGACCAGGAGGTCCGGGTTCTTCGGGACGACGGAGGACATGACCGGGAAGAAATCGGTGGTGCCGACTTCGTAGGTGTCGCGGTCGGCGACGATGTTCAGGGCGAGCTTCTTGGCGGCGGCGACGCCTTCCTCGCGCTGGTTGAGGGATTCGGAGTCGTTACGGGCGACAAAGGCGATGGTCTTGATGCCGCGCTTTTCCATCAGGTACTTGTAGATGACCGGGCCGGCTTGGTAGCTGGCGATCATGCCGAGGATGGAGTTTTTGGCGGGGAGGGCGTAAAGCTTTTTCGAGAAGGCGTAGGGGATGCTGATCGCGCCACCCTTTTCGATGGTGGGGACGATGGCCATGGAGGTGGGGTCGATGTTCGGGCCGATGATGTAGCGGATGCCCTGTTCGTGAATGAGACGCTCGGCGCCGGAGATGCAGACCTTGGGGTCGTTTCTGTCGTCAATGGAGACGATTTCGATAAGATACTTCTTGCCGCCGATTTCAAAACCGCCCTTATCATTAATCAGCTGGGCGCCGGCTTCGGCGCAGTAACGGTTGACCAGCCCCCAGGAAGCGGCGGGACCGCTCATGACGCCGAGAACGCCGATTTTCAGGACGTCCTGGACCAGGGCGGTGGCGCCAAAGGCAACCAGCGCGAGGGTCAACAGCGCGCCGCGGGCGCCGCGCAAGCATTTCGTCGTAAGCATTCAACATCCTCCGAAAATCCATGGCTGTAACACATTTGACTTACCGCGCCAGCAACGCACTGACGCGACACTATTTCCGGCCGCGGCGGGAACCGATCCGGCGCGCCGGCTGGAAATCTCCGGTATTTTGCTCGTTTGACTTGGAACCTTGAAACGACGGCGGAGTCGCCTTGGCGCTTGTCAGTAGAAAGGAAACCTAGGCACATTAACCGATTCAGTGTCCGGGACGACCGCAATCCAGCGGGATGGGTTGGTTTTCGGGGGCAAGCGAAACAGGGCAGTGTTATTCCCGAACTACGGGAAGCTTGATTTTTTAGGGTGAAGGCATAATATCGGCAGATTATATATTTGTCAAGTGGTATTACCACTTTCTTGTAAAACTTTTTGGAGACGCCGCGATGCGGATTCAGGATGGCGGGATCACTTGCCTCAAGGCCGGAAGCGCCGGCAGGACGGCGGAAAAAATCGTCTCCGCAGCCGGGGAACTCCGCGCCTTCGCCGTTTTCGACGGAAGCGTGTACCTGGAGGAGCCCCGCCAGGGCGCCCTATTCTGCCTCCTGCCGGATACCCGCCCGCCGGGTCCCCTGCACCTCCTCTGCCGGCCCTGGCCCGCGCCGCCCCGGCGTCTCCTTGCGGCATGCGCCAGGCTCGCGCGCCACGGCGACCGCTTCGAGGCCGCCGACTTTGTGCTGGATGTCTCCGCCTTGACTCCCTGGCGCCCGCCCGAACCGCCTCCTCCCCACCCCGATTCCATCCGCCGCGCCGGTGCGGTATTCCGCCGGCTGGTCCCGGAACTGGCGCCGCCGGACAGTTTGGCGCGGGCGATTCTTCTTCACGACTCCGCCGCCACCCGGCAACCGGCGGAAAAAGCGTTGCGCGCCGGTATTCGCCAGGGGCTGGAAGATTGGGCGGAGTGGCTGGCCGGAGCGGAAAGGAAGCATCCGGCGCCGGAAAAATTAGGCGGCTTCGTGAACCTGCTGGGGTTGGGACCGGGGCTCACCCCTTCCGGGGACGACGTCATCGCCGGCTCCCTCCTTGCCCTGCATGCCCTGCGAAATACCGAAAGCCTGGCAGCGCTCATAGCCGCCCTTAAACCGGCATGGACCACCCGCACCAACCGCATCAGCGCCGCCCATCTGGCCGCGGCGGCCGACGGCGCCGGGGCGGCGCCGTTCCATGCCTGCCTGGCGTCCTTCTTGGCGGGAGGCATAGACCTGCCGGCCATCCTCCCGGAATTGAATCGAATAGGCCACCATTCCGGCTGGGACGCCTTGCTGGGGATGGCCTGGACCCTGGAACACGCGAGCGTATAGAAACGTCGCGGCCGCTTGGTCGCTCCTGTTGGTCACTCCTGTTTCTCGGTTTTTTGCGTATTGGCTCCGCCGGCGTTTTGGGAGAGGACGTTGTCGAGGTGCTTGTTCATGGCCTTCACGGCCTGCGGGGTATTTTTCTTTTCGATGCAGGATAAAATCTGCGCGTGCTGGCGCCACACCTCCTCGCGCTGTTTTTCGCCGTTCAGGAGCTCTTCGTTAAATTCGTTCATCATTTTCCGCATGGTCTGCACGGTGTTGAACAGGAGCGAATTCCGGGTGGATTCGGCGATGGCGCTGTGAAAGGCGAAATCGCATTCGATGAATTTGTCCATGTCCCCCAGGCAGTCCTGGGTCCGGTTCTGGATCTCCCGGATGCTTTCCAGATCATCTTCCGTAGCCCGTTCCGCCGCCAGACGCACCGCGGACGTTTCGATGATTTTCCGCATTTCCACCATTTCCTCCAGCGAGTACTGGTTGAGCAGGCGGAAGATGAGCGGGGCGGCGGCGTTGGGGAAATCGCCGCTTTTCACATAGATGCCGTCGCCGTAGCGGGTCTCGATGACTCCGGCGTATTCCAGCGCGCGCAGCGACTCCCTCAGGGGCGGGCGGCTGACCCCGAGTTCCTCCGCCATCAGGCGTTCGGAGGGGAGCTTGTCGCCGGGCTTGAGACTGCCGCCCCGGATCAATTCGGTCAGCTGGTTGATGACCTGGGCGGCGACGGTGTTCTTGCTGATTTTCTTGAGCATGTTGGACTCCCGGTTTATTCGTTCGAGCCTGAAGGTTGTATGGTCTAACCGAAAATTGGTCTGGTTGCCAGTCTAGCATCTCACATTACAATCAGTATACGACCCAGGCACAACTAAAAAAGTTTGGAAATCCGTCGTGACGCTTTCGGTACGGTCGGGAAGCAGAAGTTGCGGAAGTTCGGGGGCACGATCGAATGGCGCTGAAATAAGGACAAAACCGCTCATAACTGTTTGATAATCACCACCTTACATC
>JAVBQR010000038.1:0-20151 GCA_031548865.1 Planctomycetota bacterium
CGATCATGCTGTCCATGGTGTTTATCGCCTTGTACAGCATCGCCAGCGGGACACCGCCGAGAGCGTAATAAAACAGGGGCGCCACGACCCCGTCCGAGGCATTCTCCGCCACTGTTTCGATAGTGGCGCGGGCGATTTCGGTCGGCAGCAAATTGGCGGTGTCCCGGCCGACGATGCGGCCGACCGCTTCGCGGGCGCCGGGGAGATCATTTTGCCGTAGGCACTGGTAAACCGCGTCGGCGGCGTCGGAGAGGCGTTTGGTCGCGAGGGCTTGGTAAAGGAGAAAAACCTCCAGTCCCATTTTAACCCAAGGATGCAACCAGCCGGCGAGACCAAGCGCTGCGTAGGTGACGGCGAGAGTCATCGCCAGAACGATGCCGACCAGAACCCCGCCAGCGGCGATTTCCCAGGCTGGCGTGCTTTCCTTTCCCGTCCGGCGCAGTTTTTTTTCCAAAAAGGCGATGAGCTTCCCCATGCCCACCACCGGGTGCGGCAGCCAGCGGGGGTCGCCGCAAAGCTGGTCCAGCATAAAACCGAGCAGAAGCACTACCGGGGAGGTCGTCACTTTCCGCATACCTCCACAAACCGCCGGGCCGCCTCGGGATTGCTCCACAAATAAGTGTGGGGAAAACCGGCGAAGCGGCACGGCCCGGCGGCAATGCCCGACCATTCGTCTCCGCCGGAGGCTTTCCGGATTCGGCAGTCGCAGCCGTAATCGCTGGCGTCCCAGTAGTGAAATTCGTGGCCGCGCAGTTCCCCGCCGGCGGGCAGGAGCGGACTGTCTTTTTCGGCACGAACGCTTACATAACCGAAACGCCGCAAGGATGGGGTCCGGAAACCTCGTCCCGGCAACGCCCCGACCATGGGGAAGGAGCGTCCTGAAGCGTCTTCCAACTCTTCCAGCAGGTAAAGGAACCCGCCGCATTCGGCCCAGACCGGCAAGCCGCGCGCCAGGGCTTCCTTAAGGGCGGAACGTAATTCAAGGTTTGCGGCGAGCCTGTCGGCGTGGAGTTCCGGATAGCCGCCGCCGAGGTACAGGCCACGGCTTCCCTCCGGAATGGCCGCGTCGGCGAGCGGACTGAAGAAGGCCAGTTCAGCGCCGGCTGCCTGCAACAATTCCAGATTTTCCCGGTAATAGAAACAAAAAGCCGCGTCCCGGGCAACGGCGATTCTAACCGGGGCGGTCGATGCCGGAGTGATTTCCGGCAGGTTGTCAGGGAGGGGCGGAGCGGTTTGTCCCAAAGCCAGGAGGCCTTTCAGGTCGGCGTTATCTGAAATTATTTGCCCGAGCCGGCTGATTTTATCGCGGAGTCCGGCGATGCTGTCCGGTGTGGCGAGGCCGAGGTGGCGGCTGGGGATTTCGGCTTCGGGTACCGGCGGCAGGCAGCCGTAAACCGGGAGTCCCGTTTCTTTTTCGAGGACCTGGCGGAGGCGATTGGCGAAGGAGGGGGAGCAGCGGTTCAGGAGGATGCCTTTAAGCATGGACGGCGTGCGGAATTCCATAAATCCTCTAACCAGTGCGGCGGCGGAGAGGAGGCTTCCACCCGGGTTGACGATGATGACGGCCGGGGTTTGGGTGACGGCGGCGAGATCCCAGGCGCTGGCCTGCTCGCTTCCGCCGAGGCCGTCGTAGTAGCCCATGGCGCCTTCGATGAGGGTGAGGTCGGCGTTTCGGGCGGTTTTCGCGAGGAGGGCGCGGGTGATGGCGGGGGTGGTGAAGAAGAGGTCGAGGTTATAGCCGGTGATGCCGAGGATTTCGCGGTGGAACATGGGGTCGATATAGTCGGGGCCGGATTTGCAGGCGGCAGGTTGTATGCCGAGTTTACGGAGGGCGCCCAGGAGGGCGAGACAGAGGGTGGTTTTGCCGCTGGAGCTGGCGGGGGCGGTGAGGAGAAGACGCGGCTGTGGTTTCCCTGGCATATTCCTTACTTTCCCCCTCTCCCGCTAATGAGAAAAATCGGATTGAGCGCCGTCATTAAATGGTTCCCGCCCAGCAAACGCGCCCGACTCACCGCAACCTGTGTTACTTCCCGATCGGCAAGGGAAAATTCCTTAAACGCCGCCATGGCGGCGGACAACGTTTCCAGGCTGATCGCGCTGGCGACTATGCGCACCCCGGGGTTTTTCTTCAGTAATTCCGCGACAATGGCGTGCATGCTTCCGGTGCTTCCGCCGATGAACGCCGCATCCGGCGCCGGTAAATCGCTGCAGATTTCCGGCGCCCGGCCGGACACGACCCGGATATTGTAAACGCCGAACCGCTCCCGGTTCGCCCGGATGAGGGGTAGGTTATCCGCATTTTGTTCAATCGCAAACACCCTGCCCCGGCGCGCCAGCAACGCCATTTCGACCGCCACGGAACCGGTCCCGGCGCCAATGTCCCACAAGACCGCGTCCGGCGCCGGACACAAGAGGGACATGGCGACGGCCCGCACTTCGCGCTTGGTCATGGGAGCGTCGCCACGCACGAACTCGGCATCAGGAATACCCGCGGCAAACGTCTCTCTTTGGAAAGTTTGCCGGTTTTCGATTAACGCCACCGCCAGCGGGGAATAATCCTGTCCGGCCAGTTCAGCCGTCGTTCCGGAAGAAATGCGCTCGTCATCCCTCGACAAATTTTCCCCGACCATCGCTTGCGCCTCCCCGAGCCCGGCTTCGTTCAAGAAGCGAAGTAATTCCGCCACCCCGATTTGTCCGCCGGTAAGGAAGAATACGCAGGGATGATTCAAGACCTCGGCGACGACATCGCAGTCGACGCCGTGACTGCTGACCAGGCGGAAATCCTGCCAGGAACGGCCCAGGCGGGCGGCGAAATACTGGGGAGTGGAAATTCCGGGGACGGATTCGAGGTCGTGGTGCGAAAGCAGTTCCCGCAATTTTTTGGCGCCGCTGTAGAAACCGACGTCGCCGCTGAGAAGCACGGCGGCGGATTCCCATTCCGGATGGGCATCGATGGCGGCGGCGATTTCACCAGGCAGGGCCAGGGGGATTTTTTCCCCGGCGAAGCTGTCTGCCCCTAGGCAGTCCAATAAACGTTCCGATCCGAGGCAAACCCGCGCCAGCGCGAACGCCTGCCGCGCCGCCTCGGTGCGGGTGGCCAGGTTCCCCATTCCCATGCCGATTAGAAAGATTTTCATATCCGTTACAGCCTCGCCACCGCTTCGCAAATGTCCTCCGCCGTCATCCCGCGTTCCCCCTCCGGCCGGCCAATCACCAAGAGCCGCGCCCCGACCTCCCGGGCTGCGGCGATTTTCTCGGGCAGGCCGCCGGCGGCGCCGCCGTCCTTCGTCACCAGGGCGCGGATTCCGTACTGCCGCAGAATCGCCACATTCAACTCGCGGCTGAACGGCCCCTGCATGGCGATAATCCGCTGGCTGGCGTATCCGAGGCGCTCGCATTCGCGTATGGACTCGATATTCGGTAAAACCCGGGGATAACACCGCACGGCGAAATCCGCCAGCACGGTGAAGGCGGCCAGGCTCTTCACTCCCAGAGTCAGCAAAACCCGATCCCCACCGTCCACCAGCGCCGCAGCCGCCGATTCTACGTCGGGGTAAATTTCGCAGTCTTCCGGCGCCACTTCCGGCCGGTGCAAGCGGAAGTAACGCAAGCCCTCCTCCGCGGCGGCGGAACGGAGGTTGCGACCCACTTCCAAAGCATAGGGATGGGTGGCGTCGATGATGGCGTCCGGTTTCTCGCGTCGGAAAAATTCCCGCATCGCTTCCAGGTCGAGGCGTCCCGCCACCACTTGAACCCTGTCGGGCAAATCCCCCGCCAAGGCGCGTCCGTAGTCGGTCGCGACGCTTACGATGATTCGCGCCGGCAGGCGGGCGAGTCGGGCGGCGAGTTTCCGTCCGTCGCTGGTGCCGGCAAAAACCGCCAGGCGCGGCCCTTCGCCTTTGGACAGAAAGCTTGCCTCAGCCCCGGTTTCCTCGCCAGTCATTCCGTCACCTGGTATCCGCGCGGAGTAACCATTTTACCGTTCAGGTTTACGGTGGCGGAATTCCCCACAAACACGGTGGTGAACATGTCGGCGGAGAAAGTGGCGAGTTCCCCGAGAGTGGTTATGCCGCATTCCTCCCCATCGCGTCCGACCGCGCGCACCCAGCCGCAGGTGGTGGCGGGGGCGCGGTGCTTAGTAATGATCTTGACGGCCTCGGCGAGGTGTTGCCGGCGTTTCTGGCTGGAGGGATTATAGAGGCAGATGACGAAATCGGCTGCGGCGGCGGCGGCGAGGCGTTCGGTGATTTTGTCCCAGGGGGTGAGGAGATCGGAAAGGGAGATCACGGCGAAGTCGTGCATGAGCGGCGCGCCGAGGAGAGCGGCGCCGGACATGGCGGCGGAAATGCCGGGGACGATTTCGATGTCCACTTCGGGGTGGTTTTGGGCGAGCTGGTGAATAAGCCCGGCCATGCCGTAGACACCGGGATCTCCGGAGCAGATCATGGCCACGGTCCGGCCGCCGGCGGCAGTTTTCAGGGCGGCCTGGCAGCGTTCGATTTCATGGCGCATGCCCGAGCCCAGGGTTTCTTTATTGGGGAAGAGGGGGGCGACGAGGTGGAGGTACGTGTGGTAGCCGCAGAGGGTGTCGGCATCGGAAAGGGCGGCGAGGGCGCGCGGGGTGATGTTGTCCCGGTTTCCGGGTCCGATGCCGACGACGTAAAGTTTTTTCATGCCGTCGCCCGTTTCCTATTCCGTAAACTCCGCAGGCAGTCCGATCCGGTCAAACTCGCCTCCATTCCCCGCAGCAATTCGGGGTTAACCGCCTCGGCCAGGAATTCCTCCTGGTCCACATCGCGTTCCCCTTCCACCCGCCACGATTCGACCCGGACCGCACCGAGTTCGCGACCCTTCGAATAATAAACCGCCAACCCGCAAGCCAATTCCTCGGCCTTCGTGGCTTTCTGGCCCCGGAGCATCACCACCGCCCCGTTTTGATCCGCGTTTATGTATAGGCGGTCGTTCGGCTGTGCCAATTTCCGCAGGAGGTAATTCTCCTCCTCCCGCCGGCTCGCCACCAGGCGCGACCCCGGGCTAATCTGGAAATGCCGGCCCACTTTCAACAATTCCACATCATCCTGGTGCCAGCACGGTTTAAAGGTCATCAGCACCGCCAAACGGTTCGCAAACCCGGGGTCGGTCAACAAGCACCCCCCCGCCGGGGTCGGATATTCGCCCAGATCCAGCTCCTTGGCTAGCTGCATCTGTCGCTCCCGGCCCCGGCCTGATATATCGTACAAATAATCCGCCGACACCCAGCCTTCCCGTTCCGGCAGGGTCATCGGCAATAATTTCGCCGACAAGGGCCGCAAAAACCGCCCTTCATACCCCCACGCCGCGACTTCGCGATCCGCCAAAGCCATGGCGTCCCGGCGCTGGCTCATCGGCCGCTGGCCAATCACCTCGCCTGACACCACAAAATCCGCCCCGATTTTTTCCATTGCCGCAAATCCCTCCCGCACCGTCCGCAACCGGCAATCGATGCAGGCGTTGAGATGGCGGCCGTAACCGTGCTGGGGTTGTTTGGTGAGGCGAATAATCGAAGCGGTGATATCTGGGAAAATGGTAGCCTCCGCCCCCAATTCGGCAGCTCGCCGCGCCAGGCGCTCTTTCTTTTCCTCAATATTCTGAGCGCCGTGAAAACAATTTACGCTGTGCATCGCGGTGGCCGCGATCCCCTGCAAAGTCATCAACTTCAACGCCAAAAGGGAATCCAGGCCGCCCGACAAGAGAACCACGCAGCTTTTGCTCATAAGTCGCTCGCTTTTCTATCCCCTCGCGCCGTCACGCCGAGACATATATGCCTCATATGTATACTATCATGCAAAAACGTTTTCCCCAATTCAACTCCCGGCATAAAAAAAGACCGCATCGCTGCGGCCTCATACCCGGGTCGAAATCGCTGGTTTTAACGTCTGTATCGCAACAATTCGCAACGTTCCGCCTGAACCAGCGTCGCCGTCACGGGACCGAGAGGCTTCGGCAATTCCGCCGACACCATCAACGGAATTAAGGTATTTTTCTCCAACCACACCCGCTCGCCACCGCGCGTCGCCAGGAAGTTACCGCTCAAATTCGTTCCATCGGTATGAGGTTCAACCACCAAACAATCGAAATCGCCAATTCCCTGCACCTTGACCAGCTCTTCGGCAATAACCGTCACCTTGGTCATCACCGGTTTCTTGCGCCCGCCGAGGAGCAAATCGCAGCTATCCCCGACCTCTTTGAGATCCATGCCGCGAATATAATAAATGATCGACACCATATCCTGCATATTGCCGGGAATCCGGAAGGGGAGGCTGCCTTCTTCCTTGCCGTCGTCCCCGACCTTGGAGTATTTCGACACCGGATCGGGAATGCCGTTTTCGCGGCGGAAATCGTATTTGAATTCCAGGCGATCCTTGTACTCGCGATTCCGCTCCGAAACCCGGCGGCGAATCAAGTAACTGCGGCCATTGTCGGCGTCGACATACGAGTTGATATTGGTGCGAATCGGGTAAAAGGAGTTCAGGAAATCGTTACTCTCGACATTCAACTCGAACACGAACACCGGACGGTTCTTCAGCATGGCCAAACGCTTGGCCGAACAACGCACCGTCCCCGCCGGCAAACCGCGCCATTTGGCTTGATAACGCAACTCTTCCCCGGCTTTCACATAATTCTGCAGTTTCACGTCCGGATTTTGGATCGCTTTAAAGAGGGAGAGATAGCTGGAGTCCTGATCCAACACTTCAGAAACCCGCTCTTCCTCGCGCATTTCATCCGAGGCTTTTTCGGAAAGGCCGAAAAAATTGGCAATTTTTGGGAAGGGAAAATCAAGGGACGACGCCCCGGAGGCGACAGCCATATGGATAACAAAAGTGGCCAAGGCCAAACGAAGCGCTTTTGTCATAGTCTGTGGGTTAGAAATCTTCATCTCACCAAGTCCCAAAACCGATATCAGCATCCGGTTCAGTCAACGTAAAAATTACAAACCGGACCACCCCACCCACCCCGGCATCTTTCGGGCGAAGTTGACACTATAGCCGTCGCCCGGAAAAACGCAATGCAAAAATATCGATTTCTCATAGCCTGCCGCCGGCACTTCCGCCAAGCGATCCTTCATTATAAGAATTCATCGACCATCTTCAATATAAATCACACCGATTCCCGATATCCTCTTGAAAAAATGCTGCGAAAAAAAACAATAAGCGCTAAGTTGCGGTTTTCCATTGCGTTTGAAAAAGTGTTTTTTACTCCCCCGGGGATTTTTTTCAGATTCGGAGGGTGGTTTTGTTTACGGGGAAGGTTGATTCCACAGCCGGGTGCAACTGCCTAAGAAAAGGGACGCCATGAAAATTTCCATATTGTATTATTCACGGACTGGAAACACCAAGCACATGGGCGAAGTGATGGCGGAGGGAATGCGCAAAGCCGGACAGATCGAGGTCGGGCTTTTCTCTCTTACCGCCCTTGACGAGGATTTCGTCAACGCCTCGAAGTGCATCGTGGTAGGAACACCGACTTATCTGGCCGCCATGTCTACGCCGGTAAAGGTTTTTCTCGACGAAAACCGCAGCGTAGTCTTCGCCGGGAAGCTTGCCGGGGCTTATGCGACCGAGGACTATGTGCATGGCGGCGGGGATTTGGCCATCCAGGGTGTTTTGTCGCATTTAATGGTTAAGGGCGCGCTGGTTTATTCCGGAGGCGGCGCTTTCGGCAAACCGCCAATCCACTTGGGGCCGGTGGGGTTGAAGGACATGCTCCCCGCGGCTGAAGAAACATTTCGCATATATGGAGAGAGAATGGCGGGTAAAACCCTGGAATTATTCGGAGAGAGGTAATCCCGCCGGGTAATTTCAAAGCCGGATGAACTTCCACCCCAGTGGCCGCTCCCGATCGTACGGCATATAGCCGTGGAAAGGCCGGGGGTCCTCGTCAAACACCAGCGGCAAAAAATAACGATCCCCTTCCCACATCGGCAGGGTGGGTAGGGTAGCGACGTCCACCCAGGACAACGGTCCTTCGGGGCTGTGTGTAAAAGGCGTACCGGTGAAGCCGGTGATCAGGAAGACAAAACCCAGCCAATCCTCACCTTTGGGCCCGAAATTGGTCCAGTTTACCGTACCCCGCAATTGCATCGCCGTCACTTCGAGGCCGGATTCCTCCCGGATTTCCCTAATCATGCAAGTGGCGATGTCCTCGTCCGGCTGCATCTTGCCGCCGAGGCCGTTCCATTTCCCCAATTGATCGTCAAACTGTCTGGCGGTGCGATGCACCAGCAACACCTTGTCGGCATCTGGCGAAAGAATGTAACCAAGAGTTCCGGCTATAGGAGTGTAACGCATAGGGTGGTTATTCGGGGGTAGATTTTTGCAAGGCGGCCGGGGCATTCAACTGATATCATACCCCATTTCTTTGGCGATAGTCATGACTCGCTGCACAATGGCGGGATTATCCGGGGTTGTTTCTTCGAATAAATCGGGATCAACCCCTTTCATAATCAACTTAATCTTCATCGGGGCCACCAAAGCACGGTCGCCCTTGGTGCGGAGCTGGATCAGTTGATCGATGAGTCGTTTTACTTGTCCAGCCATTCCGGGGCGTCCTCGCATCGGCGAAAGGTTACCTTAATAATTGTTAAGGAAAATTCTTCCTTGTCAATGATAATGTTAGGAAATAAATATGATATTTAGTATTCACCCCCCCGTTGTCCCTCCAAGCGGTTATTCGCCGCAAGGGTAGGCGGTCCGCAAAACCGGGTTGAATACATAATGCTCATATCTGTCCAGCGGTTATATTGGCGGGACCTCTAGCGCTATCATTAAAAAAACATTTTCCGGAACATCGCTCTGTTCCGGAAAATGTGGTGTATACTGATTGGTCCGGTTCAACGGCGCCGCGCCGCGCTGGCGGCCTGGTCCACCCGGCCGTCCTTCGGGAGGCGCAGCTGCTGTTCCGGCTGGATGACCGGATTGCCGCGTTTGTCCATTTTGAGATCGTTCTCGCGAACCACCCAACTCACCACTTCCGGATCCCAAGTGCCGAGGACCCGGTAAACCACCTGCGCCACTCCCTCGCCCTTCTTGACCTTCGCCGTCACCTCGCCTGCACGCGGTGCCGTGTTTTTCCCGCCGCTCACCGCCGCCACCGCCACGCCAGAACCCGGCGGGGACTGTACCGTAACTTTCGCCCCGGCGGCGGGACGGAGGCCGGCCCCGCCGCCGGCTCCGGCTCCCGCTCCAGTGGCGGCGACGCCGCTAAGCTGGACGCGGGACGGGGCGTTCGGGGATGGTTTGACTGAAGCGGACCGGGAGTCGGCCGCCCCACCGTTCGAACGCGGGGCCATGGCCATTTGCCGGTTTTCCGGGTTGTCGTTACGTTGGCGGTTTATCGCCACCACCTGTTCGATGCTGCCGGCGGGGTCCCGTACTTCATTGACGTGTAATTTGCCTCCCGTTTGCGAGGAACCCTGCAAGGCCATTACCGACGTTCGGGTCGGAACGCCGTTCGAGGCCGAATCGGCGGGTTTGAAAACCGCGATGCCGGGCGAATGCTGGGCGGTGCTTTGACTGGCGGCGGCCTGTTTCGCCTGCTGCACCGCCTTGGCGTTCGCTTGGGCGAGCTGCTTGTTTTTGCTTTGCAGGTCGGCGATTTGCGAACGGGCGGTACTCATCTTGTTTTCCAACTCGACTATTTTCCCTTGGGCGGTTATGTTCTGCTCGACTTCCCGCTGCAGGTTTTCCTTAAGCTCGGTTAGGGCCTGGTGTTCGACCGCCAATTTCTTGGAGGTGTCGGAGGATTTCAGCCAGTTCGCCAATGGAAGGGCGACCAATACCAGGCTGGCGGCCGCCCCCAAACCGTAGCCGACCGAAAGGCGGCGGCGGGCGTGGCCAAGACCGCTGCGGAGCTTTTTCTCCTGATCGCACTGGCGTTCCACCGTCATCGCCAGATCGTCACGTTCGTTCTGGAGGGTGGGGAGGACGTCGGTGACCACTTCGTTGTAGGCTTTCCGGAGATCCTCGAATTCGTCGTAAAGACGCTGGTGTTCCTCGCATATTCCTTTCAGGTGATCGATCTGTCGCTGCCGTTCGTGCGATTCCTCCCTTACCCCGTCGAGGACTTTTTCCAGTTCGGCGCGTTTTTCCTCGCCTTTTTCGAGGCGTTTCCCCATTTCCGTCAGGAGTACGGTACGTTCCTCCGCCTCCTTTTTGGCTTCGCGGGCACGCGCCTCGCTGGCGGCTCCGGCGGACTGGACTTCCAGCAGGCGTTTGGCGAAGCCGTCCAGGCGCGCTTGGTACTCCTGTTCCATTTCGGCGCGAACCTCGGCTTCGCGGACCATGAAATCCACTGGCTCCGGTTCCGGGGGCAGGCATTCGATAACGTGTTCGACCGGTAGATCGGCCGGCTCGAGGGCCAGTGGCGGGGATGCCGTTTCCGCCGCCGATTGCGAAGCGTCCGCGACGGCGGAGAACCCTGCGGTGACCGTATCGGCTTCGAGGTCGATAATCACCGCCGAGGAACTGTCCGCACAGGCCTCGCCGGAGGCGGCGGGATAATCGTGGATAAGCGGATCGTTGTCCAGTGCCGGGCCGCCGGCCAGCCAGCGGACGAGGCCGAGACGGGTGACCGGAAGCAGAAAATCGCTTTCCGGCTCGGGCACCCGAATGCTTTCCGAAGGAGTTTCCGCCAGCGGTTCTTGGAGGCCTCCCAGAGTCGGATCGGCCATCAACAAAACCGCCGCTTCCGCCTCGTCCGCGCTAGGCTGCGGGGCTAGCGCCACCGGGGCGGACGCTTCCGGAAGCATGCCATCCCAATCCTCCAGGCTGTCCAAAAGATATTGGAATTCGTTCTCCGGTGTTTCCGCCGCGAGGGCTGGTTCGGCCGGGACATTTTCAACCAGGGTACCTTCCGCGACGGAAACTTCCGTAGCCATGCGGCCGGTTTTTTTCCCGCCGCGCGCACCTTTTTTCCTACCCGCCGTTCCTGCGGGAAGCTGGAGCTTAGGCGGCGCCAGAGTTTCCAGCAAAAGCGGGAGTGAGGCGATGACGGACAGGCCGTCTTGTTCCCCTCCTTCGGCGCTATTTTCCTCCGCTAATTTCACCGTTTCCCGGCCGAATTCGCTTTCCCGGCATAATTCACTACCGGCCTCAGTATCGGGAACGGCGTCATCCTTCAGTAAAAACAGGGGCGCATCCTCCCGGTCGGCGAATAAAGTCAACACCCCGGCATCGTCCTCTTCCTCCATTACCAGCCCGGTGGTTTCCTGAGCGACCGGACTGTCAAAGAGCCGCAGGCACAAAGCGTCGCCGCCTCCCCCTTCCACTTCCGGTTCGCCGTTCGTAGACTCCACATCCTCTGACCTGTCTTCCAGCCCGGACGCGGCAGGAAACCGAAAGCGGTCCCGGAAGTGAATGACCCGTTCCGCCTCCGCCGCGTCAGCCTCGGAAACGGTGGGCGGCTGGTCGGGTTCCTCGTCAAGGCAATCCTCGGCCCGGGCGATTTTTAGCGCACCGGCGAAACCGGCCAGGCCGGAACGTTCCGCCAAATGGATGACGCCTTCCTCCGCTTCCTCGTATGTTCCCGAAGCGATGACGAAGAGGTGATCTCCCGACTCGGCCTGACCTTCGAAGCAGGGTTGAAAAGTCAACTGATCGGAAGCCGCCTGCTCTTCCGCTGCCGCTTCCCCCTCCGGAACCACCGCGATTGCGGTAGCTGCCGGTTCGTTTTCGTCCGCTTCGCCGCGCGCTTCGGCGTCGTCCACCAGATCCGCCGGCGTCAACAATTTTAATGCTTCCCTAGCTTCGCGTCTTTCGGCAATATCCAAAGCCTCGCCGGCAGACGCGGCCTCAAGCGGCTGTTCCACCGGCAACAACGTTTCCGTATCTTCCGAACGGGTTAGGACAATCTCGGGTAATGCGCCGGCGAGGAGATTTTTTCCCGCCTTTTTGCGTTTTTTCTTTTCGCCCCGTTCCCGCCGCCGCCGTTCCGCCCTGCTGATTTTTTCTTCCCCGCCAGCGTTTGCCCGCGCTTGCGGCAATGGCGCGGCCTGAACCGGAAACAAACCATCGGCCAGATGGGCTTGCGCCAATGCCAGCAAATTCTTTCCGGCGGCGACCGACTCCGTTTCCGTAATCGCCCCTTGTCGAGGCGAAGCCGCCGCGATGTCGCTTTCGCCACCGGGGATATAATCCTCACTCACGTCCCAGGCGCTGGCAATCATCGCCTCGTCCAGCGCCTCGGCAACCTCGGGTGCCTCGGATGCCTCGGGGTTCGCGTGTGTTTCAGGTAACGCGTGTGTTTCAGGTAACGCGTGTGATTCGGATAACGCGGGTGCTTCAGGTAATACGGGGGCTTCGGATACCTCGGTAATTGTTTCCTTCGCGAGCGGCGCCTGCTCCCTTTGCAGGGCTTCGCCGGCGCTCTCCGCGCTTTGCTGTTCTGTTGAAAACCCCTCGGAGACCGCTTCGCAGAACGCTTCGGAAGCGGCGCAAGACGCTGATCGGGAAGTACCTGCCATGGAGGACGACGATGAGGAAACGGCAGGCACGTCCTCCTCGGAATGGTTCATATCGGCCGCCCCGGGCACGGCGGAGGCGTCCGCAGCGTCGGTAACGACTGGCACCGGCTCGGAAACGGCCGGCGCCGAAACGTCGGCGGACAATGCCGCCGTTGCATTTTCAGCTGTCGTCACGGCGCCGGGAGCCGATTCCTCCAGCGCCGCCGCCGCGAATGACTCCGCCGCAGCCGGCGACACCTCGCCCACGCCCGAAACCTTCGACCAAAACCGGCTCCAAATCCCCAATTCCTGCGCCTGCGCCGAAGAGGCGAAGGAATTAACCGTCTGCCAGGCGTTCGAAGCGGCCAGGGACAGGGTCCGGCCAAATTTGCCGCCGGCCGAAAGGTTCGCGGAACCGCGTTCCACCAGGCCGGATCCCGAAGTCTCACCGATGACGATATCCTCGACCGAGTCATCATCGCCAAGCCCGCCGCCGCTCTCTTCATTGGCCGTTTCGGCCATGACGTCGAAATCCACCGCGGCGCCGCCCGCATCGTCACCGTTCTCGGCGATGTAAAATACCGCGCCGGAATCGGCCGCGATCGTGTGAAATTCCGCCGTCTCGCAGGCGACCTCGCTTGCCTCGCCGTCGGCGAATTCCAGACCCGGGCCTACACCATCTCCGTTCATTTCCAGGGAATCGATAATCCGCAGCATTTCGTTCCCCAAAGGGCCCTCCCGGCTTTCCGCCAGCAAACGGATGGCATTCAGGCTGTAGCCGCGGTTCCGGTATTTTTTAATCAGCTTTTCGGCACTCGACATACGTCTCCTCCAGGCGGGGCAAGGCGCTCTCGGGGGCGGGCGTTTCGACGGCGCGGCTCCCGGCCGGCAATCCGCCACTCCCGATAAAATTCCCAAAACTTTTATCGACCGATAATCCGAAAAGGTTTATCGCGTTTGCCCGGAGGCGGGGAAAAAGGGAAATTTCTTCCAGGAAGGGAAAAAAACATTACCGAAGCGCCGGGAAATTCATCTATAATCCCGCATTGCCTTGACAGTGGGCGGCGCGGGGGTTACCATTGGAAGTGATGCTTGTTTCCTTGGTTAGAGGTTACGGATCCGCCAACGCCGGCCGGCCGCTTCCGAGCCGGCCCATTCGTACAAAGAGAACGCAAAAAGCATGATTTCCGAAGAACTCCTGCAAAGCTTCATTGCCGAAGCCTCCGATCTCCTGGATGACATCGAGCCCTCGCTCGTCGAGTATTCGCGCCAGGAAAACGTGGAGGAACGTACCGAAATCGTCAACCGCGTTTTCAGGCACTTCCACTCCATCAAGGGAAGCGCCGGATTCGTCGGGCTCCACGACATCGCCAAACTGACCCATGAAGCGGAAACGCTCCTCGAACAGTACCGCAAGGCTCCGGACAAAATCATCAGTCAGCACGACATCACCCTGCTCTGCCGAACCGTGGATCTGCTCCGCGAAATCTTCACCGCCGGCGGCGAATCGGTCGACGCAGAAGGTAACGACATCGGCATCGACTCCCTGATTTCCGAGATCATCACCGCCACCCGGCTAACCCGGTCCTCGCTCACTTCGATAATCCCCAAAGTCGATAGCAAAAAGGATTACCAACCGGACAACAGGGTGGGATTCAACGCCGAAGCACGGTCCGAAGGTAAAAGTCCAACCAATGCCGAACCCCGACCGGAGGTGAACCCCCCGCCGGCCATGGGACATCCCGCCGCCAAGGATGAGGATTTCGGCCCCGACGCCACCCAGTTCGTCCCGCATTCCAGCGTCATCCGCCTCACCGATGCCGCCAAGGAATCCGTCCATATCAATTCCGGCCCCGCCCCGACCAAACCCGGCAAAACCACTATCGTCGACACCAGCCACCGCCGATCCGACGACTCCCGGACCCGGCGCCGCTCCTCCGACACCGCCCGCATCATCAAAACCAAACAGCTGGTCCGCAGCGAAAAAGTCGACAACTCGGAGTTCGCGGCCAAATACGTCACCGAAGCCAATGAATTGCTGGAGCAAATCGAACACGCGCTGCTTCAGGCCGAACAACACCCCGACTCCGCCGGCGAATCCGTGCAGGAGGCACTGCGTTGCCTCCATTCCTTCAAGGGGAACTCCGGATTCATGAACCTCTCCGATCTCGAACGCCTCAGCCACCGCATGGAATCCGAGGTCGAGAACAATATCGGACGCACCCTCGGCCTTGATTCCCAGACTTTCGACGCCCTCCTGCAAATGATCGACGTCCTCCGCCAAGGCGTCCTGGACTATTCCTGCGGCGGTTCCGGAGCCATTCCGGAAACCGACGCCTATATCGCCATGATGGACGAATTCTCCACCGCCCACGCCACCGCCACCATACGCAAGGCGCCGGACACCGAAGTCATCCCCATCGGCGACCGCCGCAACATGGATCTCGCGAATTACTCCCCGCCGCAGCCGGCGTCTCCCCCGCCCCCTGCCGAGCCGCCCGCCGCCGAGGCCGGTTCAATCAAGACCGTAACCGGCGCTGGCGCATCCCCGGTCTCGCAACCGGCGAATCCGGTGTTGCAGCACCGGGTGAACGACACCACCCGCATGGTCCTCAGGGGCGCTTCCTCCGACCAGGTGAACCTCCGCGACGCCCCGAAACACCGCACCATTGTCATGGATGCACCCCTGCCGGGCGACGCCGAGATCCGTGATCCGATTCTGGCGAATTCCCAATCCGACACCACCAAGCGCATCAAGAAAATGTTGACTCCGGCGGCGGTACTGGCCGGAGCCGAACTCCAGGACAACCCCGAGCCGAAGAGGAAAAGCTCCTCCGACACCACCGCCAAAATCGCCCTGTCCAAAAAACTTTCCGTCTCCGACGCCGCCTCCGGCGCCGGAGAACCGGGCAAAAGCTCACCCGACACCGCCCCGGTGGCGACCGGCAAATCCCATTCCGACACCGGGGCTAAACGCCGCAGCGCCGACGCGGCGGCGGCCAGGAACGACATCCGGGTGGATTTGCGCAAGCTCGACAGCATGCTCGACCTGGTCGGGGAACTGGTCATCGCCGAAGCCATGGTCACCCGCCATCCGGTGGTGTGGAACGCCGACAACGAGAGCCTCGAGCGGGCTGTCCACCAGCTCCGCCGCGTCGCCAGCTCCCTGCAGGACATGGCGACTTCGGTACGCATGATTCCCCTCGCCCCGACCTTCCGGCGGATGACCCGCCTGGTTTACGACCTGTCGGTCAAGGCGGGGAAACAAGTCGACCTGATTCTCCTCGGCGAAGAAACGGAAGTCGACCGCACCGTCATCGAGCGGATATCCGATCCCCTGGTGCACATCATCAGGAATGCCATCGATCACGGCATCGAATCCCCGGAGGAACGCATCAACCTGGGGAAACCGGAAACGGGCCGCCTCACCATCGAAGGACATCACGAAGGCGGCGAAGTGTGGATTGTCATCACCGACGACGGACGCGGCCTGGACCGGGCGGCGATTGTGAAGCGGGCAATTTCCCGGGGTCTGATTCAAGGGGACGGCACCGACTTGTCGGATTCGCAGGTCTACCATTTCATTTTCGAACCGGGTTTTTCCACCGCCTCGAAGGTGACGGACATTTCCGGCCGCGGCTTCGGCATGGACGTGGTGAAGAAAAACATCGAAAAACTTTCCGGCCGCATCGACATCCGCACCCGGCCCGGAGAAGGCACGGCGGTGGTTCTCCGCATCCCCCTCACTTTGGCGATTATCGACGGCATGCTGGTGAGTTCGGGTGACACGCGTTACATCATTCCCCTGCTTTCCATCCGCGAGTCGCTGCGCCCCGAGCCGGCGCAAATCATGTCGACGCCGGACGGACAGCAAATGGTCAAGCTGCGGGAGGAACTCATTCCCATCGTCAAATTGGACGAGACCTTCAGCCGGGTGAAAAGCGCCCGGGACTTGATGGAAGGGATTTTGATGATTGTGGAGGGCGAGGACGGGGAGGTAATCGCCCTGTTCGCCGACGAACTCCTTGGCCAACAGGAGACGGTTATCAAGGGGCTTTCCGGCTGGCTGAAGCGTTCGCGGGGAGTTTCCGGCTGCACGATTCTCGGGGACGGCGAAGTCGGCCTCATTCTCGACATCGGGGCGATTGTCAACCTCGCCCGGCAGCGTTCGGCGCAATGGAATACGCCAAAAAGGTAAGTGAAGAGGTTTTTCGAGAAAGAGGAGGCGGTACGATATGCGGCAATCCATGATCGACGACTTCTGGGGTGACGAAGAGGAAGACGACGATACCCAGAAAGACAAGTATCTAACCTTCCGCCTGGACGTCGAGGACTATGCGCTGGAAATCCGGCATGTCAAGGAAATCATCTCCATCCAGAAGATCACCGATGTCCCGGATCTCCCCGACTTCGTAAAAGGGGTCATCAATCTGCGCGGACAAGTCATCCCCACCCTGGACCTCCGTCTGCGTTTCAATTTGCCGCCGAAGGATTACGACGAACGGACCTGCATCATCATAACGCACATGAACGAAACCCCGGTGGGGGTTATCGTCGACACCGTCAACGAAGTTCTCGACATTCCGCCGGAGATGATCACGCCGCCGCCTTCGGTGCAGAAAGGGGTTGCGCACCGTTTTATCCAGGGTTTGGGCCGGGTCGGTGACGAAGTGAAGATTATCCTGAACGCCGAGCGTTTGCTGCACGAGGATGAATTGGAAGCGCTGGAATCGGCGTATTGATGAAGTTTTTGCATACAATGAGGTTAACTGGACTTTTGCAAAATCACCATTCAAACCGCCGAATGGCGATTTTGTAAAATCAAAAACCCTTGAAATCCAAGCAAAAACGATTTTTGCAAAGTGGCGATTGGCGGTTAAATCGCCACTTTGCAAAAGTTCAGAGGTTAACAAATGAAACTGTCCGGTTTTACTATAATAAAGATCTTCCTTTTCGCAGTGGTCGCGCAGGCGATATTGGCTGCCCTAGCCTATTTTTTCGTTCTCCCGGCCCTGGTACCAGACGCCGCCGCCATACCGCAAGCCGCCTTGGGACGACTTGTGTTGCACTACGCGCTGTATATCCTGATCGGCGGCGGTATTGTTTCGACCCTGGTCGCGCTGATGACCCTGGCTTTCTACGGCAGGCGCGGTTTGAACCAGGAGTTGCTGGACGCGTTGCGTTATCCCCTCCTAGTCCTGGACCAGGATATGCGTCACGTCAACCTCAACCTCGCGGCTGAGAAGGTTCTCGGCTTGTCGCGCTCCGTCGATCTGGGGAGAAATTTGTCACCTGAGCTTAAATCCGCCCTGATTCAGGCGAATCCGCAGGTGTCCTTCTTGACCCCGGAATCGGTGATTTCCCGTGGCGACGATTTCTTCCAGGTTCTCGACAGCCCGCTTCCCGCCGGCGCCATTCCACCCGGGGGGCATGTGGTGCTGCTCCGCAACGTCACCAGCCACATGAAAGTGAAAGACGCCATCGACGAGCTTGGCAGCATAATGAAGATTCTCGGCGCAAACACCAATAAGATCGCCACCTCTTCCCACACCCTTTCCGATTACGCCACCCGGCACGCCAGCTCGATTTCCGCGGTCAGTTCGTCCCTGGACGAGTTTTCCAAACGCATCCAGCGGAACACCGAATCGGCGGAGAAGGGTACGCAACTGGCGGCGCAGGCGCGCGAGGCGGCGGAGCGGTCGGGGAACGAGATCGCCAACGCCCTTTCGGCGATGACGGACGTCCAGGACGCCGGGATTCGCATTGCCAGGATTGTCAAGTTGATTGACGACATCGCGTTCCAGACCAATTTGCTTGCCCTTAACGCGGCCGTCGAGGCGGCCCGGGCGGGGCGACAAGGTAAAGGTTTCGCGGTGGTGGCGGAGGAAGTGCGTAACCTGGCTGGCCGCTCCGCCAAGGCGGCCAAGGACACGGCGGCGATGGTGGAGGACGTGACCGAGCGTATCGGCAATGCCAGCGCGTATATTTCACGTCTGGAGGAGATGCTTAACAATATTGTCCAGGACGCCATCCGCATGGCGGATTCGTCGGCTTTGGCTTCACAGACCGCCAGCGACCAGGCGAAGGCGATTTTGGAGGTGAACCGCGAGCTTGGACAGATGACGGGCATAACCCACGACACGGTGTCGGAAGCGGCGGTGACGAATTCAGCGGTGGAGGTGTTGGGCCGGCAGGTGGAGACCCTGAAGGGTAAGATAATCGAACTGTCGCAGGATTTCAGTCAGGGGCCGGGCCAGACGGTGATATCGGGCGGCGGGGTGGGGAGGCTGGAATATGCGGCGCGGCAGGACGCGCGTCAGGAGGCGGATTCCTCCCCGTCTTACGACCGGCGCTATTATCATAGCGATGAACAAGAAGGTTTCGGTGATGACGGCGAGCGTCACGAATCCGACAATTATGAGGAAACGCGCGGGTTTTACCGTACGCAAGGCGCCAGCGTGGATGAATCGGCGTACGGGGCGGCGGAGGATTACCCCGGATCACCTTGGCAGACGCATGGTAACCAATATCATTATGACAGTGAAGCGCCAGGCAAGAAACAGACCTATGGATCGGCCTATTCCGGGTTAGGCCGGCAGGCGGTCGAGGAGTTCGAGGCGCCTTTCAAGAAGATGGCGGCGGCGAAGGACTGGGATTTGTCGCAGGCGGCGAATGAGGATGAGGATTATTCGCTGGACAATATGCTCCGGTCCGGTTTCGGCGGCAAGGGGGTAAAGGCTGGCGCGGGTCTGGGCGGCGACACGGACGCGGAGCGGGCGGAACGGAAGTGGAAGGAACTGGCCAAGGGTCCGACCGAGCACCGGACGACCTCGGAGGGAGACAGGGTGGTAAAACCGGGTCAGAATGTACAGTTGGACGATTCAGAGTTTGGGCGTTATTAGCAAACCGTTCAAGGAAATAGAGCCAAACTGCCGCTCCATTTCCTTGATAGTTGTCCTGTTGCTGCTAGGCAGTCATTGTGGTGCTTGTGGCTACATTTCAGTACGATAATCTCCACATATCAGCATGGCAATAACAGTCCAATTGTCATTCCGAGCGGTAGCGAGGAATCCAGGGGTCACGGTGGCTGAGTAAAACCTTTCACATTCGGCTCGTCGGGGCTGTCCCCACCCCTGCAATTTGCGGACATATATTGAAAACGCTAGGATAACGGGGACATGATTTCACCGAAATTTAAAGTGGAACTGGACTTTTGCAGAATCACCATTCAAACCGCCGAATGGCGATTTTGTAAAATCAAAAACTCTTGAAATCCAAGCAAAAACGATTTTTGCAAAGTGGCGATTGGCGGTTAAATCGCCACTTTGCAAAAGTTCAGTTGAAAACTCGAGAATAACGGGGACATGGTGTTTATACTGGAACCACTTTGGTTTTCGGGAAACTTCCTGTCTCCGCACCCTGTTACGCCTGACACCTCCCCAAGCGTCGGCGGTAACGGTTAGTCAAGGGAACGGCAGCACCGGACCCTGTAACACCTCACACCTCCCCACACGTCATTCCGGCGTCATGAACATTGAACCGGGGGGAAGCGTAACTCGCCGGAATCCAGGCCGATAGACAATCGCTACAGTGGCGTTTGCTCCTTGTCTTACAGAGGTGTAAGTTCCGACACTGATAGGGAGTTTTGTGGAACCACCCAGCGACGGTTTATC